>JASFZK010000127.1:0-26373 GCA_045267845.1 Bacteroidota bacterium | reverse complement strand
CATCTTGCACAAAACCAATATGGCCTAATGCAGGCAGAACCAATATTTGATTTGGCTCATGTTACTGTTAACAATTTTTCGGATATGTTTAAAAAGCATAGGAATATTCTGATTGTTGATATTGATAAAAATGCCACAGCAACAAAAGTTGAAGTGTTTAAAAATAAATGGTCGGCACCTCAGCGTATAATTAGGATTTCATCTCCATCATCACTAGTTTTTGCTGACGAATTTATTAATTACACTGACGGAATTATTAGTGATTATAGTGAAGCTGAAAGAAGCAGAATTATATCAGTTTTCAGGCCAAGTTCAAAAAATAAAGTACTTAAAGAAGTTCGGAAAAAGTTTAGTTTGGACATAACCATTCCACAAGGATTTTATATTGCCAAAACAGAGTCTGGGTTTATGTGGATTAGAAAAGAAGTTACTGATTTTAGTCAGGCTATCATCATAATTTCAGAACCTTATGTAAACGAACAACAATTTTCGACAAACAGTATTGTTGCACGTACAAATCGTGACCTCAAACTCTATATACCAGGTGAATCAGAAGGAACTTACATGACTATCAGCGAAGACTATATACCCGTAATTTCAAAGCAGGTAGACGATTTTCCTTCGGATTATACAAAGGAGCTAAGAGGTGTTTGGAAGGTTGAACACGATTTTATGGGTGGCCCTTTTATTAGCTATACTTTTGTGGATCCTAGCAACGACCAAATAATTACAATATATGGTTATGTTTATCATCCAAACAAGAAAAAACGCAATTTGCTAAGGCAGATTGAAGCTATTATTTACTCCGTAAAGTTTAGAAATTAGTGGATTGAAGACCGTATTTTCTTTTAATACTTTACAAACTTTCAACTTCATACACTTTTAACTTTCAACTTCATACACTTTGCAATTCTAAAATTATTAATTTTGTCGCTATTATGGAAGATGAAAAATTCAAACAGGAACTGGACGAACTATTCAGACTGTTTAAAAAACTTGTTGAAACAGAATCACTTGACAATGTGCCAGGTGTTGACCCTATGATGCTGAAACAGTTTCAGTTTTTCTTTAGTAATTATGAAACCATGAAAGATCAGATTGGGGCGCAATTACAAGGACAATTTGGTGAGCCTGTTAAAGAAATGGTAAGCACCTTGGTTAAACAACTGAGAGAGCAACTGGGTGAGGATGAATACACCAAAATAGAAGAGGTAGAAGACATTACACCAGTTATAAAAATTGATGGCACTCAATCGTCAATACAAAAAATTGATGAGATGCTTTTAAATCCTGATTTAACAGAAGATCAGATTAATGAACTTCTAGACAAACGAGCAAACTTATAAGTATTGGGAGCATTCAGCATTAAAAAGTATTTTAAAAATTACTTTGCAAAAAAAAAGTGGTACAGCATTCTTTCGGATGCTGTTTTTGTGATTATTATTTCACTATTAATTATACCTTCTACACGAACCGAAGTAGCAGCTTTTTTTATCAGGCTTACTTCTTTTCCACCATCAACACTTGATGCTGATGAGCGCTTTACAATTAGTAATCAGGCGCGTACATGGCAGCTACAGGATATGGATGGAAATGAAATATCATTTGAGTCGTTAAACGATAAACCAATCTTTTTGAACTTTTGGGCCACATGGTGTCCTCCATGTATTGCTGAGTTACCTAGTATTACCGAGCTTCATGAGAAATACAAAAACGATGTTAGTTTTGTACTTGTAAGTAACGAAAGTAGGGCAAAGGTAAGGGCATTTGCAAAAAAAAATGGGTTCAATCAATTACTATTCTACCAAAATAAAACTGTTCCTAACGATTTCGCAAGTCAAAGTATTCCCACAACGTTTATTATTAGTAAAACAGGAGTTGTTGTTTTAGACAAAAAAGGAGTTGCCCGATGGAACTCAGGTAGTATTGAAGATATACTTGACGAATTGATATCTGAGTAAGTTTTTGCTAGTGTCAAGTCAAGTGTGTTGTGTGCAAAAAGCTGAAGTAATTTTTGTCAATAATAAGGCAAAATTTTTCAGGATAGCCGTAGCTTTCATTACAAATTTTAACGCTGTTAGTGGCAAAAAGGACAAAGCTTGGTTACGCTAAAATATGCTTGGCTTGACACTAGCTTAATTTTTCCTTAATCTTTGTAAGCATATGTGACGACAATTTTTCAATGTCAAACTCATCTTCTAATCCCCAATCTGCACGAGCAATACTATCATCAATACTTGCCGGCCAACTGTTTGCAATTGCTTGCCTAAAATCGGGTTTGTATGTTATTTTAAACTCAGGATGGGATTTTTGAATTTCGGCTACAATTTGTTTTGGTGTAAACGAAATACCTGCCATGTTGTAGCTCGATCTTAAACTCAGCTTACTACCATCAGTTTCCATGAGTTTAATGGTGTTTTTAATGGCATCATCCATAAACATCATCGGCAAAGCAGTATCTTCAGATAAGAAACACTCGTAGCTATTTTTTCTAATGGCCTCAAAGAAAATTTCAACCGCATAATCTGTTGTTCCACCACCAGGTTCGGTTTTGTAGCTAATTAAACCAGGGTAACGAACACTTCTAAAGTCGACCCCATATTTGTTATAAAAATATTCACCCCATCTTTCACCGGCAAGCTTCGATATGCCGTAAACTGTATTCGGCTCCATTACCGTAAGTTGTGGAGTATTATGCCTCGGAGTTGTTGGTCCGAAAACAGCAATTGAGCTGGGCCAGAATAACTTTTTCGCATCCGACTGTTGAGCAACCTGAAGGGTATTCATGAGCGCCTTCATGTTAATATCCCATGCTTGTAATGGAATCTTTTCTGCATTTCCGGATAGAACCGCAGCAAGATTATAAACTTGGGTTATTTTGTGGCGAACAACAAAATGTAATAGATTTTTATAATCTAATACATCGAGTATTTGAAAAGGACCAGTGTTTAGAATTTCAGCTGGAGGATTTTTTATATCCGTAGCGAAAACATTATTGTTTCCATAAATATTTCTTAGTTCAAGCACTAGCTCCGAGCCAATTTGTCCTGAACATCCAATAACTAATATCTTTTCCATTTAAATGCGAATTGAGGGTTCTTAAAGTTGAAAGTTTATAGAGTTAAAAGTTTGCAAAGTTGTACAGACTTTTAACTTTCCACTTTATAACTTTTAACTAATTATTGCACAAATTTATAAACTATTTCAATTAAAAAACACCAAATTATCAGTTTTCTAATTATTGATATACTATATTTGCATTGTAAAGCTATAATATTATCTAGATGATTGAAATAAAAGAAGTTGTATCCGAAAAGGACAGAAAAGAATTTGTTAATTTTCAGTTTCGTTTATATAAAAACAATAAGTATTGGGTGCCACCAATGAAAAAAGATGAAGTAAAGCAGTTAAGTAAAGAAACAAACCCTGCTTTTGATTTTTGTGATGCAAAATTTTGGACAGCCTGGAAGGATGGCAAGTGTGTTGGACGAATAGGTGCAATTATAAATAAAGATTATAATAAAAAAACAGGCAAAGAAATGGGGCGTTTTACCCGTTTTGAAGTTATTGATGATAAGGAAGTTACCCAAAAACTTTTTGAAACTGCTGAAAATTGGATTAAACAAAAAGGGATGGTTGGTGTACATGGTCCTTTGGGCTTTACAAATCTTGATAATCAAGGATTACTTATTGATGGGTTTGATTATCTCCCATCCATTGCTTCGGTTATGCATTATCCGTACATGCAAAAACTCATCGAAGATTTGGGTTATGTTAAAGAGAATGATTGGGTTGAGTTTATACTTACAATTGAAGAAGTGCCCGAAAAAGCTCTCCGTCTTGTTGAGATAATTAAAAAGCGAAATAATTTAGAGGTAATTCATTTAAAAGAAAAAAGTGAAATGAAACTTTATCTTAATGACATTTTTCATTTATTAAATCGTGCTTTTGATGAGTTGCCTTATGTGAGTGCCTTTTCGGATAAGCTAATTGCTGGAGCTGCCAAAAAATACATGGATATACTACTTCCAAAATATATTGTAATAATTAGAAAAGAGGGTGAGCTGGTGGCCTTTATTATTGGTTTGCCTAGTTTATCAAAAGCAATGCAAAAGGCAGGAGGTAAATTATTTCCTTTTGGTTTTACACACATTATGAAAGCACTTAAAAATCCAGAAGTAATGGATTTGCTTCTCACAGGTGTCGATCCTCATTATCAAAAAATGGGATTGCCAGCCATATTAATTAGTGAGTTACAACAATCAATGATCGATAATGGGGTAAAATTTGTTGAAACCACCGGAATGTTTGAGACCAACATGAAAGGTGCTACAACATGGAAAAACTACGATTATATACAACATAAGCGCCGTAGGTGTTTTGTGAAAGATTTTTAAGGGTTAGTAAATATGTGTAGTGTATTCCGAAAACACTATTTTCGGCTCATACTACTATCCCTGACAATAATTCCATAGTGTAACCTACTAAATCCTGTTTACATCTAGATTGATTCTAAATCATGATGTAGAAAAACTGACATTCTAATTCCCATAGTCCAGTTATAGCAAGTACTATGCGTTGTTTTGCGCAAAATATATCTAAATCCAACAGTGATATATATCATATCGCAATTACTGAGCTTTTATCTTGAAGTATGTATTTTTGCATTTAAGTACTAGTAACACTTATTAATAATTTATAGATACTTATGATTAATATTCTAATTTAATTTATTAAAATATGAAAAAAATTAAACTCTCATTTATTCTTTTATCAGCATTAGCAGTTTTAGTTGTTTCGTGCAATAATAGTAACACAGAGCAAGAAACCAAAGAGGTTGCTAAAAGTGATACGAAAACAGTTGAAAAGAAACATCAAGGACAAGCAAGTGTTCAGGATGGTGTGTCGGACGCTAATGTGCTCCAGGTAGCAAAATCATTAGACGATTTTACAACCTTAGTTGTAGCTGTTGAGGCAGCCGGGGTTGAGGATGCTCTTGTAAACGCAGGGCCTCTAACTGTATTTGCACCTGTAAATTCTGCATTTGATAAACTTCCTGAAGGAACAGTTGGAACGTTGCTAAAACCAGAAAATAAAAGTCAGTTAGCTTTTATACTGGTTAATCATGTTGCACCGGCAAATTATCCCATTAAGCAATTAAAAAAAGAAGCTAAAAAAGGACGCAAGTTGTATATGGCTTCAGGAAAATATTTAGTGGTAGAAAATAAAGATGGAGATATTTATGTGGGCGGCACAAAAATTCTTCAGAGTGTTAAAGTAAGTAATGGATGGATACACGTAGTTGGTGATGTACTAGTTCCAGCCGAGTAATCTGTAAAAAAAGTAATTATATTTATGAAAAAAATAATAGTAAATCTGTTTTTTATTTCACTATTGGCAATGGTAAGTTGTGGTGGAAATAGTTCAGAAAACAGTTCGACATCCGAAAAAAATAGTAATGTTAAGGGTGCAAATAATGACCCCGCTTACGATATTGGGATTGGAACCATAGAGGTTGTTACCCTGGGTGAGATTAATGTAGAGCAAGCAGCAAAAGGTAAAGAGTTATATAAAATTAACTGTACAGCATGCCATAAATTTAAAAAGAGATATGTTGGTCCAGCAATGCTTGGGGTAACACAAAGGCGTACGCCTGAGTGGGTTATGAATATGATAATTAACCCAGAGCTTATGCTAAAAGAAAATGATGCCGCTAAAGCATTATTTGCTGAATATCTAGCTCCAATGGCAAATCAAAACATCAACGAAAATGATGCCAGAGCAATTTTTGAGTATCTAAGGCAAATTGACTTGAATAAAAAGTAATGTAAATCAATAAAAATAAATAATATGAAACGTATATTTAATGCAACAATTGCAATTTTTACGGTTGCCTTTTTCATGGCAGCTTGTAATCCGGCACCAACAGGATCCAAAGGTAAAAGTTATTCAAGTGGAGCTTTATCAGGATCTCAGGCCGAAAAAGCTTATGTAGCTCCAGGTGATCATGATGAATATTATGCATTTATTTCTGGTGGATTTAGCGGACAGTTAGCAGTTTATGGACTACCTTCTGGTCGTTTGTTTAGAGTAATACCTGTTTTTTCTCAAGATCCTGAAAAAGGATATGGATATAGTGAAGAAACTGTACCAATGTTGATGACTTCTCATGGTTTTGTGCCTTGGGGTGATTCACACCATCCTGATATTTCTCAAACTGATGGTATTATTGATGGAAGATGGGTTTTTATAAATGAGAATAATACACCAAGGATTGCTCGAATTAGTTTAGAAACTTTTGAAACTGAAGAAATAATTGAGATTCCTAATTCTGCTGGTAATCACAGCTCTTCTTTTGTTACCGAAAACTCTGAATATGTTGTTGCAGGTACACGTTTTAGTATACCAATTCCGCAAAGAGATATGCCAATTTCCGAGTATAAAGGAAATTTTAAGGGTTCGTTATCTTTTATTAAAATTGATCCCGAAAGTGGTCATATGAATATTGCATTCCAGATTAGAATGCCAGGTTTTAATTTTGATTTATCGCACCCTGGTAGAGGCAAATCTCATGGATGGTTCTTCTTCTCTTCATATAATACCGAAGAAGCTAACACATTGTTAGAAGTTAATGCATCACAGCATGATAAAGATTTTATTGCCGCCATTAACTGGCAAAAAATTGAAGAGTACATTGCAAATGGAGTAGGTAAAATGGAGCCAGCAAGATATGCCCATAACACTTGGGATGATGCCACACATATGGCAACAACTGTAATGGAAGATGAGGTATTGGTTATTTATCCTGAAGAAGTACCAGGAGCCATATATTTTATGCCAACTCCAAAATCACCACATGGTTGCGATGTTGACCCAACTGGTGAGTACATTATTGGTAGTGGTAAATTGGCCGCCACAATTACTGTACACTCATTTACTAAAATGCTTCAGGCAATTAAGGATAAAGCCTTTGATGGCGAGAGCTATGGTATCCCTATTTTAAAGTATGATGCTGTAAATTATGGTAGCCTTCAGCAACCAGGTTTAGGACCATTGCATACCGAATTTGACACAAGAGGAAATGGTTATACCACTTTCTTTATTTCATCAGAAGTTGTTAAATGGAATATTAAAGATTTAGAAGTACTTGACAGACAACCTACATATTATTCGGTTGGACACTTGATGATACCAGGAGGTAACTCACGTAAACCATTTGATAAATATATGATTGCCATGAATAAAATCACAAAGGATCGTTATTTACCAACAGGTCCTGAGGTTTGTCAATCTGCACAACTATTTGATATTTCAGGAGACAAGATGGAGTTAATATTAGATTTTCCAACCATTGGCGAACCACATTATGCTGCTGGTTGTCCTGCTGATTTAATAGCATCTAAATCTAAAAAAATATTCAAATTAGCCGACAATAAGCATCCACATGCTACACTTACCGAAGCTGATTCGAAGGTGGTTAGAGATGGTAATGAAGTTCATATTTACATGACAATGATTCGCTCTCATTTCTCACCAGATAATATTGAAGGTGTAAAAGTTGGAGATAAGGTATTCTTCCATGTAACCAACCTTGAGCAAGATTATGATGTGCCTCATGGTATTGCAATGATAGGAGCAAATACTTCTGAATTATTGACCATGCCAGGTAGAACCGAAACCTTTATATGGGAACCAAAAGAAGTAGGTGTATGGCCTTTCTACTGTACTGATTTTTGTTCAGCATTACATCAGGAAATGCAAGGATATATTCGTGTTTCACCAAAAAATTCAAACATCAAAATATCATATACTTTAGATGATGATATTCCTGGTGAAGAGGAATTTTAAGAAATTATAGATACTATTAGTATCATTAAAACGGCCAGTAATTTTTTATAAAATACTGGCCGTTATTATTATATTATTGAGATTTTTTTATGTTATGAAAAGTATAATTGGTTTGAAAATTTTCATAAATTTACCAGCAGTGAAATTAGTAGGTAAGTTTTTTAAAGAATAAAAAAATGAAAAGCCACAAAATTTTAATGGTTGTTGGAAGTCTGTTTCTTTTAGCATTATTTATATTTCCATTATGGAAAATAACACTTGTTGCACCGCAATATCCTGAGCCTTTGGGGATGTATATCCACATAGACAGATTAGCAGATGGAGTTGAGTTTAACGATGTTCAAAACATCGATTTACTAAATCATTATATTGGGATGGCACATTTGCCAAGTGTAGAAAATGTTAAAAGAAAAGTTGTTAAACCTTTTATTGAGTTTACAATAATGCCAATTGCAATTGCTATTTTGGTTTTGATGGGGATCGTATTTGGGTTTATAGGGAATAGAAAACTATATTTACTGTGGTTTATAATACTTAGTATACTTGGAATTGTGGGTATGTACGATTTCTATATTTGGCTTTATGATTATGGTCATAATTTAGATCCAAATGCAATCATGAAAATCATAGATCCGCTAACTGGTGAGCTTATGGCTTATCAACCACCGATTTTTGGGTTTAAACAAATGTTAAACTTTGAGGTGTATTCTTATCCAGCCATGGGTGTAAACTTTATTGTTTTGTCTGCTGCTATGGTCATATTAGCGTTTTTTCTTGGGAAACCAAAAGCAAACGGTTAGAAAAAGTTAGGCATTTTATTTATTGATGGATAAAATACAATTGTTGTTATTTATCCGATCATGCAAAAAGAAAAAAGATGAAAAAATCAAAATATTTATTTCTTATCATATTAGTAATTCCTTTTGTTATAAGTTCTTGTAGCGTTAAACCAAAGGAAATTGAATATGGTACTGATCATTGTCATTATTGTGATATGACAGTTGTTGACAAAACACATGCCTCCCAATATGTAACAAAAAAGGGAAAGGCATATATGTTTGATGCAATAGAATGTATGGTAAATGAAATAAATAAGGAGCAAAATGAAGATGGCTTGGCTTTTATTTTAGTTGCCAATTATGCAAACCCAGGCGAGTTGGTTAATGCAAAAAAGGCTACATTTTTAATTAGCGAAGAAATTAAAAGCCCCATGGGTGCTTATTTATCTGCATTTAAAGATAACGGGAAAGCTAAATCTACTCTAAATGAACACGGTGGAAATTTATACACTTGGGATGAATTAAAAATTGAGTTCGGTAAATAGAAGTAGTATGCGATTTTTGCTTTTTTTGTTATTTATATCTGCATTAAATATTAATGCCAGCACCATTGAAGTTTGCCATAATTGTAATATTAAAACAATTAAAGAGGCTATTTCTATTGCTCAGGATGGTGACACAATTCTGGTAAAAGCTGGCAACTATCACGAATCTAACATCCTAATATCCAAAGAGATTCACCTTATAGGGCAAGATAATCCCATTGTAGATGGTGACAATAAAGAAACCATATTTATAATTAAAGCTAACAACTTTTCAATTTCTGGATTTACAATTAAGAATGTTGGAAAAAGTTATGTGAAAGATTATGCAGCCATATTAGTTTCGAGAAGTAAATATTTTGAAATCAGTAATAATAAATTTGAGAATGTTTTTTTCGGAATTCTTATTGAGAAATCTCACTATGGCCTTATCCGAAAAAATAATGTAACAGGCATCGCCAAAGATGAAGCTAACTCAGGAAATGGAATTCATTTATGGCATTGCTCGAATATGCGAGTTGAAAAAAACTATATTTCCGGATTGAGGGATGGAATCTATTTCGAGTTTGTAAAAAAAAGTCACATATCAAATAATTTGAGTGAAAATAATATCCGTTATGGATTGCACTTTATGTTTTCGAATAATGACGAATACCATCATAACGAATTCAAAAATAATGGAGCAGGGGTAGCGGTAATGTTTTCAAAGTTTATAAACATGCGCCATAATACATTCCACTTTAATTGGGGAATGTCATCTTATGGATTATTACTTAAGGAGATTTATGATGCACAAATTGAAAATAACTATTTTGTACAAAACACAATTGGAATTAATGTCGAAAACTGCTCCAGGGTTCAATATATTAATAACAATTTTATAAGAAATGGATGGGCTGTTAAGTTTAGCGGCGGCTGTTATGATAATGTATTTGAGTTAAATAATTTTATGAATAATGCGTTTGATTTATCGTATAATAGTAGGCTAAATGATAATAGGTTTGAAGGAAATTATTGGAGTGAATATACGGGTTACGACTTGGATAAGGATGGTATTGGTGATGTTCCGTACAGACCGGTTAAGCTTTTTTCTTATGTCGTTAATAAAACGCCAGAGACACTGGTATTATTAAGAAGTTTATTCGTTGACATTATTAATTTCTCCGAAAAAGTATCACCTGTTTTTACACCAAATGAGCTAGTAGACAGCAAGCCAATAATGATAAGAATTAATGATAAAAATTAAAGAACTACATAAACATTTTGGGAAACTAACCGTACTGGATGGCTTGAATCTGGAATTTAAGAAAGGTGGGATTTTTGCTATTCTCGGACCAAATGGCTCTGGCAAAACAACCCTTATTAAGTGTATGTTGGGCATGGTTATCCCAAATAAAGGAGATATTACCATTGATGGGAAGAGCGTATTAAAAAAGTGGGAGTATCGAAATAACTTGAATTATTTGCCGCAAATTGCGAATTTTCCATCTAATCTTACCGTAATTGAGCTCATTAAAATGGTAAAAAATCTCCGACCAAAAAAGGCAAATGAGCAGGAGTTGATTGATATTTTTGGACTGGGTGAGTTTCTACAAAAGAAACTAGGAAATTTATCAGGAGGCACAAAACAAAAGGTAAACTTAACCCTTGCTTTTATGTTTGATAGCGATTTAATAATCCTCGACGAACCAACAACAGGTCTCGATCCCATTGCATTAATTCATCTTAAAGATATCATCCGTAAGGAAAAAGAAAAAGGAAAAACCATACTAATTACTACTCATATTATGAGTTTTGTTGATGAAATGGCTGACGAAATTGTTTTTTTACTTGATGGTAGTATATATTTTAAAGGAAGCGGAGACGACCTTAAAAAACAAACAAAAATCAATAATCTTGAGCAAGCCATTGCTAGTTTAATTTTGAAGAATTATGTTTAAAATATTAAAATATAGCATATATGATTTAATGCGCAGTCGTTGGAGCTACGTTTATTTTTTCTTTTATTTATTACTAGGATTTGTATTGTTATTTTTAAATAATGATGTTTCAAAAGCAGTAATAACCTTAATGAATATTATAATTGTACTTACTCCACTAATCGCATCTATTTTTGGGGTAATGTATTATTATAACTCGCAAGAGTTTACCGAGTTGTTACTTGCTCAGCCAATAAAACGTAACAAGATATTTTTTGGTCAGTACATAGGTATTGCGCTATCGTTAACCCTAAGTTTGGTGTTGGGTTTGGGAATACCATTTGTTGCCTACGGTCTTTTCAGATCGACTGCCATATTTGATTTCACTCTTTTATTGGTAGTTGGATCTTTTCTAAATTTTATTTTCGTAGCCCTTTCTTATAATATTGCACTATCAACTGAAAATAAAATTAAAGGATTTGGGTATGCCATTTTGATGTGGTTATTTTTAGCTGTGGTTTACGATGGCATGTTTTTAATTTCACTCCTTATGTTTAGCGAATATCCTTTAGATAAATTTTCGCTTATTGCCACAATGATGAATCCTATTGACTTATCGCGAATTTTAATCCTGTTAAAGCTTGATATTTCTGCATTGTTAGGGTATACTGGTGCTGTTTTCAGGAAATTTTTTGGAACAAATTTGGGAATGATATTGTCAATGACTGTCTTGTCGCTTTGGGTAGTTGTTCCACTAATATTCATGAGGCGTAAATATAATCGTAAAGACTTCTAAAATTATCTTCTTTATCCAATTGGTTGTTTAGCAAATGATTTGTTAATTTTGCATTTTTAAATTCAAATCGATGAACAACAATCTTCAAATATATAATACACTAACTCGTAGCAAGGAAAAGTTTGAAGCAATTAAGCCACCACACGTTGGTATGTATGTATGCGGACCTACTGTTTACGGCGATGCCCACCTGGGTCATGCCCGACCTGCAATAACTTTCGATATTGTTTTTAGGTATTTAATGCACCTCGATTATAAGGTTAGGTATGTTAGAAATATTACCGATGTTGGACATCTTGAGAATGATGCCGATGAAGGTGAAGATAAGATTGGTAAAAAGGCCAGACTCGAATCACTTGAACCCATGGAAGTTGTAAAGTATTTTACAGACCGATACCATAAAAATATGGATCAGTTAAATGTTCTGCATCCAAGTATTGAACCCACAGCCTCAGGTCATATAATTGAGCAAATAGAACTCGTAAAAGCCATATTGAATAATGGTTATGGATATGAATCTGATGGCTCAGTATATTTTGATGTTGAGAAGTATAACAAGGATTTTAAATACGGAAAATTATCAGGTCGGAAAATTGAAGAGCTTCTGGAAAACACACGTGAATTAGCCGGTCAGAAGGAAAAGAAAAACAGCTATGATTTTGCTTTATGGAAAAAATCAGATCCAAAACATATAATGCATTGGCCATCACCTTGGAGTGAAGGATATCCAGGCTGGCATCTTGAATGTTCTGCAATGGGAAAAAAATATCTTGGTGAAATGTTTGATATTCATGGTGGTGGTATGGATTTACTTTTTCCACACCATGAATCCGAAATCGCACAGGCAAATGCCATATGTGGGCACGATCCGGTTAAGTACTGGATGCATAATAATATGATAACCATAGCGGGTCAGAAAATGGGTAAATCCTTAAATAACTTCATAACCCTTGATGAATTTTTTAGTGGTGATAACGAGCTGTTAACTCAAGCATATACTCCAATGACGATTAGATTTTTTATCCTTCAGGCACATTATCGTAGCACACTTGATTTTTCGGATGCCGCATTGCAAGCTGCCGAAAAAGGAATGCATAAACTATTAAATACAGTTGAAGTAATCAATAAACTAGTTCCATCATCAACATCATCAATTGATGTTAAGCAGTTTGAATCTAAGCTGTATGAAGCTATTAATGATGATTTTAACACGCCAATAGCAATTGCGCATTTATTCGATTTATCTAAGCTAATTAACCAGGTTAATGATGGCAAAGAAACTATATCGAAAGAAGATATTGAATTTGTTAAAAATCTATTTGATATTTTTGTTCATGAATTATTAGGATTGAAAGATGAAGCAAGTGGAAATAACGACCAGCTTGTTGATCAATTAATGGATACAATTCTTGTCATTCGCAAAAATGCCAAGTTAAATAAAGACTGGACAACTGCCGATCAAATTCGTGATGAGCTAGGGAAGATAAATATCAAAGTTAAAGACACCAAAGATGGTGCAGAGTGGAGTCTTGGATAGCTCTAATTAGTGGATCTTAGAAAACTACATGTTCTTTACTGTGGTGTTTTCTTATAGCAACTAATTAATTTCTTTGTGTACCTTTGTGATTCACTTTGCGTTCCTTTGTGGTAAAAATTACCGTATATGGTGGAGGAATGTAATTTGTTATATTGAAAAAACACACTCAATAAACAACATTCAATACTCAATAAACAAATGAAAAAAGCTGAAGTTAAAGAAAAAGTCAAAACCGTAGTTCCCCAACTGCTATCAATCAGAAGACATCTTCATGCCAATCCTGAACTAAGCTTTAACGAAGAAAACACTTCCAAATATATTTCCAAATTATTATCAGAATGGAATATCCCTCATCAAACAGGAATTGGAGGCTTTGGTATTGTCGGTCTTATAAAAGGTAAAAACCCTAAGTCAAAAGTAATTGCCCTACGTGCTGATATGGACGCACTTGCCATAGATGAGCAAAATGACATAGATTATAAGTCATTAAATAGTGGGATAATGCATGCGTGCGGACATGATGTGCATATGACTTGCTTATTGGGAACAATTAAAATACTAAACGATAATACAGGTTCTTTTGAGGGAACAATTAAATTTATCTTTCAACCTGCCGAAGAAAATCTGCCGGGTGGTGCTTTAAAAATGATTGAAGATGGAGTACTGAAAAATCCCATACCAAAATTGATATTTGCACAACATGTTTTTCCTGATTTGGAAGTTGGAAAAATTGGTGTTCGATCAGGCGTTTACATGGCTTCTTCTGATGAAATTAATCTTAAAATTACAGGAGTAGGTGGTCATGCAGCCATACCAGGAACTTTTGACGATACCGTTCTTGCTACCTCAAGTATTATTGTTGCTTTGCAGCAGATTGTTTCAAGGCATGCTCCTCCAAATATTCCCTCAGTATTATCATTTGGAAAAGTTATTGCAGATGGTGCATACAATGTTATCCCGTCAGAAGTTTTTGTTAGTGGAACTTTTAGAACCTTTAATGAAGAATGGCGAAACAAGGTTTACAAACTCATCAAATCAATTTCGCAAAGCACGGCATCTGCTCACAATACTAAATGCGAAGTTGTAATTAATAAGGGATATCCGGTATTAGTTAATGATGATAAAACTACTGAAATATTTAAAAATGCTGCCATCGAATTTGTCGGACAAGAAAATGTAGTTGATATAGATATCCGTATGACAGTTGAAGATTTTGCTAGATATACACAATTAATTCCAGGATGTTTTTACAGACTGGGTACAGCAAATAAAGAAAAAGGAATTACTTCCAATTTACATACTTCTACTTTTAATATTGATGAAAAAAGTATTGAAATTGGAACAGGACTAATGATATGGACGGCAATAGCGGCATTAAACAATATTGTTAACAATCAGTGCATTTAATATATTAAATGTCAATACTTTAAAAAAGAGTAACTTTGCTTTGTGTTCACTTTGTGGTTAAATTTTTACCGCGAAGACACACAAAGTGCATCACAAAGGCACGCAAAGTTGTAAATAGTATTATATGTCAGTAGTTTATATAAATTACCAAATTGTATTAAACACATAGATTATTTGCATAATATTTAATCATCAAATTAACGAATAACCAAATCCACAAATAACCAATGATAGTTAACAACAAAATCTATCAAACCGTTTGGATCGAGAACACTTCTGTTTTCATGATTCAACAAAACCTGCTACCTTTTAAGTTTGAAATACATGAGTGCAAAACTTATTGGGATACATGCATGGCAATTACCGATATGACCATCAGGGGAGCTGGAGCAATTGGAGCCGCTGCCGGATATGCCATGGCTCAAGCATTTCTGCAATTTAAAGATGCTGACCAAAAAATAAACATACGCGAAGCAAGACAGGATATTGAAAACACACGACCAACTGCTAGAAACTTATTTTATGCAGTAGATAGAGTTTACCGAGCAGGATTAATATCGGCTGAGAACGCAATGGTTGAAGCTCAGAAAGTTGCCCAAGAGGATGCCCTTGATTCCAAAAAAATTGGTGAATTCGGAAGTGAACTTTTCAAAAAGAAAACAAATATATTAACACATTGTAATGCAGGTTGGCTTGCTTTCGTAGACTACGGGACTGCTTTATCTCCAGTATATTTAGCAAAAAAGCAAGGGAAAGAAGTATTTGTATATGTTGATGAAACCCGGCCGCGTAATCAAGGGGCAAAACTCACAGCCTGGGAATTGTTTAATAACGATGTACCTCATGTTATTATTCCTGATAATGCCGCAGCTTCGTTGATGTCACAAGGCAAAATTGATATGGTAATTGTTGGTGCCGACCGAATTGCAGCAAATGGTGATGTTGCGAATAAAATTGGAACTCTCGATAGAGCAATCATTGCAAATGAGTTTAATATTCCATTTTACGTAGCAGCTCCAACATCCACAATTGACGTCGACTGTGCCACAGGTAAAAATATCCCAATCGAAGAGCGCAGCCAGGAGGAAGTATTGTTTCAAACAGGAATCGATGCAAATAACAATCCCATACAAGTAATGGTTTGCTCCCCCGGGTCAACGGCATTAAATATTGCTTTTGATGTAACACCGGCAAAGTACATTACAAGTATAATTACCGAAAAAGGAATCATTAAGGCACATCATCAATCCATAAAAAAACTATTTGGAGATGAGTTACACGTATAACTATCCTAGGCCAGCATTAACAGTTGATATGATTGTTACACGAAAAGTTGGTGATAATCAAGAAGTACTATTAATTCAAAGGCTTCATTCTCCATTTAAGGATCAGTGGGCATTTCCAGGTGGATTTGTTGATATGGAGGAAACACTTGAGCAAGCTGCCGTTCGTGAATTAGCTGAAGAAACAGGGCTAAAAAACGCTAACCTCAAGCAGTTTAAAGCCTATAGTGAAGTAAATCGTGACCCAAGAGGCAGGACTGTGTCGGTAGTATTTGTAGGAGAAGTTACAGTAGGTGCCAGTATCAAAGCTGGTGATGATGCAAAAAAAGCAGACTGGTTTAGTATAAACCGATTACCCAAACTTGCTTTTGATCATGATGAAATAATACAAGAAGTGCTGAAATCAAATATAAAATGATAGAAAAAGGTACTTTGGTTACTGTGGCTTCTATTGTAACTGACGCAACAGCAACAATGGCCGCAACGACACAACAGAAGCAATAGTAACAACAGAAACAATAGTCCCCATAGAAACAGCAACAATAGTTACAACATCACCCACACCATATCAAACTATTATGTTAAATTTGTGCACATTTTTTCAATTAAAACTAAACTAATATAATTAATATGAATTTTAAAATAACCGGTCTTATTTTGGCCATAACCTTTTTGCTTGCAAATACCACAATTGCATGTACTAATTATCTTATCACAAAAGGTGCATCAACCGATGGCTCAACGATGATTTCTTATGCTGCCGATTCGCATATTCTTTATGGTGAACTTTATCATTGGCCAGCTGCCACATATCCTGTTGGAACAATGTTAGATGTTTACGAATGGGACACAGGTAAATATCTTGGTGAGATTAAGCAAGCTTTGCGTACATATAATGTTGTGGGTAACATGAATGAAAATCAGGTTGCCATTGGCGAAACTACCTATGGTGGTCGCTCCGAACTTGGTAAGCAACCAGGAGCAATTATGGATTATGGAAGCCTTATTTATATTGGATTACAAAGAGCTACATCTGCACGTGATGCCATAAAAATTATTACTGGCTTGATGGCTGAATATGGTTATTACAGCTCTGGCGAATCGTTTTCAATTGCTGATAAAGACGAAGTTTGGATACTTGAGTTAATTGGAAAAGGTGAAGGCGAAAAAGGTGCCGTTTGGGTAGCTCGTTTAATTCCTGACGGATATGTTTCAGGACATGCTAACCATGCCCGCATTGATAGATTTCCACAAGAGGGAAAAGACAAAAATGCCATAAGTTCAAAAAACATGGATAAAATATTTGATAAAAATATTAACTGTGTTTATGCTGATGATGTTATTTCATTTGCACGTGAAAAAGGATGGTATGAAGGTGAAGACAAGAATTTTTCTTTTTCTGAGACCTATGCACCAGTTGATTTTGGAGGAGCTCGTTTTTGCGAAATAAGAGTTTGGACAATGTTTAATGCCGTAACCCCTGGCATGGATGAATACTGGGAATATGTAAAAGGAAATATTGAACATGATAACAAATTTGATGATGGCACCCCAAATCCAAACCATTATGCAACTAACCGTATGCCTCTGTGGGTAAAGCCATCAGCTAAAGTTAGTGTTCAAGATATGATGGGCTTTATGCGCGATCACCTTGAAAATACAGAATTAGATATGAGCAAAGATGTTGGAGCAGGCCAGTTTAGTGTACCATACCGTTGGCGTCCACTAACCTGGAAAGTTGATGATGTAGCCTACTGCAATGAGCGTGCAACTGCAACTCAACAAACAGGTTTTTCATTTATTTCACAATCACGTAACTGGTTACCCAATGCAATTGGTGGTATTATTTGGTGGGGAGTTGATGATGCTTCGGGTAGCGTATATATGCCAATGTACACAAGTATTACAAAAATACCTTTCAACTTTATTGTTGGAAATGGTTCTATGATGGAATTTTCTGAAACATCAGGTTTTTGGAAATTTAACCAGGTTCAAAACCTTGCTTATACACGTTACAATGCCATTCATCCTGAAATTGAAAAGGTTCAAAATAAATTTGAAAGTGATTTTGTTGCTTTAACTCCTGCTGTTGATGCAGGTGCATTAGCCATAATTAAATCTGATAAAGAAGCAGCAATTGCTTATTTAACTAATTATTCCAATTCAGTTGGTGCTGATGTTTTTAACACATGGAGAAATCTTTACAACTACTTGTTTGTTAAATATATGGATGGTAACATTAAGATTAAACAAGAAGTACCGGAAGGATATATTTATTATGCTCCAAAAGTTTCACAACCAGGTTATGGCGAAGCTACATATGAGCTTATAATTGAAAAAACTGGAGATCAGTTTAAAATGCCTGGTGGCGACGGACATTAGTAATTAAACTCATTAATTGTCCTCCTGAACGTAGTGAAGGAACTCTAATACCAATTATTATTATGAGATTTTTCACTATGTTCAGAATGACAAATAGACTATTATTTTTACAAATAAATAAAAGTTATTTCTGTTAATATTTTCATCAACAAATAAAACCAAAATCAAATGAAAAAACTAACTATACTCATGCTCAGCATTATTGTTTTGATGACAGCATGCCAAGACAACAAACCCACAGAAGAAATGAATGAGAACCCATTTTTTACTGAATGGACAACACCTTTCGGTGTACCTCCCTTTGATAAAATAACCGAAGAGCATTTTATGCCTGCATTTAATCAGGGCATCGAAAATCAAAATAAGGAAATTGATGTAATTGTAGGCAATACCGAGCCGGCAACATTTGGTAATACAATCGAAGCCCTTGATAAAAGTGGTGAGGAATTACGAAGAGTGGGTGGTGTGTTTTTCAATCTTACAGAGGCTAACTCAAATGAAAAAATCACTAAAATCGAAGGCGAAATTGCTCCTAAACTTGCAAATCATAAAGACAATATTATGCTAAATGCCAAGCTATTTAATAGGGTTAAGCAAGTTTACGACAAACAAAATAACCTAAATATAGAAACTGAAATTGGTAACGATGCTGCTTTAAATATACAGCAGTTAGCTCTGTTAGATAATACCTATCAGGAATTTGTACGTGGCGGATCAGAGCTTAATGATACTGACCAAGCAAAACTCCGAAAAATCAATGAACGATTAGCCTCTTTATATCCCGAGTTTGGAAATATCCTGCAAAAAGAAGGTAATAATTACTACATGCTAATTGAAGACGAAACTGAGTTGTCAGGTTTGCCAAATTCAGTTAAAGGTGCTGCTGCCACTGTTGCCACCGAAAAAGGACACGAAGGTGCATGGGCTTTTACACTCGATAAACCAAGTTGGATCCCCTTTTTACAATATGCTGATAATAGAGACCGTCGTGAAGAATTATACACAGTTTGGATGAACCGTGGAAAAACAGAAGCCTATAACACAACTCCTGTTGTAAACGAAATATTGGTGCTACGTGAACAAAAAGCAAAGCTACTTGGCTTCAATAATTTTGCGGAATACGCCATATCCAAAAATATGGCAAAAACCCCCGATAAAGTTTACGAACTTCTCATGGGTTTATGGACTCCTTCTCTTGAAAAAGCAAAAAACGAAGCTACCGATCTTAAAACCATAATGAATAAAGATGGTGTTCCCGGTAACCTTCAAACATGGGACTGGTGGTATTACACTGAGAAACTCCGTAAAGAAAAATACGACCTAGACGAAAATGAATTACGCCCCTATTTTTCACTCGAACAAGTTAAAAAGGGAGCATTTGAGTTGGCTCATCGTTTATACGGACTTACATTTGTTAGAAGACCCGATCTGCCTGTTTACCACGAAGATGTGGAAACCTACGAAATACTTGAAGCCGATGGTCAACATGTTGGTATTCTGTATCTTGATTATTTCCCACGTGCCTCAAAAAGAGGTGGTGCCTGGATGGAAGCATATCGTAAACAATCAGGTTCAGGGGATAATATGATTACCCCAATTATCGTAAACGTAGGTAATTTTACCAAACCAACTGCTGATGCTCCATCGTTGTTAAGCATCGATGAAGTTCAAACACTTTTCCACGAATTTGGTCATGGCTTGCACGGATTATTATCCAACATCGAGTATCAAACAATTAGTGGAACTTCGGTTAAGCGTGATTTTGTAGAGCTGCCTTCACAAATTATGGAAAACTGGGCTTTGGAGCCCGATATGCTCGAGCTATATGCTTATCATTACAAAACTGGAGAGTTAATTCCTAAAGCGTTAGTGGATAAAATTCAAAAAAGCAGCCAGTTTAATCAAGGTTTTGTTACAACCGAATATTTGGCAGCAAGCTTGTTAGATATGAATTACCATACCGCAAAAAAAGCCGATGATATCAATCTCGAAACTTTCGAAAAACAGAGCATGGAAGAGCTTGGCTTAATTGATGCCATAATTCCAAGGTATCGCTCCAACTACTTCAATCATGCTTTTGGTGGCGAGGGTTATGCCGCTGGCTACTACGTTTACATTTGGGCAGCCGTGCTTGATGCCGATGCATACGAGGCCTTTGTTGAGCAGGGTATTTTCAACCGCGAGTTGGGTCAAAGTTTTAGGGATAACATTATTTCACGTGGCGGCTCCGAAGATCCCATGACACTATTTGTAAACTTCCGTGGCGCTGAGCCAAGTTTGGAGCCTTTGTTAAAAAAACGTGGATTGAATTAAGATTATAATATTTATTAGTTTTTTAATTTGGGCGGCAAAGCGCGCTTTCCGTTCATAGTTGTTTTATGCCAATTGTGGTTTTCTAAGTTGTACGTGGGCTTCATTCTTACGCCTACGTCAACTAATAAAACCATCATTGGCATTTCAACAAGCTACCTCTGCAATCGCTCCCGCGGGTGCACGTTTTTGTTAAATTTACGCTCTTTCAAATTTACAATATATAAACTATCAAAATCACTTAAAAAAATGCTGTCATATCGAGGGAAGCTTTTCCGATCTTTCATCGGAATTGCGACAAGATATCCCCTGAGCAAAGACCATACCCTCAGGGGATCTCTCAGTCGTGCCTCTTTCGAGATGACAGCCAATAGTCTTTATCTTTCTCCTTTTTTCCTTCTGATTGTTTAATAATATTCAAATTTAAAACTTCCATTCATTATTTGAATTTGCAAACATAGGATGACAGTTGGGTTTTTTAGGATTATAGTTGGTATTAAACTGCAAATATTTTTTATCTTTGAAACCTAAACAAAAACCCCATGGAACAGAAATCAAGCTTAGCAACAGATAACAATTCACTACAAATTTCAGAATCAGCAGAAGCATATCTAAAAGAAACCAGCGGTTGGTCACAGTTTTTATCCATTCTTGGCTTTATTTTTATAGGCTTATTAGTAGTTGGCGGAGTTGGTTTAAGTTTGTTCCTGTCGGTTGCTAATGATGGGGAAGAGCTGCTCCCTATGTCAGGTATGACTGTTGTTGTATTATACTTGCTGCTAGGACTTATTTACTTTTTTCCAATATTATACCTGTATCGATTTGCAACAAACATGAAAAAGGCTCTGGAGAAAAAAGATAACGATAACCTTGACGAGGCTTTTAAAAATATAAAATCACATTATAAATTTATGGGTATATTTACCATAATCTTCATAGCAATTTATATACTAGGAGCTATTGGTATGGCAATCTTCGGTAGTTTTATGTTATAATAAATAAACTCCCACAATCAAATAATGGTCCATCATACAGCTCAATAATTTCGTAGCCCATATTTAATAAAAAAGCCCTAACTTTTTCACCATCATTATACCTGTCTAAACTACCAACAATAAAAACAGTATCTTTATAAACACCACAAGCTCCTCCAAAAAATCCATAATCAAATCCAGGAAGAATTATATCTTTTTGTCTAACCAATAGTACATTTAAATTTTTAGATAGCAGAGTATCAAAAATACCCTTGTCAGAAGTAATAAAACTATCATCTTTTAATGGGAGTAAATTGCATCTGGTATAAGCCTGATTTACATGAATTGCTTGTTTGTCAGCACATAGTTCTAATATTTTGGTATCCGTAATTTTTAGTTTGTGAATTAGATAATTCTCTGTAACAACAGCATTATATCCAGCGGTTTTTGGATAATTATTGCCAACTATTTTTTTTCCTTCTGTATATTTTATATTGCTATTATTAAGTAAATCCTTAAACCCAACTGGAGTATTTGGAGCAATTACTAGTTCATTAACTATCAAACACATAAATACATCAGGATGACCTGATATTGCAGAATATGTTATTCCTTTGGTTTCAAAATATAGCACACCTCCACAACTTTCTAATTGTATTTTTGCTTCTTTTGGAATATTTTTGTTTGAAATAATTTTCATTTGGTTAATTACAATTGAAAGTTACAAAAGTATAAATATGATATTCAGTTACATCACTATTGGTGATTTTTTATCAACTTAGCAAAATAATAATAAATAGATGAATCAAAATATTTGGAATTTAGAAGGCAAAACTGCTCTAATTACGGGTAGTACTTATGGCATAGGGTTTTCAATAGCGGAAGAAATGGCAAGCTTGGGCGCAAATATTTTTGTTGTCTCCAGAAGTGCAGAAAATGTTAAACAAAGTGTTTCAAAATTATCGTCAATGGGAGTTAAGGCCAACGGCTTTGTTGCTGATGTTTCCATTTCTAGCGACCGCCAACGGCTTTTTAATGAAGTCAAAAACATAACTGACAGGCTTGATATTCTAGTAAACAATGTTGGTACTAATATTCGAAAAAGGACTGTTGAATATTCTTATGAAGAGTACCAGCAAATTATGAATACTAATATGAACTCCAATTTTGAAATTAGCAGACTTGCACATCCATTGTTAAAAAAATCAGGGGCTGGTACATTGGTAAACGTACTTTCGGTTGCTGGGTTTACTCATTTACGAACGGGTTCACCCTACGGGATGACAAAGGCTGCACTTAATCAGTTAACTAAAAATCTAGCAGTTGAATGGGCAGCGGATGGGGTTCGTGTAAATGCCGTTTCGCCATGGTACACTCGTACACCACTTGTTAAAGGCTTAATGGAAAATAGTAGCTATCTGTCAGATGTACTTGCAAAAACTCCACTTGGACGAATTGCAGAACCAGAGGAGGTTGCTAGAGTTGTAGCATTTTTGTGTATGCCAGCTTCATCTTATATAACTGGCCAAAATATTGCTGTGGATGGTGGATTTTTGATTAATGGATTTTAAAACTTCGATCTCTAATTTCTGTATCAGGAATAAACTTGACCGTACTAAACTTCTGCAACAGCATATTCTTATTCACAGATTTATATCCAATGGCATAATTTAACTCTTTTGCAGGAACAACTATTTCTATGTTCTTATTGAGGTCGATGCTTAGAATAGGTGTTAACAGATCCTTCCAGATCGCAGAAAGCACCAACTCTTTAAAGGATGGATGAAGAGGACCATCAATTAGCTCTTCGCCAATCACAAGTCCTTCCGAAGGATGCAACCCAACACGAATTACATTTACCCCCGCGGTCTCAAAAAGGGGCAGTATTTGTTTTGTCCAAACAACAGCCTCTTCAAGACATAGTGGCTTGTACTTTCCCTCATTATACCACTTGTGCATTAGAGTATCCTTAACAACCACAGCCGGATATATCCGCGTACAATCTGCCCCAGCATTAATAATTTTACGAGCTGTATATATTGCTCTTTCAATGGTATCATCTGGCAAGCCAACCATCATTTGTAAACCCAGATTAAACCCAAATCTTTTAATTGCAACAGATGCTTCTTCAATTTGCTGCGCCGTGTGTCCTCTTCGGGTTTTCTTTAATACATCATCGTCAAACGATTGCGCACCAAGTTCAATTGTAGTTACATGATGATCCTTAAGCATCTGTAATATCTCACCATTAATATAATCAGGGCGCGTTGACAATCTAATTCCTTGAATTTCACCCGATTTAATATATGGATCAACAATTTTAAGGTACATGTTCTGTTGATCAATTGGGATGCCCGTAAAACTGCCGCCAAAAAAACCAACTTCTACAACTTTTTCTGTGGCTTTAAATGAAGCTAAATGATCTTCTATTATTTGAATAATTTCACTTTCTGTGGGAATGCTTTGATGTCCAGATATTTTTTCCTGATTACAAAACACACATTGGAAAGGGCAAGCTAATTCAGGAGTAAATATTGGTATGGTATAGTGCTTTGGCATTTTTAAACTAAGGTTGAGGTTTTGATTGAGAGATGGCATTTCTTAACCTTAATCTCAACCTTTGTATGATCATTAACATTATTTCACAATGATTACACAATTTTTTCAATACTTTTGCATTCTATTATATATGAATAATAATCAATCAAAATTTTTAAACAAATGAAATTAATGATTAAGAATGCTGCAAAAATACTGATGTTTTTATTGGCAACAATAATTATTGCTGGTGGTGCCACATCTTGCAAGAGCAAGAAAAAATTAGCTCGCGAAAAAGCTGCTGCTGAATACACTGCTAAAGTAGAGCAAAGTAAAAAGGATCTTACCGCGATGCTTAATGGCACAACAACCTGGACTCTTGACGAGCAAGATGCCCGTCTAAGTGCTATTAAATCTTACAATATTGATGACCAGGAAGTTGTTGATCTTATCACAAAAGTTGAGGCAAAATTATCAATGGACAGGGCAGAAGCAGAAAGGAAAGCAGAAGAAGATAGATTGAGGCGCGAAGAGGAAGAAAGAATTAAAGCAGTATCATCCAAATACCAAGGTGTTGATAATCAGCTAGGAGCCATCGCGCAAGCTTACAACGTAGATGATGCAAATGAACAAATTGATATTGCATTAAAAGAATTTGCAACACCAGATGTGCCTGTACTAATTATTATAAGTAAAGCTGGTGGATATAATGATTACGATCGCCCCACAACCATTAGCAAATTCCTTAATTATTTGAAGGATAAACAACAGTATAATTATAAAGTTGAGATGGTTAAGCGCGATGGTTTAGGTAAAATTACAGAATTAGAATTAACAAAAAAGTAAAAAACAATGAAGTTATCATATTTTTGGATTGCAACAATAATAATGGGATTGTCATTTTCGGTTAATGCGCAAGATGAGTTAAGCCCCGAGCGCAAACAGGCAGTTGATAGTTTGGCCATTGAAAAGGTGCGCGACCTAAGTAAGTACATAAGTATTATTGGTAGTAAAGAAACTCCGTGGAGTGAAGCTAACAGGGTAATTGATAGGGCAGAAGAGCTGTTTATGGAGGGTAGTGAAATAGGTGTTTCATCCATAACAAAAACAGAAATTAGTTATTATAATGTTCGAAAGTACTTTGAGAGACTAATGCGTCTTAACTACAAAAAAGTAGAGATTGAATGGTATAATATCGAATACATGAGCGATCTGCAAAAGCAACCCGATGGTACATATGTGGGCGTGATTACAATTTTTCAGAAGTTTAAAGGTTACGATGCTGAAGGTAGGCTAGTTTACCAGGATACTACTAAAAAGGACATTACGGTTTATGTAAAACGTAAAGAGACTCAAATTGGAGGAAGACTAATTGGTTTCTGGGATGTGCTACTTGGTGATATGCGTGTTAAAGAAACTTCGAAATAGATTTTTAAATTTCAAGATAAAGGAACTAAGAGAATTATAGCTGGAAGTAAGAAGTCGGAAGCCCAAAGTAGAATTAATTCAAGTTTCCGCTTTCTAACTTCTAACCACAATTTACGTAGTCAGGACAAAGGATATAATAAATATTGTATCCCGCTTCCTGATTTTTGTATTTTACTATCAAATAGTGCGTTATAAGAAAACTTCAAAGACAAGGCTTTCGAAGCTTTTGAAATCAAGGAGTTTACTTTTGTAAATGACTGTTTTAAAAAGCGAGAGTAACGCAGTATTTGATGCTTTCTTAAGCCACTATCTAATCCTTAATTATTACTTTTAGGGTACTCATTAATCCGCCGTACTCAATTAGCTCCATTTTAACCGAGCCAACTACAACCTTTGATTCTGCCAGAATTGGTACATGATTCTTGTCATCGCTAACATAAACATGCATAGGGTAGCTATCCGAAAAAACTTCGCCCGAAGCCATCATTGGAGCAATTTTTAAACAGGTTATTTTCCCCCACTTTGTTTTGACATCTACTTTTCCTTCATATTTAACAGCAGACATATAAACAGAATCATCTAAAAAAAAGTTTAGTAGATACATACTGTCTGCATCAAAATCTTTAACAT
>JASFZK010000126.1:0-18585 GCA_045267845.1 Bacteroidota bacterium | reverse complement strand
CTATCTGATTATCAGACTGTTTTTAGTGAGTATATTAATTTATCAAGTAAGCTTGAGGAGTTAAAAGAACTTAATAATAAGGCGGTTAAAGATGAAGATTATTTTAGTTTTCAGTTTGAAGAATTAAATAATGCCTCACTGGATAAAAAATTAGTTAAAGAGCTTGAGGAAAGAGCAAAGTTTTTGGAGCATGCTGAAGAAATTAAGTTGGCTTTATCCGAATCAGAAGCAATACTTAATAGTAAAGAAGCTGCTGTAATTGATGGCTTGCATAATGTGGAGAGACTAATTGCCAAAATTCAGCCTTATTTATCTACTGCTGAGGAGTTGGTAAAAAGGCTAAGTAGTGTTTCCATTGAGTTAAAAGACATATTGTATGAAATTGAATTGATGGCAGGTGATGATGAATTTGACCCTAATGAATTGCAACTTGTTAATGATAAGCTAAGTTCAATATATTCATTGTTGCAAAAGCATCATGTGCAATCTGTTGATGAGTTGATTACAATTCGTGATGAATATGAAGAAAAATTACTTAGCATAAGCTCACTGGATGAAGAGATTGCAAGGGTTAGAAGCAAACTTATTGAAATTGAAAAAAAACTGAAACAGAAATCAAAATTACTAACTGAGTCACGTTTACACGGATCTGATAAGTTTTCAGTTGCAATTTCGAAGGTGCTAAAGCAACTTGGGATGAAAGATGCAAAGTTTGTTGTTAAAATTGAGCAGCTTCCAAAATATTCAAATACTGGTTACGACAAAGTGTTGTTTATGTTTAATGCAAATTTAGGAACTGAAGTTGGTGAAATAAGTAAAATAGCTTCGGGCGGTGAGTTGTCGAGATTAATGCTGGCCATAAAATCGCTAATTAGTAAAAAGCAATTGCTTCCAACAGTTATATTCGATGAAATCGATTCGGGTGTGTCAGGTGAAATTGCGGGAAAGGTTGGTGCAATACTTAAAAATATGGCTTCGAACCATCAGGTTATTTCCATATCACATTTGCCACAAATTGCATCTAAAGCCGATTATCATTATAAAGTATACAAACTAGTCGAAAATAATTCAACAGTTTCAACAATAAGCAAACTTAGCGATGAAGGTAGGGTAGAGGAGTTGGCAAAAATGCTTAGTAGTGAAAAGGTTACAGCAAAGGCAATTGATGTTGCCCGTGAGCTAATGAGCAATTAATTAGCAGATTTATTACAATCCCTAGTTGTAGTTGCCAGTATCAGGGCGATAAATAACCCACCGTTTATTAAATCCCATTTCATGTGATTTGAATGTCTTTTCTGTATCAGAAACCACCATAAATCTATATGTACTAAAAGGAAACTCACCATCCATAAGTAAGGCTTTAAACTCGTCAAAAGGGATAGCAAATTCTGTTTTATCTGCTTTATTAAGTTTAAGAGGAAGGGTGTTTGTTACCAGAAACTTTTGTAATGAGTAATAATTAAACTCTCTTTTTTTAGAAATTAATTCAACCTTTACATCACTCAGAGTAATATTTTTGTTTGCTGTTACTCTAATTATTATGTCACTAATTTTACCTTGCGTTTTTTTAATATTAACACTAATATCCAGCTCTGGGTATTGTTGTAATGACAATAAATAGTAACGAATTTGTTTTTTCTTGAAATTATATACAGTAATAACCAATGCCATTATTACTGCAATTAATATGTAGCTCACTGTACTTTCCATAGGCTGCAAAAATACAAACTGCTGGTTAGTAAAGGTGTTAATTTATGGTTTTATTTGCAGTACTTTTCTAATCTTTTAATATCCAGGCTTCGCGATAAGTGTATGGCAGTTGTTGTTTTGCATACATGGCCTCTCGCATGCTACCAAATTTATCTAAATATAATCTGATTTTATTATTCTTTGTCAGAATGTCACAATTTTTAAAATCCGCTTCTTTTGTACGTTTACGCGCCTCTTTAGCATCACGAATATTTTGGAAGCTACCAAATATTAAATAATATGTATTTGTTTTAGTGGTGGTGAGAACGGTAGAAGTTGTGTCATTATTTTCTGTCTCAAAATTACAATTATCAGGTTTTTTTAGTTTATCTCTTCGTTGACCAAACCACAGTGAAATATAGTTGTCGCTAATTCCAATTCCTGCACAAATCCACTTCTTTTTTGCATATTGACCTCTTGTGAGTATCATGTCCAATACTTCTTTTGAATCAGCCCAAAGGTTTAAGATGGTATCATTATTAAAATCGTCCTGAATAAAAGCTACTAGTTCATAACCTCGATAAGGGTATGGAGTCAGTTCTTTTGGTTTATCCCACATGCAATCAGGCTTATGTGCGTATTTTGTGTAGCAACATGATGTCCATTCTCCTTTGTTTGACCAACTTGATAAGTTACAAATACTTGTGTCGGGTCTGTTGTTTTGAAGATCATTTACATGCATTTCTGCCACAAAGCAAAGTGATGAGGATAATTGCAATTCTGGTTTACCATAATCTACCCGGAGTTGGTTAATCATTGTAAATAAGTTAGCTTCACTATTTTCAATACAGAAATCAACGGGCAAACTTTTCTGTGCTGTTGCTAAATTGTGTGTGGTAGTTACAATGATTATTACAAATAGAAAATTGTAATATGTTGATAGTATTTTTGGCACTTGCATTTTATTACTGTTTACTGAGGGGGTAAAATTACTAAAAAATGAATTGATGATGTTATAAAGTTTATGCTAAAGCAGGGTAAACGCATCAAAAACAATATTTGATTTATTTTCTTTGAGAAACTCTGTGCAATGCTTTGTGTAGCTTTGTGTTATAGTTATTGCACAAAGATGCACAAAGGAGACACAAAGTAGCACAAAGGCAAAAAAATATTCACATATCGTTACTTTACAATTACACCTAGTTAGATATGTTATCTAATTGTTAGAACTAAAATTTCATTGAATTATACGTATTATGAATTTTAATTGGTGTTGTTACCAAACAAATGATTGAATATCTTTATCAATCATTAGGTCATATTCATTCATTATTTTTTTTAAAATGGGATTATTTGGATTAAATATTGTATTGTTAATTTTGTTGATGGGTAATACCTTGGGTGAGGTACCAGTAATAAACGCTCCCTGATACATTGCAATATTATCTAAACTAATACTTGTTTCGTGACACTTTATGCCAATTTTTTTACTGGCTTGCATAACTTTTTGCCTTGTAATACCTGGCAGGACTGTTTCAATTAGCGGCGTGTAAATATTATTGTTTTCAATAAAAAATATATTTGAACGACTTCCTTCGGTAATAATGCCTTCGCTATTAACTAACAATACTTCGTAAATACTCTTGTTGCTTGAAAAAATACTGTTAACTACTTCTGTCAATTGCAAATTACCTGCTTTAATATTTGGATTATTTCGATGTGCAGAAATTGTTTCAACTGCTATACCTTTGCCATAGAGCTCCTTGGTTGGATAAAAAAATGGGCATAACCATGCAGTAAATGTTTCTGTATTTTTGATGGTAAAGTTTATCTGGAATTTAATATTTCCATCAACGAGTTTATTTGTTTCGATAAGGGCTTTAATGCGTAGCGCAATATTATCTTTTGAGAGTATTGTTTTATATCCTGCTTGTGCAATCGAATTATAAAACCGTTCAACATGTTCATTGAAAAACAAAGGTGTAGTATCAATTACTCTTATAACTTCGTAAATGATAACACTATTGGCAAGCATTGGAGGGACAAAATCACAACTACTAACAATTTTATTATTTCTAATGAAATGAGTTAACAGGCAGGTTTCAGTATTCATTTTTGTAGTTGTTTGTATTGTGAAATTTAAACCTACAAATAATGATCTTTATTTACTAGCATAACGTTCGGCAAAATACTCGTCGATAAGTTTTTTGGCTTTGTCGTAGTTATCTGCATCTACAAATAATCGTATTGTATCTTCGGGTAAGCCATCTGCCCAGCCTGCTTGGATGCTTGATTGAAAAGCCTCTCTTTCCATGTAACCAATTCCACTTTCTTTTAGCATCTCTTTTAAAAACAGACCTTCAACCTTCGATCCCACAAAAACTCTTTTTAATTCATCTGATAATGACATATCTTTAGGTTTTAAGTGAAAAATAATTTCTTTCGATAAAGATACAAAAAATATTGATTTGTTATTACTAGAGAGTAAGATTTTTACTTAATATGGTTTAATTGCTGCATTGTTGGGTAGTTTTGTAATGATAGTGGCCTCCATAACAACTTAAAACGACTGAATTGCGGTAGGGATTGTAGTGTTAGCTTATTGAAATAGCAATGATGTTTTTATTGATAATACCAACTATATATCATACTGTCACATATAAATCAATTCTTTTTCCCATATCCATCAGTTAAAAACATTTCCGTATCTATGGATATGCAAATATTTTAAACATCATATATGGAAAAAATTATTCAATTTATTTATGCGTCAGTTTGAAACATAATTGGTATAACAGGAGGCTGACAAAGGAAGCCCCCGGATTGCATAGAAAAACACAATTGACATGAAATAACTACAAACGAAAAGCCTGTATAACCGCCAAAAAAATAAATCTGTAGAGAAAGATTAAACGCTAAGTTTTATGATGGCAAATACCATAATAACGGCGCTAATTAGTTGTACGGGTGATAGGATGCTGCCGTTGAAAAGGTAGTCGAATAGTACCGCTGAGATGGGGAAAAGTAGTTCGCTAATGGTTGCAACAATTGCTTTAACGCGCCTTAATCCGTAGTAATATATCATGATTGCACCTGAGCCTGTGGTTAGCCCGATAATTACAAAATATATCCAGTTAGTTGTGGTCGTTACTTCGAATTGTGGAAAAGTATTTGTGGCAATAACCAATATAAGAAGTATTAAACTTGTAAATCCATATCTGAAAAATGTGGCAGTTAAAAAGTTATGATTCATTAGTAATTTTTTTGAAAATACCGTTGAACTACCAAATGAAAAAGCTGCTAGAAGAGCGTAGAGTGCGGCTTGCATGGTACGGTCATCAGTAGAAATGTTAGGGACAGAAAAGCCAAATGCCAAGAAATAACTAGATATTATGGCAAGTGATGCCCATAAAACAAAGTGCTTCTTTATTTTTTCTTTGAGTAATATGGCCGCTAGTATAATAGCAAATATTGGTTGTAGTTTTTGTAGTAATACAACAACAGATAACTGGTGAAAATCAACTAAAAATAATGCTTTTACAATGGCAATTGTCCCCATGGCTCCACCAAATAATGCCACAAGGAAAAATAAGATGTAGTCTTGTTTTACGAATAAGCTTAGGTTTTTGTATTGCTTGAACATGAAAATATTCATGAGCAAAAAAGGAATTGCATGTAGAATAAAAACTACCCATCCAACATCGAGGTTGCTAAGGCGTGGGGTGAGCACAACACCATCAAATCCCCACATAATGGCCGAAATGCTAATGGCTAATGTGCCTATTAATATTTGGTTGTTTTTGATTTGCATATTATTGTGTGCAGTTTGTAAATTTAATAAAATACACGCTATATTTTTGAGGAGGCAAAATTACTTAAATATTCTGATTTTACAGTGGCTTATATTAGTTGCTACTGACATTTTTTTATATGTATTCAAAATTGTGCATTTTGAGTGCTTTTTGATATTTAATTGCCAATTTATAATTAGTTTCCTATTGCTATAAAAGTAGAAAATATGGCGACTATACTGGCTTTAGTAATACTTAGATTTCAGTAGGTTGTAAAGTGATAAACACATACTTTATATTGGACACTAAGTTATTTTGCTTTGGGTTTCTGGGGCTAACGCACCTAATTTTTATATTGCTGTTTATTAGGTATACTAGGATTATTGTTTCTTCTTTGTGCTCTTTTGCGTCTTCTTTGTGTGCCTTTGTGAAATAGCTATAACACGAAGTATCACAGAGAAGACACAGAGTTTCTCAAAGAAAATAAATACAATTTATCTTTTGATGCGATTTCCCTGTTTGGGTTTCCAACTTAGAGCTTATTGCAATATTTAATTCATATCTTAAATGAATCTCATGAGCAAAACAACCTCATGTACTTATAGTTTATACATGGTTATTTTACCATATTGCACTTAATTGTGAAATAAAACTGCGAGCCAACTCCAATTTCTGATTTAACCCAAATTTTACCATTGAGCATTTCCACATATGCTTTAATTATGGATAAACCTAAACCCGAACCTTCAAAGTCTCTGGTTTCAGAATAATCAACCTGCATAAATCTGTCAAATATTAATTCCAGTCTGTTTGGTGGTATCCCAATGCCAGTATCTATTACATAAAACTTAAGATAAGAACTATTCCCATTTCCAATTCGTGTAAAACCAACCTCAACGCTACCGTGTTTGGTAAATTTAATGGCATTTGATATTAACTTCGAAAGAATAACCCTAATCTTCTGTGTATCAGTTTTTATGACAATATCCTTAATAAAATTCAAATTGTCAATTATAAAATGGATTCCTTTTTCCTGAGCTGTATTTTTAAACTTCGAAAACAATCCAGTCATTAACTTTTCCATGTTTGTATCCGAAACCGACACCCCAATTTGCCCCGAAGTTATCATTGATATGTCCATCAAATCGTTAATGGTATTTAATAAACGTGTGCCACTTTCTTCAATAATACCAATGTACTCTCCGAGCTCCTCAGGCGTTAATCCCGATAGTTTTATAAGGTCGGTAAAACCAAGTATACCATTTAATGGTGTTCGTATTTCGTGACTCAGGTTTTGTAAAAAAGCAGTTTTAAGCTTATCACTTTCTTCAGCCTTTTCCTTGGCAATTATTATTTCTTTTCTGCTTTGTTTCTGTTCGGCTTCTAGCTCTTTTTGTTTGGTAATATCATATCCCATATTAATAACCACACCTTCTGCAATTCTAAAATTAGCCCATTTAGTAGTTAGTTGGGTTCCCCTTTTAGTGTATGGGTGCCATTCTCTAAACTCCCCGTCAGGTTCAATATTAATACTCTCCAATACCCTGTTATATTCGTCCTCGTCATGATAAAAAAGAGCTAGAGTATTTTGGGTTGAGTTTATTTCGTCAATTGTCCATCCAAAGGTTTTCTCACATTCTTTATTCCAAAGAATACATTTACCATCTTTGTCAAATGAATCGATTAGTATGGGAGCATTTTCAAAAATTGTTCTAAATTTATTTTCGCTTATCTGTACAGCCGTTTCTGCTTTGTGTTGTTTGTCAATATCTCTTAAGGTCACAATCATTCTAACTGCTTTACCATCTTTATCTCGCTCAATAACTTTGCCATGTTCATAGTACCATTTCCACTCCCCCAAACTGGTTTTTAAACGATGTTTGTTCACATAAAACTCTGTTTTGCCATCAAAATGATTTTGAATATCAATCTTAACTTGCTCTAAATCATCGGGGTGCGTTATGGTTTCCCACCATGTGGTGGTTTTTTTCATTTCGCTATGTTTATATCCCAGCAATTTTGGCAATATGTCATTATAGGTTTCTTTTCCGCTGGAAATTTGCCAATCGCACCAACCAATGTTTGCGCCTTGCAAAATTAAATCTAACTGCTCGTTTTTTATAAGGGAATCTTTTTTTCGCTCTTTGTTGGTTCCTACTTCCTCTAATTTCGCAATTTTTTGTTTAAGTAGGCCAATTTCTTCTAGCAGTTGTTTTTCGGTTCTGTTTTTCATAATTATTAACTAGTTGCAACTTTTAGCAGTATATAATTGTTGGGATAACGGTTAATAACAACAAAGATAATTTTTTTTCATTAATCAACATATTGTTTGTAAGCACATTTTTTTGGGTGGCTTATTCTGCCTTCATAGTCATTGCAGCAAATAAACGGGCTTTCCGTTTGTAGTTGTTTCATACTGATTGTATTTTTACAAAGTAATCCCGTGTCTTCCTTCGTCAGCCTCCTTTTACTTGCAAAAAACACATCAGTATTTCAGCAAGCTACCACTGCTATCCCTTCCACTAGCCAATACACGCTATTTACCCGACAAGCATCATTGTATTATTGCAGTTGGTTGTTAAATTAAAGAATAAAACCAAATATTATACGTTAAATAAAGGTATTTTTGATAACTATGAAAAAAAGAACACTTGTAATTGGAGGAAGTCCAAAGCCCGAACGATATTCCAACAAAGCAATCCGTAAATTATTAAGCTACGGGCATCCGGTTGAGTCAATCGGACTGAAAGAAGCGAAAGTCGAATCGGTAAATATAATTACTGGCATGCCTGAGTTGACAGATATTCATACAGTTACAATGTATATTGGCCCTCAAAGGCAACCTGAGTACTATGATTACATTTTGAGCTTGTCACCAACTCGAATAATATTTAATCCGGGTACTGAAAATTCAGAATTCAGTTCATTGGCACAAAGTAATAATGTGGAAGTTGTCGAAAATTGCACACTTGTTATGCTCGATCATGGTTTATTTTAATTATCGTTTATATTCTAGATTTATTTTTACTTTTGCATCTCATAAAAACTGTTAGCAAGTGGTATTAATTGTTAATAAAATAATAGGCAAAATTGCCATATTAATAATCGTGTTCGTTGCATTTAATTTGTCTTCTTTTAAGTTAGCCAAGGCAAATATGATATGCGATATTTCAATTGATACACCAATGCCTGTTTGCCCTGGTATTTATTTTGAGTTGAGTGTTTTCGAAGAGCCAAATCAAACTTTTAATTGGCAGAAAAAAATTGATGGTGATTTTGTTACAGTTGGCAACGAATCTGTGCTTGGAACAAGTGTAACCGACACATCAGTTTTTAGAGTTATTGTAATTGATACAATTGCAATAGATACCTGCCAAAGCGATGAATTTGTTGTGACTACTTATCCGCAAATTTTTATTGAATTCAATCAGCTACAGCTTACTTGTACAAATGGCGATAATGAAAATGGTAATACGGCTTCAATAAGAGCAATTGCAACTGGTGAGCTACAGACTGACGAATATCAGTACTTTTGGGATGTTCCACCCATTCATATTGCACAAAACGATCCTGCACTTGTGTATAGTTTAAAAGGTCATCAGTATTATACAATTACGGTAAGAGATAATTTTAATTGCCCTAAAAAAGATACAGTTTGGACAGAGACTTATGACAACCCTGAAATTGAAATTAATGCTGATCCTGATACCGCTTTTATTCAAAAACCATATATCACATATTCGTATATAAATTTAAGTGAAGATAGTATCTCCATTTCTAATCATTTTTGGTGGTTTTCTGATTCAATTCCTGATCCTGATTATGAAAATACAAGTGACTTACCCGATCCTACCTATACATACGAAAAGGTTGGACAATACTATGTTATATTGACAGTTTATAATCCTCAAGGGTGCGACACAACATACACTAAAAATGTAGAAGTTAAGCCAGTTGAATTATTTATTCCCAATGTTTTCACCCCTGGTGGTGATGGTGCCAACGATACATTTATGATTACCAATGATACTGAGAATGAGTCGGAAAGAGTGCGTAAAGATGCGCTAAATAAGTTTTACGAAAGTTCGCATTTGGTTGTATTTAACCGAATGGGGCGTACGGTATTCGAAGCCGATAATTACGATGGAATGTGGGATGGAGATAATCTTGAAGATGGGGTATACTACTATGTTCTCGAATGTCATGGTAAAGTTAGTACTGATGTTTTTAAAGGTCCTATTACAATCGTGCGACCAAGATAATTTATTGATTTAATAATTAAAATAAAATGAAAAATATTATTCTAATACTGTTATTTTCAACTGGTTTCATGATGCAGTCATGCGAAAATAGTAATAATAAAAGCATATCTACAGATATTGTAAATAATTCAAAATCAGCAACTAATTCAGGGTATGATGGTGAAGCACCAAAAATGCTGTTTGAAGAAACTGTTCATGATTTTGGAAATATGATACAAGGCGAACGTGTTGTATATGGTTTCCATTTTAAAAATATTGGAGGCTCCAATTTGGTTATTACCAGAGTAAGTACAAGTTGTGGGTGTACCGTTGGCGATTATCCAAAAAATCCGGTTGCCCCAGGCGAAAGTGGAATAATTGAAGTTACTTTTGATAGTTATAAACGAAAAGGCTATCAAAATAAAACCATAACCGTTTTGGCCAATACTGAACCAAATTCAACTACATTGCGAATTAAAACAAAAATAATTTTACCTGAACAAAATTAATTATAACCAAATATTATAAAAATGAATTCTTTACTAATACTATTGCAAGCAACTGAGTCAGCCGATGGTGGTTGGATGTCGATGTTACCACTTTTCCTAATACTGATTGTTTTTTACTTTTTCTTCATTCGTCCTCAGACAAAGAAAAATAAAGAGCAAAAGAAATTTAGAGAAGAACTTAAAAAAGGAGAAAAAGTAATTACCATAGGTGGTCTTCACGGTAAAATTGTCGAAATCAAGGAATCTACAGTAGTGATCGAAATTGGTGGTCAAATTAAAGTAACAGTTGAAAAAAGTGCGATTGTTATGGACTCATCAGATGTTGGGCAGAAAAAATAATAGTTTACAGTAATTATTGTAAACACCTATTCATGTTGTAATCAGTAATATAAAGTTGTTGTGCGCAAATTAGTTGTGGATTGCACTTAATAATATTGAGTGTTTCATGTGTTTTACTAACACTTTGGTTTTTTTATGAAAAATAATTTAACCACATATAAATCAAATGGGGCTTTGAATAATGGCAGGTCTGTTTTTCGCTTTAAGAGTGATAGGCTTATTTTTTTTATATGTATTCTTATAGCCGCAGTATTTTGGCTTCTAATTAAGCTTTCAGTGGTATATACCATCGAAAATTCGTTTCGGTTAACATATAATAATGAGCCATCCGGAATGCGTATTACTCAGCTTGTTGACACAACTTTAGATTTAAATCTAACAGCCAGAGGTTTTGCCATATTGAAATTGAAACTATTCAACGATATGGAAAATCTTGATATTAATCTTGGTAGTTATTCCATTGAATCAAAAGGTGATAATAGGTATGCCATTTATACACAGGAGTTAACAAAAAAACTTGCTCAAATTGTAAATGTCAGCGAAAAAAATATTCAGTTTTCCAAAGCAATGCTTACCTTTGAAATGGAAAAAACAAGTGAAAAGCTAGTAGCAATCGTACCAAATTACTCACTAAACTTCATTAGTCAGTATGATTTATATGAAACCGTAACTAGCGACCCCGCAAGCGTAATTATTTATGGTCCACAGAGTGTTCTTGATAAAATTGATAATATTTCCACAAACAAATTAGTGTTGGATAATGTAATGTCAAACCAACTTGTAAAGGTTGGGCTGGAAAATCCATTATCTGATTTAATAAGGCTTAGTGTACCGGATGTTGAGCTAGATTTTAAAGTTGAGAAATTTACCGAATCTGAAATTATAGTACCAATAAATCACAGTAAGCTACAGTACAATATTAAAACATTTCCATCGCAAGTGAAGGTTTTTTTTCGTGTTGCTCAAATAGACTTTAATGATGTACGATCGCATCAGTTTAGTATTTCGCCCACATTAAATAACATGGACATATTGCATGCTAATAAACTTCCTTTAAAACTAATAAAACAACCCGAATTTGTTCGAAACATAAGAATTGTACCTCCTGATGTTGAGTTTTTAATAATAAAGTAAATTTATAATGATTAAAGTGGCATTAACAGGGAATATTGGAAGTGGTAAAACCACAATTGCTAATATTTTTAAAGTATTTGGGGTACCTGTTTTTAATGCTGATATTGAAGCTCGTAGTTTGTATTTGGACAAGGATGTTAAAAATAAACTTCGGTTGTTGTTTAAGGAAGAAGTTTTTTTATCAAGTGGGGAAGTAGATACTAAGGCATTGGCATCCATCATTTTTAATGATAAAGAAGCTTTAAAAGACGTCAATAATATTATTCACCCTCTTGTGCTTAGTATGTATAATAATTGGTGTGTAAATAATAGTATTGCCCCATACACCATACACGAAACAGCTATTTTATTCGAAAATTCTCTCCAAGATAATTTTGATTTTGTCATAAATGTGTCTGCATCAGTTGAAGTTCGAGTTAGTCGTGTTATGGAGCGTGATGGAGTTCCGAAAAGCTTAGTAGAGGAACGCATGGCAAATCAATTAAGTGATGAAATAAAGTGTGAACTATCACAATTTATTATAAATAATGATGGAAACAGGTTCCTTATTCCTCAGGTGGATAGGATTCACAAAAATCTCCTATCCAAATAATCTCTTTTTTTAGTAGCTAATAATAGGCAAGAATAAAAAAAATAAGCTTGTTTCTCCAAAAAAGAAACAAGCTTACTGAACAATAAAAACACTGGTTTAATGTAATATTGCTACTCTGGTGGTGTATATACATTTTCATTATTTCTATAACCACTGTTGTTTTCGTACCAGTCGGTATAAGTTGAACCGCCTGATTCACCCCAGTTTTGGAAATAATTATAAGCCTCAATTATTTGAACCTGCTCAACGGGATAATCAAATTTAACTGGTAAATCAATTGCCCATGGTAGGTTATTTACTGTTTGGTAGTATTTACCTGAGCCTGGATTTGAGTCATCAGCCGATGTACCAAAAAGCGCTTGATCTGCCAATGAAGTTGGCTCTTGTCCGGCAAGGTGGATTTCAATACCACGAGTTTGATCAACTACAATGAACGGATTGTACGGAGCTAGCCCTGTATTAGGAACCGCATTTATGTATGATACATGTAATGTATTAATAACAGGTTCAACATATATTCCGTTTTCCACTGTATTAATAAAACTGCCTCCAGAGGAACCTATCATTGAAAAAGCGTTATCAAATAGAAATACTACTGTATTTGTTTGGTTTTGCTCTGTTCCGTTTGCATTTAAGCTCAGATAGTTTTCTGTAATGTTTGTTCCAGTTATTGATGCTACATTTGTTGGGTCTCCATCTATCATAAATGCAAAACCATTTGTTAAACTAGCTCCTATTGCTCTTACTGAATAATCTGTAAAAAACTCAACAAGTCCGTTTGATGAGTTAAGTACCGATTTAAATTGATAATCAAGTATTAAGTCGTTAAAATCATAATCACCTTTACCTGGCCATAAATCTTCAAAAGCAAAAGTTCCCCAATCAGATTCATTTGGGTAATACACATTAAAAGCACGCGTTGCGTCTGTGGGATAATCATCTAGGTCATCATCAACACCATCGCCATCTGTATCAACAACCGGACCTGTTACAATTACATTATCTGCATAAACTGCTGCCTCTGCAGTGTAGTCATTGGTCCAAACCAGTACGTTAACTTCCACTGTACCAGTTGGCATAGTCGCAGTTAGTGTTTTATTCGTCCATGTATCTGTAGGGTGGTAGTATTGAAGGTTATAAAAAGCCAGGGCACTTCCTGAAGAGTTAACTGGTATTAAGTATAGCCAGCTGTATAAACTTGAGTTATTTCCAACAGATTTGATATCAGCCGACATGGTAATAACATCACCAGGGCTTGCATCAACCATCTGTGATGTGCCACCAAAATAATTATTCCCTGTTTCGGTCCATGGGGTTCTAATTACGTGGTTACCACCATCGTTAAACCACTCCATTGAACCAGTATTTTGTGTGAAGTACCAACGTGCATTTGTTGGGTGAGATGAAGACCAATACTGTATTGTTCCAAAATCATCAGTCTCAAAGTCACCGTTACTTACCATATTTGTTGAGGTAGCAAGTCGATTATTACTAGTGCTATAAGTTTGTATTTGGCCATTCTTTTTGGTGGGTTCTATTGTATCAGGAGGGTTGTATCCATAATCGTCACCAAAATCAATTATTACACCATCTTCTTTATAATTAGCTGCTGGTGGTACTTCAACTGTAAGTGATCCAGCAATGGTTGTAACCGTTAATTCTGTTATAGTTGAAGGTATTTTTATGGTACCGCTGTAACTACCATCGCCATCAAAGCTCCCAGAAGAAATTAGTTTACCTCCGTTTTCAGGGTTGTTGGTGTAAATGTTAAACCTACTTCTTAGTTCTGTAAAATTAATGCTTTGTGGCATTATTATATTAATTGATACATCTCTAGTTGTTTTAAAAGTAAAGCCATTTGGAGCAACCATATTATCCATATTTTTATCAGGAGTTGGCACGTCGTTTTTGCAGCCATGTGATATTATTATTGCAATAAATATGGAGATATAGATTATTTTATTCATAATTAGTAGGGTTTTTATATATGTTTGTAGTATGTATTCAAAAATTAGTCCAATAAATGCAAAATTATATAATTATTTGATATTTAGAGGAATAAATAATGCATAAGATATTTGGTATTCCATTAATAGGACTATTGTCTCGAATTTGGAAAAAAGTTGTATATAAGCTTCATTTATGAATAGAATATATTTAGTAGGGTTTATGGGGGTTGGAAAAAGTACCGTTGGCAAAAAACTTGCAGCAAAATTGGGTTGGGATTTTTTTGATACTGATGCAATCTTTGAAAAAAAATACAAAGTACATATAGATACTTTTTTCACAAAGTATGGAGAGGAGTTATTTAGGAGGCTTGAGCATGATGTACTTACATCAACTTTTGCCCTTGAAAATTGTGTTATTTCTACAGGAGGAGGCATGCCATGCTATTTTGATGCCATGGAGAAAATTAATGATAATGGTTTAAGTATACATATTGACATGAGCGAAAAGGCAATCGTGAACCGCCTAATAAATTCGAAACAAAAACGACCGTTGATAATCAACAAATCTAAAGATGAACTTTTAGACTTTGTGCATGCCAAACTACTCATAAGAAATCCGTATTATACTAAAGCAATATTAACTACCTCTGCCTTATCGATAAATATTGATAATCTTCATTGTGATATAAAGTCAATTATTAAAATCAATTAAATGAACTTTGGTATAATATTTTTTTTACTTTTGCTGAAGTTAGGTAATAACTGATGGAAATAAGATCTAAATTTTATGAAAAAAACGATACTAGCTATTGACGATGAATTAAGCATAAGAATGTTGCTTGAAAATTTCTTGAGTAGCGATTTTAATGTTGTAACATGTAATGATGGTCAAGAGGGATTAAAATATCTTGAGCAAGGTGACCTGCCTGATTTAATAGTTACTGATATCCAAATGCCAAATATTGACGGATATGAGTTTATTAAGAATGTACGAGCAAGCGGTTTTTTTAGTCATATCCCAGTTATAATGCTTTCAGGAATTGAAAGCAGTAATGAGCGAGTGAAATGTTTAAAATTAGGTGCCGACGATTATATGGTAAAGCCATTCAACCCTGAAGAACTAGCCGTTAGAATCGAAAATATGCTTACACGAAGAGGAGCATAATTTACAACTAAAATATTGCGGTGTTAAAAATACTATATATTGGTAATAGTCCTGTTGTAATATCTGCGTTTAGCGAAGTAAAAACTCAATTTGATTTTCATCAAGTACCAAATGGGCTAAAAGCTGTTGCATACCTTAAGGATGGGGATAAACCTGATGCAATTGTTTGTGAAGCCAGATTACAAGGTATGAATGGTATAGCAGTTGGTAAACTTATCAGAGGTATTGAGGGATTTATTAAAACACCATTTATATTGTTTCTTTTTGAGAAGGATGACAGGTTTACTAATTTGGCTTTCAAAGCAAGAAACATAGTAGATGACGTGTATCAGTTTCCATTTAATTTGGAGAACTTGAGTATTAGAGTTGAATCATTGTTAAAGTTTTATCAAAATATTGAAATAGACAAAAGACCAGACAATGCATTCCGCGATTATAAAATTCCATTTATCAAACGTGCATTTGATGTAGTTACATCTTCCATAGCGCTATTGCTTCTTTCGCCACTCTTCTTATTGGTTGCAATTGCAATTCGGGTCGAGTCAAAGGGCATGCCAGTATACAAGTCTAAAAGAGTAGGAACTAATTATAAAATATTTGACTTTTTAAAGTTTAGGTCTATGTACGTTGGCGCCGACAAGCATTTACATAATCTAAAGCACTTAAATCAATATTCAGATGATAAGGGTGATGAGCCTGTTGAATTAGACGTTGATTGTATCGAATGTTCCAAATTACCTGATGGAAATTATTGTTCACCAATACTTTACGTTGATGGGAATAAAATTTGTGAATACTGGTATATTGAACAAAAGAAAAATTCAGATTCATCGGCATTTATTAAAATAAAAAATGATCCCAGAGTTAGCAAGGTTGGTAATTTTATTAGGAATACAAGTATTGATGAGTTACCACAACTGTTTAATGTGCTAAAAGGAGATATGTCAATTGTTGGAAATAGGCCATTGCCTCTTTATGAAGCAGAGTTGCTAACATCTGATGACTGGAGTGCTCGATTTATGGGTCCAGCTGGTATTACAGGACTGTGGCAGGTTGAACTCAGAGGAAAAAAAGGAGGTATGTCAGAGGATGAAAGGAAATCATTGGATAATAAGTATTCTGAAACATATTCCTTTTGGGGAGATATTAAGCTTATATTCAGAACAATACCTGCTCTATTGCAAAAGGAAAATGTTTAAATATTAATGTTGAAAACAAATTCATAAAATGTTAGCTGCCATATTTGCATTAGAGCAATAATTTAGTAGTTTGCAAGCTAATTCCAATTGATTTTGGGTGAATAGGTTAAAGCGTAAATAATTAATGAAAATTTCGTTGAAAAATATATTTATTGTATTGTTTTTGTTGTCGTATACTAGTCTGGCGTACGGTCAGGGATTTCAAAATAACGATATAGTATATTTTAACCCTTTAACAGATGATATAACAAAACGACTACCTCCATTACGTGTGTTAGTTGATTCAGCAGCTTATAATTCACCTTCGGCTAAATACGAAGACCTTAAAGCGGAGTATTACTATTATGAACAAGTTTCAGCAGCTCGCGAATGGCTTGAATATTTTAGTTTTAATTTAGACGCTATTGGTGGTAGATGGGGGTATGATGACTGGAGCAGATCTGCACCCGGTAATGCTTCAACATATTCTAACTTTTCCTACCTTACATCTTATCGTTCAGCTTTTGCGGCCATGTTTTATATTAGGATGCCATTGGGTCCTATGGTTGACAGACGTAATAGAATGAAAAAGCAGAAGAAATGGATTGAAATTTCGCTTACTCAAAAAGAAATTAACATAAGATATTTGCAAGAGCGTGTAATTCTCATTTACAATGACTTGATTAGAGATCAAAGTGAAATTCGAATATATAATGATTATCAGGCATTTACATTAATGCAAATGGAAATGGCTAAAAATGAATTTCTAAATGGTGAGATGAGTACCGCCGAATATACAAGATTAAAAGAGATTCAGACTAGTGGTGCGGTGGAATTTTATCAGGCAATTGCCAGTTTTAATAAAAACTATCAAACACTCGAAGTGATTACAGGAATTAGGTTTAATTTAATAACAGTATTGAGGTAAACCGAAGCAATAAATATGGAGATAATTCAAATCATAAAATTATTTAAACGTAACTTACTGTTATTAATTGCTATTCCAATAATATTTGCTGGTGTAACTTACTATTTTACACGTAATCAGGAGAAAGTTTACCAATCAGAGGCTGTTATTTATACTGGTATTGCCACTGGATATTCAATTGAGTCAGCATCGCAACGTCGTAGCGATTATTTCACCACAAATGCACAGTTTGACAACATGATTAACCTCCTTAAATCGCGTCAAACACTTATTGAAACATCTTTACAGCTGCTCACTCAAGACTTATCATTGGAACATTACAATGCGCAATATATTTCACAATCAAATTTTAACAGACTACAGGCGTCTATCCCAAAACGTATCAAAGATTTAGTTGTTAAAAATAATAAGTCGGGGGTCGAACGTGAGAAAGAAGCACAAATTAATAATCTCGAAAAAGAAATAAAAGACTTAGAGAGAGAGATTAATAAAAAGAAAAATAGAGCTACTCGAGATAGAACTTCCTTAGGTAAAACTGTTGAGCAAACCGATAATAGTGAAATTGGTATTGAAAAGGAATCAATGTCAATTGACTTAGATGATGGAACTGATTTTTTCACAAGTCATATTGTTCAGCAAGGAGAATCTCTCCCATTGCTAGCTAGTAGATATGGAGTTTCTCAGGGACAAATAATGTCACTTAATAACTTGTCAACAAGCACAATTACTCCAGGACAGTCATTAATTATTAAAAAAACACCTGTTAATGGTAATCGGTATCATATTGTAAAACCAAATGAAACATTGTATTCCATCGCAAAAAAATATGGTGTTAACATTAGCAAGTTGCGCGAATTAAATGGAGTTGATAATAGGCCCCTCTCAAATGGGCAGAAATTATTAATAAGCAGGAGTCAGTCAGCTACAAATTCTGGGTATTCAGCTGATTTTTCAATAAAGCAGATATCTAATGATATACCAGAATCTCAACCTGGCATCACATCAAACTATGTTTCTTCGCCAGATTATGGTTCTGTCGAAACTAACAATTTATCAGTATTTTCGAAGGA
>JASFZK010000125.1:0-8893 GCA_045267845.1 Bacteroidota bacterium | reverse complement strand
TAATAGCCAGCCACCTAATACTGCAAATAGTGATTCGGTGCTAAGGATGATGGCGGCATGCGATGGGATTACTTTTTTTTGACCGATTAATTGTAGGGTAAATGCTAATCCGACTGACATTATACCTCCATATAAAATTGGGATTAGTGCATCGTTAATTTCTTGTAACCCATATGTTTCGGTAAAAAATGAAATTATTAGACTTAAGATTCCGGTTAGTGCGAACTGAATGGCAGCGAGTTTAATTATGTTTACTCGAACTGCATAATGGCTTGCTAATATTACTTGCATTGCCCAAAAAAATGCGCTAAAAAATACGAGGACATCGCCAATAACAAGTGTAAGTCCTTCGCTTGCTGTTAGTAAATACAAGCCTACCAATGCAATTGTAGCCCCCACCCAAGTTTGAATATTTACTTTTTGATGTAATAATAAACCGAAAACGGGGACTAGAATTACGTAAATACTTGTGATAAAGCCAGCATTACCAGCAGTTGTATATACTATGCCTATTTGTTGGATGGTTGCTGCGGCAAAAAGTGTTAATCCGCTAATAATTCCAGCTTTCCATAAATAACCTGGTTTTTGTTTTTTGGTACTATTTGGTTTTGACTTCTTGTTAAAAAACCAAATTACCGGTAACAATGAAACAGCTCCCAGCAAAAACCTAATGCCGTTAAATGCCATTGGTCCTATACTTTCCATTCCAACTTTTTGGGCTACAAATGCAAAACCCCAAACCATGGCAGCAAGCATTAGCAAACTCTTTGCACCTAAATCAGAAAGCTTATTGGTTATCATAATTTAAAAACCTTTATTGATACTAAGTACTTTTAGAGTAAGTTGGGTTGACAAAGGTAATTGTTAAAGTTACTATAAATATTTAGCAATTAAATCCATTAGTGTTTTACGGTAAATTGGCTTGGTAGTATAATCGTTAAATCCTGCTGTTAAAGCTTTTTCTTTATCATCATTTAGTGCAAAAGCTGTTTGTGCAATGATTGGCAGCTGTGTCCGCATACTTTTCATTTCTTTAACAACCTCATAACCACTCTTGTCGGGTAGGTGGATATCGAGTAGTACAATATCTATATCAGGATTTTGCTTAACAAGATTAATGGCATCGGCACCATTTTTTGCATAAAGAGTTATTACTTTTGTTTCGCGTAAGTAAACTGATATTAGCACATAAACTTCGTAAACATCATCAACAATTAACACTTTTTTATTTATCCAATCATGTACAGTTTTTATTTTGGGAGCTAAGTATTTGTCTTTTTTTAATATATCAATTTTGGAAATTGGGATATTTACATAAAATTTTGTGCCAACGCCAACTTCTGAATCAAACCATATATGCCCACCAAGTAATTCTGTTAATGATTTTGAAATAGATAACCCGAGTCCATTACCACCATATACAGCATTATTAGTGGAAGATCCATTTCTGAATTTTTCGAAAATTATTTCTCTGTCACTATCAGGTATTCCAATACCAGTATCAATAACATAAAAACGAATATTGTCTTTGTCCAGAAGCTTGTAACCAAATTTAACTTCTCCTTTTGTAGTGAATTTAATGGCATTATTTAGCAGACTTGAAAATATTTGTTTAACCATAATTTTATCGATGGTAATATTACTTTGCTCATCCGATAATGTCTTTTCGAGGGTTAATTTGATTTCGGTTTTGTTTCGAGTATTAGCAAATAAAATAAACTGCTCATAAAGTTCATCCAATAATTTGTTAAGATTAAACACTTTAGGCACACAGGTAACTTGTCCGGCCTCAAGTCGCGAGTACTCAAGTAAATCAGTTATAATTGTTGTCAGCTGATCACTACTCGCAATAACATATTTTGTATATTCAACACGTTCACTTTTTGATAGCGAATCGTCATTCAACATTTCAAGAAATCCAATAATTCCATTTAATGGTGTACGCACTTCATGGGATATATTTTTGATGAAAACAGATTTTAATTTATCAGATTCTTCAGCTTTATACAATGCTTCCTTTTGTTTAGTAATATCGGTTACAAAAAAGAATGCTCCCACATTATTATTCTCAGTATCCTCTCTGCGAGTTATACTAAATAAAGTATAAACCTTTTTGCCAATTTTATTAAGTAGCTCAATTTCGAAACTAACAGCAGATTTGTCGTTAGTGTTGTCAATTATTTCTTCAAATAGTAGTCTACTTTCGTGTGCTGTAAAAACTAGAGATGACTTTCCAATAATTTCATTCATCGAAAACCCTAGCATTTCACACATGGCATTATTGGCCACTTTTATTATACCCTGTTTATTAATTTCCCAATATCCTTCTGATGTTGCTTCGATTAATCTGCGATGATGTTCTTCACTTTTAAATAATAACTCGGTTGATTCAAATGTATTTGTTGCATCTGCCAGACGGCTGGTCATTTCGGAAAATAATGCTTTTTCATGATCGTTCCAAACCCTGTCATCTTTACAGTGATTAACACAAAGTATTAAAGAATTACCCGAATTAACATGTATGGAAGTCATCATTTGAGCTTTAACACCCATTTCTTTTGAAATATTATTAAGCTCATCTAAATTATTGGCATCAATTAAAACTAAGGTTTCATACATCAATATTCGATCGAATATTTCATCTGATTTACCCGAGTCGATAATCATCATTTCGGGCTTGCCATTGCAAAGATAACTATCAGAAACGATTGATGCTTCAAGTTGCCATGTGGCATTATCACCATTACTATAACTAAGTATAAATGAGCTATCACATTGAAATGATTCCATTGCCGAAGCAACTACACCCTTGTATACCTCATTTATGTTAACAGATGATCTGATAATATTATCAAAATTCTCAAGTCTTTCAAAGAACCAAATATTTGTTGATTTTTCTATTTCAGCCTCAATACGTGAGGTTACATCATAAAAAACTCCAATTATACTATCGAATTCTCCATTATTGTCTAAAATTATTTTTGAATTAAACTCAACCGTAATGGGAAAGCCATTAGTTCGTTTCAATTCAAGACGATATTCTTGTACTGTCCCTTCTTTTCTTAGCTTTTCTACAAACTTTTCTCTATCGGATGGATTATAATAAAATTCGATGACATTTTTCCCTATGATATTTTCATAATCATCGAGTAATAATAGATCCTTAACTGCCGGGCTCATGGAAAGTATTGTCCCATCTTTGTCAACTCTATAATATACATCAGTTGTGTTTTCAAAAATAAGATTGTAATTTTCTTCAGATTTGTCAAGAGCTAACTTGTTTTTTATACTTTCGGTCATATCCTCGGCAATGCAAATACCACCAGATATCTTGTTTTTATTATTCTTAGTACCTTTAAATAGTATTTTTACGTGAGTTTTTTTGTTTGCAGTGAGACTTTTGTATATACCTTTATATGTTGCATGACCTGTAATGAGTGATTGTTTAATGGCATCAACTATTTTTTTATCTTGAAGATGGTTGAACATATCCAAACCCACCAATACCTCATGCGAAGAGCCTATCATATTCACAAACAAATCGTTACAATCAATAATAATACCATTGGAATCATAATGCATAATACCCATTGGTATGTTATGATATAAGCTTTCGTATTCATTTGCATAAATTCCTTGCTCATCTCTCACGTGTTTTTCAGAAAGTCGTTGTTTTAATAACTCATTTTCAAGCTTTAATCTTTTAATCTCAATTGCTGTTTTTGATTCATCTTTGCTCATTGGTAGCAGGTTTACAAATATATACTCAATTAAAGGTATTAATAATCTATCAAAAATAAACAATTTACCCTAGATTATTATGTAAAAATTAAAAAGTTAATTATTATGCATAGAATGATTATGGTTAATACATTTTATTAATTTTGCCGACGGAGAATTGCCGGAGTGGTCGAACGGGGCGGTCTCGAAAACCGTTGTGCCTTCGCGGGCACCAAGGGTTCGAATCCCTTATTCTCCGCATTTTCTATTAGCATAACAACGCAAACCACTGTAAAATACTGATTTTACGGTGGTTTTGTTTTTTAAGCGAAGCAGATAAAAGCATTAAAAAGCATAAGTACAATGTTTTAATCGGTGGTCTTCCTAAAAACCAAAAAAGCCCACCTTTATGATGTTTATTCACTGATTTGCAGTACTTTGCATTTTGTTCTCTTGCATATATTATATAGTTTTGTAAAATAATTTATACTATGAAAAGAGCAACATTTAAAGTCCTGTTTTATATTAAGAGGACAAAGAAACTAAAAGATGGTACATGTCCTGTCTATGCTAGACTGACAGTCAACGGATTAAGAGTGGAATTTGCCTTGCAAAAAAGCATTGAAGAAGAAGAATGGAACAAGGAAAAAGGGTGTATTAGAGGTGCCAAAAGCGATGTTAAAAAGTTCAACTCCTCCTTGGATTTAGTAAAGAATAAACTCTATGGATATAAACTAGAGTTAGAACAAGAAGGGAAAGCTGTAACAGCAGTAAGTTTGAAAAATGCTTACCTTGGAATTGATAATGACTCTAAAACAATACTTGGAGTTTTCAATGAACATAATATTAGATGTAAGGGGCTTATTGGCATCGATATTGCTTCAGGTACTTATGATAGATATCAAGCTTGTTACAGGCATATAGAACGTTTTATGAGCCATCAATATAGTAAGACCGATATGCCGATAAGTAGTATAACTCCCGATTTTATACGAGACCTAGAGTTTTATCTTAAAACAGAGCGCAATTGCTGTAACAATACTACTGTTAAATACATTAAAAATTTTAAAAAGATCATTCACATAGCATTATCTAATGGATGGCTAAAATCTGATCCATTTGTAAATATCAAATTCCATTTGGATGATGTTGACATGGATTTTCTTACTGAAGAGGAATTGGGTACAGTAATGAAAAAGCAATTTAAAATTGAAAGAATAGAACAGGTTAAGGATGTTTATCTTTTTTGTTGCTTTACAGGTTTAGCATTTGTAGATGTTAAAAACTTATCATATTCTGAGATTGAGGAAATAAATGGCAAATTATGGATAAAAAAGAGAAGACAGAAAACTAAAAACTGGTGCAATATTCCTTTATTGAAACCAGCAGTTCAAATTATGAATAAGTACAAAAGCCATCCTGTTTGCGTGAAAAATAATACTGTACTTCCTGTATTAACAAATCAAAAAATGAATGCTTATTTAAAAGAGATAGCTGATTTGTGTGGTATTGATAAAAACCTAAGTACACATACTGCCAGACATACTTTTGCTACAACTGTAACTTTAGCAAACCATATCTCCATTGAAGTAGTCTCAAAAATGTTGGGCCATTCAAGTATTAATATGACAAAGAAATATGCCAGGGTTGTTGATGACCTCATACGTAAGGATATGATGAAAATTAAAGATAAATACGAATTCGCATAAAGAGAAAATCTTTTCAGGCTGCTTCCATAACGAGCAGCCTTTTTTTATTCATTACATTTTTTATTGATATATTCCTGAGAATTTTATTGCTTTGGCACAAAAATCGCATGACCGGCTTAGATATCTTTTTATGTTGCGAAGGAAGTAAAGGCAAGGACAGCGGAAATTAGGTGGACATTAGCGCAAGCCCTGACGCTGTTTATATATCCTTGCCTTTACTGATTGAGGTAATTTTTTTGCTAAGCTAGGGCAATGGGATTGTACTTCGATATCTTTATTAGGGATTGATTATCTGAATTTTAATTTCCAATACATTGTAAAATTTACATCATTATTGAGTAAATCGTAAGAAAGGGAATATGATGTTTGTTTTTTTGTAATTAGCATAAGAGATGGTGATAGAGAAAAATGAGACATATTGCCACCTAGCCCTAATCCTAAGAATAGTTTTAGCTTGGGTTGAGTAACTTGCTTAAGTAAGGTTGTTTGTTTGATTAAACGTGGATATATGCTTATGCTTGGATTTCGATAAGATATTCTATTTTGGGTAATGGTATCTCTTAGGATTATTAATCCAACTGTATCATTTAGTATTGTATCTTGATAATAGTATTTTGAAAAGTAATTAGATAGAATTAATGCCGTATCAATTTTATGATACTTCCAAACAACAGAACCAGTATCGATATATGATATGCTAGGAACATATTGAACGGAAAGAATTTCCACTGTATCATATATTGTATCAGTTACCACCTCAACAAGATGATTACAATCATAACTTTCAGTTGAGGTATTACATTCTCTTTGTAATAATAGAATGGCAACTAGAACAATAATGATTATGTAAGAAGCAGACTTCATGCTACATACCTTTCAAAATGTGGAGCATCATAAAAATGCTTGAAATGACCGCCCCAGCGATTTAATGGATCAAGCTTTTCCCAATACATACCAAGTTGCTTTACAAATGGATGAGAGTATGTTAGCCTACCATTAATAAAGAAATTAAAATCTACTGCTAATCGTTTTAGGTGAAAACTATTAAGAGTATTACTGCGTTTTTTTGCTGATATTAACTCCAGATGATAATCTTCATAACGGACACTTTTGCCATAGTAATAAAGATCTTGTTGCTCCATTGTACGATAGGCCTCACCAAAGGTAAGGTTAACGCCAAGTGAATTTGCCTTGAGGATTAATAAGCCAATGTTTTGTACAAATATCTGTTGATGGATTGATAGTTTCATTGTAGTATTATTTAGGTACTATTTAATTTCTTTTAAGATTTGCTTTATATCAGACATTATTACTTTTTGATCTGATTTGATTTCCTTGATGTTATTACGAATTAACTGTACATCTTTTTCGTGGTATAATTTTGTTTCGATGATGCCTTTTTCGTTTGCATCTACTTTTTGCGAAACAATTGCTGTTGTACGGTACATACCGATAAGACTTATTATTGAAGCAACAATTAAAGCTGCAGCAATACTAGCAAACCAGTTTACGAATTTGGATTCTGAATTACTCATGATTGTTTATTTTATATTTTGAATCGATAAAATATTGGAATGACTTCTCCCCTGCTGAGAATGCAAGAAGTGTTATTATAACCGGTATGCTTTCAACTAAAGAAATACTGCTAACAAAAACAGTTGCTAAAGCAATTACAAATGCTGTAATTGCAGCAAGAAATGTTTTAAGACGGGTACTGCTTTTATTTCCATTGGAGTCTTCGAAGAAGCCTGATAATTGATTTTTATGGAGGTTGGACATAATATTTTTGTTTAAAAAAAAGCCCCCAACTTTCGCCAGGGACTTAATATGATTAAATATAGAATTAAAGAACCAAGCTAGATGGATCAGCACCTGCTTTGAATTTGATAAGCTTCATAGTATTCTTCTTTACTTTCTGATTCACATCAGTAGTAACGATATGCAGCGAAGTCATATTACCAACCCAAGATGGTGGTAATGTTACAGAAGCTGTACCTGCACTACGCAGAGCAACTTCACGGAAAATTATTCCAAGATTGGAAGTACAGTTAAACAATACAAATGTTAGAGGAGTATCTAGCTCTTCCTGTTCATTGGTATGCGGTTCCCAGTTAATATCCATCACCTGATCAGCTTGAGCAGTGAGAGTTACATTATTTACTGAACTACCTTCAAAATGACACAATGAAACTTTTGTATGATCAAGAACCGGAGGATCACCTGTAAAGGCATTTTTAACATTAATACTTGTAACCTTGTTAAAAGGTGACATTTTTTTAAGACTTCCTGCATAAACTTCGTTTATTAAGGGAAGTACCTGACGAATAAGCTCAACCACTGTACTAAATTTAGTACGTTGTTTTACTTGCCCAGCAGTTCTAGGGTTTTTAACCTCCAATGGTTTAGATCGCATTGTGTTTTTACCAAACTGTTTGGAGAAAATTGCAGTACCAAATTTATTCTTGGTTCTGCCTGTAATTGGATTTTGTACTATTGCCATGATTTTTATTTTTTAAATTAAAAATAAGTTTGTTTAAGCGAGCTTGATACGGACTTGACATGTATTTAAAAAGAACAATATGCTGTCTGAAATCAAACACAGGACTAAAATACTACATGGAACTAGGAAAACAAAGTAAAAACCTGTTTATTAATGCGTTATGTTAACTTTTTCAATGCTTTGCATTGGATTGCATAATGTAAAAAAGACAATATTGGGTAGATAGGGTTTTTTTGAGAAAGTAGTTCCAAATTATCTTTTTTGGTAAATGGATTTATTTAGGATCTAAATATTAAAAGCTAATGCCTAATAAAGCTTTTAGGGGGGGGCAAAAAACTTTTGTTTTTATGCGTCACAATCGTCACATCGTCACACTTTTGGTAGGACACAATACGTATATTACTGAATATGTGGCGTTTTAACATTTAGCACTACAATGTCAAAAAAATCCGTTTCGTCACAGTTCCGTCACATTTATTGGAATTCAGTAAGAATTCTACGGTTCTAAAATTGAAAACTGTAATGATATGACTCAGAATTCTGGGGTGGTGGTCGGGGATTTTGTGGGGGGAGATATGGGGTTGGCGTATGTGTATGGCAATTAAGGAAATAAAATTATTAGGTGGAAAGGCAGATTAAGTAAGCTAAACTGCAAATTAATTGTGACGAATAGCAGTTTTAGTTTAATTGGGCTGCCGTATTGTGTGGTGGCATTTTATTTTTGTATTGACTTACTCATACCTCGTCTTCTGAGAGTGATTTGAAACGAGAATTGAATACTGTACATTTGAAATGAATGTAACGACAATAGCGTTGCATGGAATGAATTAGATTTTGTGTTTATTGTGGGCGAAATTAATGTACTGGTGGTTATTTCGGTCTAACCATGCCACTGATTTCGGAGTATGGGTGCCACTCCAAAAGCTCATGCAATATTACATAAATTATATCATTATTAATTTTC
>JASFZK010000124.1:0-31764 GCA_045267845.1 Bacteroidota bacterium | reverse complement strand
AAACCTTGTTGTGCCATGTTAAGGGTTGCTATTTCGAAGAAATCGTAATTACAATTTTCCAATTGCATACAATGCTTTTGAGTTTTTTCGGCAGTGTTAACGAGTTGCCAACATTCGTCAATTGTAAGTGCAGCAGGAACTTCTGTTGCCACATGCTTACCGTGTTCCATTGCGTAAACTGCAATGGGGGTATGCAAATCCCAATGTGTACAAATATATATTAGGTCGATATCATCTCTTTCGCATACTTTTTTCCAATCATCAGTCCCAGTATATTCATCTGCTTTTGGGAAACCTTTTTCCAGTAGTGTATTCTGACTTCTTGTAACATTTTCGGGGACAACATCGCAAAGAGCAACAATTTTTACTCCATCCATAAAAGTATACCGATATACTGCACCACTACCTCTCATACCCAAACCAATAAAACCAATTCGAACGGTATCGATTGGGTCGCAGGCAAGTTCAATTACATCTTTTTGTCCCTCTGGTCGCGGAGATTCGGGAAATAACACTTGTGCTTTATTAAAGGTATTACTTACTTGCTTTACGTCTAAATTGTTTTCGCAAGAGTAGATAAATACAGTAATAACTGACATCAGAACTACGAGTAATTTTTTCATATGGTTTGAATTATTTGATACTGTAAACATAGCAAAATAAACTCCTCGCAGCAAAATGTGGGAAACCTGCCCGCCGTTTACTGTGGCAGGCGGGTAAACCCCCTGATTATTAAAGTTTTATTGGTGTACAATGCTGCAGCAAGGATTGAAATGGTAGCTTGTTGAAATACTGATGTGATTTTTGTAAGTAAAGCGAGGCTGACAAAGGAAGACACGGGATTACTTTACAAAAAAACAATCAGTATGAAACAACTACAAATGGAAAGCCTGGTAGCCTGCCGAAATGCATATGAAGGCAGGGTAGCTGCTCGAATAAAGAAAAGGAAAAACAATACAATTAAGGTCAAATTAAGTTTCATACATAGAAATTTGTAATTTTGCACATTATCAATTAACCCAAATTTGTTATGGTTAAATTTAACGCGAAGCAATACGCATCGAAGGACCTAGAGAAGGAAAAGAAATATTTAAATTTGCTTGCAGAGAGGTTTCCTGATGTTCAATCGGCAAGTACAGAGATTATCAACCTTGAGGCAATACTAAATTTACCCAAAGGAACTGAGCATTTCCTATCGGATATACACGGCGAATACGAGACTTTTAGTCATGTGCTAGCAAATGCATCGGGTGTTGTGGTGCGTAAAATTGATGAGGTATTTGGAAAAACTTTACGCAAAAAAGAGAAAACTTTGCTGGCAACTTTGGTATATTATCCCAAGGAAAAGCTGGAATTAATTCATAAAAACGAAGATGATATTAACGAATGGTATGCAATTACTTTACAGCGTTTGGCAAAAGTGGCACGTGCCGCGGCATCGAAATACACTCGCTCAAAAGTAAGAAAAGCTATGCCGGATGATTTTGCTTATATAATTGACGAACTACTAAACGAAAGTGGTGAGGACAAAGAGGAGTATTTTGAGGGCATTATTAATTCGATTATTGACATCGACAGGGCTGATGTTTTTATTATTGCTCTTTGCGAATTTATTCAAAGATTACTTGTTGACAGGCTTCATATAATTGGTGATATTTTCGACAGAGGACCTTATCCTGAAAAGGTTATGGACAGGCTTATGAGCTATCATTCAGTTGATATACAATGGGGTAATCACGATATATTATGGATGGGCGCTGCTGCTGGTAATATGGCACTTATTGCTAACGTAGTTCGCATTTCGTTACGCTACAACAATCTTGACACTCTTGAGGATGCTTATGGAATAAATATGCTTCCACTGGCAAGATTTTCCATGAAAAAGTACAAGGATGATTTGTGTGAGCTTTATGTGATAAAAGGCAAAGCACAGCACTCTGATGTTAAGTTGTTACAGCAAATGCAGAAAGCAATTTCGATAATCCAGTTTAAACTTGAAGGTCAGGCTGTGTTACGTAATACAAATTATCATATGGATGACAGGCTGGTTTTTGATAATATTGATTTTGAAAAAGGAACTACTGTAATTGATGGTAAAACACATAAGCTACTCGACATTAATTTCCCAACTATTGATCATGAAAATAGGTACGAATTAAGTGAAGAGGAGCAGATAATTATGGATCAGCTTAAGTCGAGCTTCATGAATAGCCAACGACTTCAAAAGCATATTGATTTTTTGTTTACCAGAGGAAGCATGTACCTAACATACAACTCCAACCTACTTTACCATGGTTGTATACCAATGGGTGAAGATGGTAGATTTGAGAAGTTTGAAATTGAGGGAAAACGCTTTTCAGGAAAATTATTGTGTGATTATTTTGACAGAGTTGCACGTAAGGCATATTTTAATAGGAGCCTTAAAAGAGAACAAAACACCATACTGGATTATATGTGGTACTTATGGTGCGGACCTATGTCGCCTTTATTCGGAAAAATGAAGATGGCAACTTTTGAGAGGTATTATATTGAAGATAAAGAAACTCACAGCGAAGGCAGAAATGCATATTATAATCTTGCATTAAAAGATGAAAAATATTGTGATAAAATACTTGTAGAGTTTCGTTTAGATCCTAAAACATCGCATATTGTTAACGGTCATGTACCCGTTAAAGTAAAAAAAGGTGAGAGCCCCATAAAAGCAAATGGTAAATTATTCGTTATTGATGGTGGCATGTCGATACCATACCAAAGTGTTACGGGTGTTTCGGGATATACTTTAATTTACAACTCTTTTGGGCTGGTACTTGTTGAGCATAAGGAATTTGAGTCGAAAGACCGCGCAATAAAAGAAGAGAAAGACATTATTTCGAAGCGTGTGTTTATTGAAACTAATGCAAAAAGAAAAGATGTTGGCGATACTGATGCTGGAGATGAACTTAAACTTCAAATTGAAGATTTAAAGATGTTACTGGCAGCATTTAAGAAGGGATTGATAAAGGAAAGTTAAAGATATTGCATATTTTCTGAAGTTGTAAACTTTGGAAAATAAACGAAAGAATAAATAGAGAGAGATTTTGAGAAGAGTGATGAAATTTGGGGGAGCATTAATGAATAGTGCTTCCAATATTGAAAGAGTTAAAAGTCTTATTGAGGAATTTAGCTGCGAACCTTTGGTTATAGTTGTATCGGCACTCGGAAAAACTACCAATGCTCTCGAACACCTATTTTCACTTTCTCAAAATGGTGAAAAGATAGAGGATGATTTTTTTAAGATAAAACAATACCACCTTAGTGCTGCGCAAGATATCATGCCTCAATTGCCTGATGAACTAAGCAAAAACTTAGATATTCTTTTCGATAATCTTTGGGATGCTTTAAACAAAAATTATGAAAGCAGATACAAGGCTTACGATAGTATTGTTTCCATTGGCGAGGAGTTATCGAGCCTCATAATTTATCATTACTTAAATTTATCAGGTTTAAACATAAGGCTAATTAGTGCCAAAAGTTTAATTGTTACTGATGATAATTTTACCGATGCTGCCATTAACTGGGAATACACTTCTAGAGCAATCGCTTCGAGAGTGTTGCCAGTAATTAAAAATGGTGAATTAGTTATTACCCAGGGCTTTACTGGCGCCGATAGTCATGGAAATTCAACTACACTGGGCAGAGAGGGATCGGACTTTACGGCTGCAATATTTGGAAATATACTGGATGCTGATGAAGTAACTATTTGGAAAAATGTTCCTGGATTAATGAATGCAGACCCAGCACGTTTTTCGGATGCAATTAAGTTGGATAGTTTGTCGTACCACGAGGCCATTGAACTTGCTTATTATGGGGCTTCGGTTATCCATCCAAAAACAATTCAGCCACTCAAGCAAAAAAACATCCCCCTTTTTGTAAGGGCATATTATGATTCATCATTAACGCCAACTGCAATTACGGATGACGCAACTAATGATGGAGTTCATCCAAGTATAATTGTGAAAGATAAACAGGTGTTATTATCCATCAGTACTCGTAATTTGTCGTTTATTGCTGAGAAAAACCTGGTATCAATTTTTGAAGCTTTTAGTAAAAATAAAATTCATATAAACATGATGCAAAACTCAGCAGTTAGTTTCTCAGTTTGTTTTAATGAAGACCTAGTTAAGCTTGAAACATTGCTTAACGAACTTAAGGATAGCTATAGTTTAAAGTACAATACAGGCTTACAACTTATTACCATAAGACATTATAATGATGAACTGGTGAATAAGCTAATGGGTAACAAAAAAGTTTATTTGTTTCAAAAAAGTCGAATTAATGTTCAGTTTCTAGTTAGGGTTGGCTGAGAAAGTCTGTTGCATATCGTCTTTGTCGTTGACTTCAGCTCGAAGTATTCTTATACATCTTTGCTTTGCTGCCTAAAATCCAAAATGCATCATACTTTCTCAGTAGACCCTAGTTAAGGATAATACCTAATACGTAGAATTACTCTGATCTTAAAAAAAAGCCAGACAGAAATAAATCCATCCAGCTTTCTTCAAATTAACAAACTAGCGTACAAATACTTTCTTTGTAAATAATGTTCCATTATTATTTAATGAAACAATATAAAGTCCTGATTGATTATTTATTGGAATTTGAACATCAGTACCGTTTGAAAGATTACCTTGGTAAATATTTTGCCCTAACATACTAGTAACTACGATATCAGATCCGATCCAACTTTCGTCAGCAATTATGAATATACGGCCATTATTAGAATAAATATTAAAATCACCAACTGCTACTTCATCACCAATGCCAACTGTTCCCCAATGTTCAACTTGAACATCATCAATAAAACCACCATATCCAAAAGTGCTATTCATTTGAAATCCTAAGTAAATAGCACCATCATTATCAGGTACAAATAGGGTTCTTGATTCTTCCCAATTAATATTTGAAAAATCAACCTGTTCAGAAATAATATTTGTAAGATCATCAATCATTGGTGTGTTGCCCCAGAATAAAGTAAGCGATTCATCGGTACCCGGCAAAAGGTTTTTGTAGTAATAACTTATCATGTATTCGTACCCAGTTTCCACACTAAATGGTGGCGAAATAAACCAATTATTAAGTTCGGCTTTTACAAACCCACTTGTGTTATAACATGCCATTGAATTATCGCCTGAGTTTCCTGCCTGCCCTGAACTAAACCAACTAGCATCAGTAAATGAAGTCGTTTGCCAATCTTCAGGTAATGCAGGAATATTTACATTTTCCATATCAATGAGATAAGGATACTGAATAATTTCTTCCATGGTTGTAAATGACCAAATCTCCATACATTCATTATTGGCTCCAATATTGTTACGTGGCGATACCTGCAAATAATACGTTGTATTGGGCTCAAGTAATGTTACAAAATCATTTGTTATGAAATTGTTGCCATTAAATATGTTTGTGGGTGTTGCTGTACCGTTTCCATCAGTGCCAAAAAACACATCATAACTAGTGGCAAATTGCGCCACATCCCATATTACATTTTGATTAATAAATGCATTTACGCTTCCTTCTTCGGGTGAGGTCAAATCAGCTGAACATGATGGAAGTGATATATATTCATCAATACCACTAATAATAATTGAAAAGGCTTGTTCGCCACCACTTAGTGTTCCGTCATAATCAACAGTAATGGTGTACGTACCTGGAGAAGCATTCTGAATATAGATCAACTCCACATTATCAACATAGTTTTTTGCGGTTGTAGTTGCTGCTGCTGATGGATTATTACGATCAAGGCTATATGGAAAATATGTATTTGAGTTTGAGTCTTCAATTTTTATGTCAAGATCATTTACAAGCATAATATCCGACGGATTAAGCTCTGGTGCCACCGGAGATCCTGCAGGATCAGTCCAGCAAATTGTAACTCGTAAGTCTCTACCTTCGGGTACAATTACATCTCTTGTAAATACATCACCAGTTGTAAGCAATAGTTCATCAATAACAACTTGATTAATATCATCGGTAATTACCTCAGCAGCTCTTTCGGCATTCATTAATCCCCATCCAAAAATATAATCAGGTCCGTCATGTTCACCTGCTTCATCTGCTGTATGCAGTACCAACCCTTTTAGAGTTGAAGCTCTCATAACTTCATCATTATGCGTATTTTGATAATAGGATTGAAGTAAAGCCATTGATCCCGAAACATTTGGCGCCGACATTGAAGTTCCTTGTAAGGTACCATAATCAGTATTACTTCCATCCATTGCAGAATAAACACCAACGCCTTTTCCAACAATATCCGGCTTTATTCTACCATCATCGGCAGGACCCCAGCAACTAAAATTGCTCATTACAACACTTTCAGGACCTGTGTAGTCACTCACTTCGTTAACTGCACCTACTGTGAGTAAATTTTTTGCAATTCCTCTTGGTGAAATACAGTCATAACCATCTTCACCACCATCAACTTCGGGGGCACCGTTACCGGCATTGGAGGGACCATCACCACGATCATTGCCTGCAGATTTAACAATTAAATAATAGGGTGCATTATATGCTATTTGATCCCACTGACGCGCGCCTGAATCGTAAAACCCAAACTTATAATCTTCATCAGGATTAATAGTTGTACTACCATGCCATACCCAGCTACCATTATTATGATCCCAGCCACGAACAAAACCATATGAATGATTCGATATTTCGAGACCATTGGCAGCAGCAGCAGCCATTTCTGATTCGTCACTTGTCCATTGCCACGATTTCAATAAACCTCCGTAAGCCATTCCTTTTGCATTACTTGAGATGCCTGCAGCAATCATTGTACCAGCAACATGTGTTGAATGATAATGCGTTGCATGTGCACCATCCATAACAGTAACGCGTGATGCGCCTTGGTCGGTAAACTCCTGATGAGAAACTCTTACATTTCCTCCATCCCATTCACCAAGTTGATTATATCCTTCACCTGTTAATTCTAAACCACTATTTCCACCTTCCCAAAGTTCGTTTGCCCGGGTGGTAACAGCAGCACCAAAATTATCTGTACGGTAATATTGAGGTACGCCATCAATAACGTCAATAATCTCATAATAAGCACCTTCGGTTGACTCAAAAGTAATTGGGACATTATGAATTTGTGAATATTCAATTACTCGTACTTCTTTTTCTTTCCATGCCTTTTGTAGTTCTTCTGACATAGTATTAAGAGCCTCAACATTTGTGGTTGTTTGAGCAAGAAGCTGTCCCGAAATTAAGATGACAGCAAACAGTATTAGGTAATTTGTAATTTTTTTCATTTTTTATAAATCTGTTAGAGTTGTTGTTGTAGGTGTTAGTCGGGGTAATATATATTTCCTTACAAAAATTATTATTTAGTTGCGAAACTAAGTTAAAACACGATATCATTTTTATCTTTGCAATTGAATTAAATAACTCAATTAACATATTTAACTATGAAAGACTCAATTGCAATTTTATGTGGAGGTGGCCCAGCCCCAGGAATTAACTCTGTAATAAGCTCAGTATCAATGGTATTTCTAAAATCAGGATACAGAGTAATTGGGATTCATGAGGGATATAAGGGACTTTTTGCAGAAACTCCTACCATTGAAGAAATAGATTTTCAATTTGCTGATGATATTCACAAACAAGGCGGGTCAGCACTACAAATGAGTAGACATAAGCCTAAAGATAGTGAGTTTACAACTAAGTTTTTTACTGATAATAATGTTCAGTTATTGGTAACAATTGGTGGTGACGATACCGCATCAACAGCAAACAGAATTTCAAAATTTTTGCGTGACCATGATGTGAGTATTCAAAATATTCACGTACCAAAAACAATTGATAACGATTTACCATTACCAGCAGGTATTCCAACTTTTGGTTACCATTCGGCCAAACAAGAGGGAGTGCGTATTTCACAAACTATTTATGAAGATGCGCGTACTAGTGGCAACTGGTTTGTACTTGCGGCCATGGGTCGTGAAGCTGGTCATTTGGCTTTCGGCATCGGTGCTGCATGTCATTTTCCAATGATTATTATTCCTGAAATGTTTGATAAAGTTGAAGTAACTTTTGATAGAATTATAAACCTTGTTGTTTCGGCCATTGTTAAACGAAAAATTGAAGGCATTGATTATGGTGTGGCTATGATAAGCGAAGGTGTTTTTCATTTTATGAGTGATGAAGAGATTGGAAATTCGGGTATTAACTTTACCTATGATGAGCATGGTCATCCTGAACTTGGAAATGTTAGTAAAGCACATATATTCAATTTATTACTTCAGAATAAATTGAAAGAACTTGGCCTAAGCGTTAAAAGTCGTCCGGTTGAACTTGGATATGAGCTTAGATGTGTACAGCCAAATGCTTATGATTTGATGTATTGTGGAATGCTTGGCTTTGGTGTTAAAAAACTTTACGATGAAGGCAAAACAGGCTGTATGGTTACTGCAGATCCAACTGGTAAAATTGCACCTCTATATCTTGATGATGTTGCAGACGAAACAGGAAAAGTAAAGCCACGCCTTGTGGATATGAGTAGCGATAAAGCACAGATGGTGTTTAACGATGGCTTACAATTTATCTCGCCTGGTGATTATGAAGAGGCTAAGAAATTTGTAAAGAACCCAGAGGAATTAGACTTTAGGGCAATTTTGGAGTGGTAATTATTATTAATACTACAACCAAATCTCAAAGTTTTTTCTAAGAAATACGGATTGTACATTTACTTTGACAAGTGTTAAAGCATACACCTGCCCTCCATTTTACTTTGGCAAGTGGATTTAAAGCTTTAGCACAAAGTATTTCACAAAGGTCCACTAAGTGTTGTATTTGGCATTAAGCACATTCCATAATCCTGTGGTTAATAACTAACTGATACACTGATTATATAACCAGCTAAATTATTATTTATCAATGAAACACATCTTATTCTTTATAATTCTTGTAACACTTGCATTAACAAGTTATTCTCAAGAATATTATTCGTACGACAAACCCATTGAAAAAACTATTTTTTCTCAAATTTTGGGTGATTCGGTTGAAATAGAAATTACACTTCCCAAGAGTCTGAAAATGGGAAATGGGAGTGAATATCCGGTAATATATTTATTAGATAAACAACTAATAAAAAATTACGAATACAATCTTCAAACCATTGAATACCTTACTTCTCTACAAAATATTCCTGAAGCAATTATTATTGGTATTCCTTTTACCCGAAAAAATCGAGGAGCTTGGACCAATCCAAATGCAACTGGAGGAAAAGCTGATGACTTTATAGCATTTATTGCAGATGAGCTTGACAGTATATTAAAAGTCAATTACCCAATCTCTAATTTCAATATGCTCATTGGGCATTCAAGAACTGCTATCTTTTCTTCATATGCATTATCTAGCAGATATGATTTTTTTAATGCTGTAATTGCAAATAGTGTTTCAAACTTCGACTTTGGAGATAGTTTACAACAAGCACAATTTGAGATATTTTTAGATGCCATTGACACATGGTCGACTAAATATTATTATTATTTTTCGGTTGGAGAAAGCTATTATGGAGACCTACATGAAAAATATGTGGATACTCTTAATACTTACTTGCTCAATAGGGACTTACCAAATACATTGCAATGGAGATATTATAAATATAAAACCGCACATGACATAACTCCCGGATTAACTGTTGGCAGATCGTTGAGCGATATTTTTAAAGAATATGGAAGCAAAATAGATAGGTGTTTTGAAATAGCTAAAGATTCGGCTCACAAAGTTCCATGGAATAGTTATCTGAATTTATATGAAACAATTTCATCAGATTTGGGATTTAGCATCAGCTTTTCTGATCTTTTTTATAATAGTTTAGCTTCCACATATTACAATAATTACAATGGGGAGTATGGCGAAAACAATCTCCAATTTGCACTTGAGGTATTATTAAAAGCAATAGAAACATATCCAAATGACTACAGTTATTTTATGTGGATAGGTGAAATATATATTACACTTAATGATTACGAATCAGGTGTATCATTTTTAAACAGGGCTGTTGAATTAATAAAAGCTGACAAAACTTTATCAGATACTGAAAGAGAGAGCCTACTTATGGTAGTTAGAAGTTTATACTAAGCCGCTATTTTATCAGTAACAGTACTGATATTAAGGTATCCCCACTTAAATAAAATTTTGCTTTTTTAAAGGTTGGGGGTAGAGTAATTTTTGTGGAACTATAGTTAGATATGCCCACAGGCTCAATGGGAATCCCAAATTCTTTAGTATCTAACTTACCATTACTATTTAAATCTTGAAAAACAGCAAATGCATAATACCCACCTGGGACATTCTTAAAAAGCACTTCAACTGTTTTGGTTTTGGGAATCATTATTACTGAGTCTATAGCATTAGATTTCTTTTTAAAATCATTTATATTAGCATACAAACCAGCATATATTTTGGTTCCATCAACCTCTATATTTGATATGCTTACAGTTAGATTGGCAGTAATTTGACTAAAACCTAAATGTGCAACTAATAGAAACGGTATTATAAAGAATAGTCTCATAATGATTAATTGTAGATTAAATTTTAAATATAATATTAACTAAATGATAATTAGGCAAAATATACTAAAAAACAAATCCCATTGTACGCTCGGCTTTCACAAGAGCGCTGTAAAACGAATTTGCCCAATAATTACGTGTGCCTGCCCCAGCTGGCCTGCCAATTATCGGTTCAGTTAAGAGCACTTTTTTTGTTTCAATATCAAAAAAGGCAACCCAATATATGGCTCTACGGTTTGGCTTATCAAGTTTTTCAACAATAAATACAAGACCAACACCTTGGATATTTTCTGCCATATGATAACTACTAATTATACTTTGTATGGAGTCGGGATTAAGATATCCTTGATTAACCCAAAAATTACCAATACGGTTAAAAATATCAATTTCTTTATTTCGACTGTTAATATAACTTGTGCTAAAGAATACTTCTTTCTTATTAAAAAACCTTGATATATCATATTTATTGGCCTCCTTAAAAACAAAATTATTCCATGCTAAAAAATACACATCCTTTAATTTATCTGGATCAGGAAATGCTTTATCATCAATAAAATAAGCTTGCGAATAATCTATCCCAAACCATGTAATTTCTTGCACACAATAGGCTTTATTCGATTGTGAGAATGAGACTTCTGATAATGCAACAATAAAACTAATAGTCAACCACAAAGTTTTCATGATCTATCTTTTATCAATAAATATAACTGGTTTTCGGCTACTTTCTTGCATTTGCATAGCCAATATTTCTTTTGGTTTATAAAATTTTATTTGTGGAGCAACTCGTAGTTTTGCTCTAAAATGATCTTTAATATTCTTATCGGTTTCTTTGTCAACAAAAGTGTAACCAACCTTAATCAGCAATTCATCAGTACCAATATCATTGGTTGAAACTTCGATAATATAATTCTCAACACAATCTATTTCGTTGAGCACATCGTAAATTGAAGGGGGATAAAGTGTTGTTCCTTTTAGTTTTATCATTTGTTGTTTACGACCAATTACGGGGCCAAGCCGCATGGTATTTCTGCCGCATGAACATGGTTCCAAATGGTGATGGCAAATGTCGCCTGTCTTAAATCTTAACAACGGCATCGCTTCAACGTCAAGTGTAGTAATTGTAACTTCACCTGCTTCGCCATCCTTAACGGGATGACTGTTTTCATCCAAAAATTCAACAATTATCATTTCCGGATGGTGATGACCACCCATACCTGCACCACATTCTGTAAATGCAGTTCCCATTTCTGTGGATGCATATGTAGAATATAACTTGATATCCCAATTATCTACAATTTTCCTACCAAGCGTGTTAAGTGTAAAATCGGGATTACGGATGGGCTCACCAATGCAAACAGCCTTTTTAATGGATGATTTTTCGTAATCAATGCCATTTTCTTTTGCAAATGAAATGAGTTTTGGGATGAAAGAAGGTACTGTAATAAATCCTGATGGATTAAACTTTTCAATTGACTGGAACTGGAGCTTTTGCAAGCCAGGTCCTGTACGGATAATTCCGGCCCCAAGTTTTCGCAATCCTAAAAAATATGCCATCCCTGCCATAAATCGCTTATCCAACGTTACTAGCAGTTGATATATATCTTCGTTAGTTGTATCGGCACATGAAAATGAAATATATTCGTTATAAGCCAGACGATCAAGGTCAGCATCTGTCATGGCAAAAGTTACAGGCTCACCCATTGTGCCCGATGTTGTAACATAGTCTATTATCTTTTTTTTGTCAACACATAGAAAGTCATCTGTAAATTTTTGAAGATTATCTTTTGTTGTAACAGGTATTTTTAGCAGGTCGTCCAAAGTTAAGATATCATCAATATTTATATTATTGGCCTTAAATAATTTTTGATAGTACTTTGAATTAGTATTAAGATATGATAGAGTATCTTTTAATTTACCCTCTTGGAATTTTTTAATTTCCTCCAATGATTTCTTTTCTATTTTGGGTATTGACATATGCATATACAATTGATATTAAGAAACTTGCTTGCGCGAAAAAGCTAACCACAAAGTCACACAAAGGATTCACAAAGTTACACAAAGAATGGATAATTGGGTATTGAATACTAACAAACTGTTATGGAGATATTAACTTCCTTTTTCGATTTCAGCAATTCTATTTTTAGCCAACTGCTTTGTAGTTGTATTCTCAAACTCTTTTGATAAAGCTTTTTTGTAATATAATAGAGCTTTTTGTTTTTTGTTTTGCAAATAGTAATAATTAGCGGCAAGTACATATCCTTGGTAATACTCAACATTACTATCAATCATATTTTCAATAAACTCAGCTTCATTGTCGATTTTAGTTTCATTTTTAATATGGTTCAGCAATTGTTGGCGAAGTTCCTTATATCCCACGAATTTTTTATAATAATTGCTTAATAAAAACTCTGATGGAGTTATGTTAAATGCCGAATCGTACAATACAGTATTTGGTGTGATGTGAGAAGTATTAAATACCTGAGGCAGATTGTATGAAAGGTATTCGCCAAACTGATAAGTGGTAGTAGAAACCCATGTCATCAACTTCTCAGGCATGAATATTATACTATGGTGAGAAATCATTTGTGCCATGGTTTTTTCATTTCCAATTCCAATGTTAATATCATCCATTCCGTTGTAGTCACGCAGGATACTTGCAACATCGTTGTAATCTAGTTTTTGCTTCCCGTTAATTAATTGATTACAGCGAAGCTCTCGATATTCTGATGCAGATTCTTTAATGTATTCGAGGTTATTAATATCGGTGCTAAACACATCACTCTGGAAGTGATTAGAACAAACAATGCTGCTAGCATCAGTGGTAAACACACCAAGTTTTGAAGGTGATTTTTCAATGATAATTGTATTGTGATCTGCAGCCGAGCCAACAAAAATAGACTCAGAAACAAATGTTTGACGCTTTTCGGCAATGGCGATTGCTTCCTCAATATTACCTGCATATTGTAATATTTCGCGAGCCAGTAATGAAATTGGCATGGTTGCTTTTGTGGGGATATCCGATTTGGCAGCATTAATAGTAACAGTTATTCCTTGTTCATTCATCCCCGAAACAACGCCAATCATACTTGCCCATGTTAAATACATAAATTTATGCCCATTTTCAGGATTTACAAATGCAACAATTTTATTTTCAGCAAAGTTTTCATTTATGAAGAAATCAAAATTTCTACCAATTATCATAGTACTATCATCGGTATGCATATTTGCTGCAAATGATGTGCAACCTACCAACGCCAAGCTTTGAAGTGCATGACCAATATCATGTGCTCCATGATAATTTAGCATACGTTCATAATTATTGCCTATGTATTCGTACCCATCGGATGCGCTAAAAGACACTCCATAAATTTCTTGAAGATATTCTTCGGGAATGTACTCATCAATGTCTCTATTAAACCAGCCTATGAAATACTTTAAAAATCTAAGGTATAATTTTGATGGTATTAATGTGTTTATCTGCTCAACAAAGGCATCCTCCTGAATTTTTATGAGTTCTTTGGTTAGCTTCCCATTTATTACTCCAATTTCAAATGGTGTGCCTTCGAGATACATTTCCCAAAGTCCAAATTTATTTTTCCTTAACCAACTATTACCAACTTTGTAAAAATCAGGTGATGGGTTTTCGCGTTCCACATCGAGTATGGATAAATCTACAATTGCAGGTGGTGATAGTTTTGTTTTAACACTATAAGTTATTACTAAGACTACAATTAGCAATACAAGTAATAATAATGTATTACGTAAAATCCTTAGCCACTTACCCTTGCGTTTTTTACTTGCTATTTGCATTTATTTCATTTAGTAGATTATTTACTCCAACAAACTCACCACATGTTAATATTGAACTTAGACTTACTCCTAACACCCCATGAAGGTTTAAATTTTGGCCCGTAAAAAACAGATTACTGATTTTAGTTCGAGGTGAAATATAGGAACCCACAGGATTATTACTATCCCTTAAGGTGCCATATATTGAACCCAATGGTGAACGAAGATAATCCTTAAACGTAAGAGGTGTTGATACATTATAGTCAACAATATTACCTACTAACTCAGGAAACCGTTCGGATGCCAACTCAATAAGCTGTTCTGCTTTTCTATTTTTAAACTCCATATAATCAGCACCTCTTCTGTTTAAGGGCAGATCTTTCCACTTTGCAACTTCATCAAATTTCATATGAGTAAGCAATCCTATACAGGTGGTATATTCGCTCCCTTTTTCGGGAGTGCCAAGGTGCATAAAATAGTGCTCTGGCCACTTTTCTTCGCTGTAGTATGATGCGTACCAAACATCTTCCTGTTTATAATAGTTGTAATTAGCATTAATATATTTAAAAGTATTTTCTTTTAGAATAATATGAACTGCAAACGCCGACATGGTATTTTCCTTTTTCTTCATTCTATTTCTAAAGGATTTTTTTATACCACCTTCACCAATCATGTCCATTGTTGTTGCAGGATGAACGTTTGAAATGATATTATCGGCTTCATATTTCATATGATCTTTAGTTTCGACAGCACTTATTTTATTGTCATCGATTACTAAATTTACAACTTCCTTTCTGGTGAGCACTTCACCACCAAGTTTAATTATTTGATCACTAAGTTTTTTTGCAATGATGCTCGAATTGCCTTCAACACGATATGAACTTAGTATGTAATGATAATTGATTATGGCATGCAGATAGAAAGGTGTTTTTTCTTTGACGCCGGCATAAACAAAATTGAGCGCGCTAAGTACTTGACGAAGCTGAGGATTTTTGGTTAATGAGCAGATAAAATCCCAAGTATTAAGTGCCATATAGTCTCTAACATCAGCTAACTTACCCTTAGTTTCCTGAAGTAAAAAGGGACCTTGAGTATCAACTGCTTTATAAGTTTCAGCAATATATTTGGATATGGCATCTTGCTCATCGGGGAAATACTCACACATTTGTTTTTCAAAGTTATCGAAACCTATGGGGAAACGATATTCAATTCCGTTAATGTTAAAAATATCAAATGCAGTTTCGTCGAGTCTTTTATACTTAATCCCATCAAACAGATTAAAATACTTGAATATTTTATGTAATGATTGGCCTTCGTCAAGACTACCAATGTAATGCATACCAGTACTAAATGTACATCCATTTCGTTTGAATGTTTGCAATGCACCACCAATTTGATGATTTTGCTCAAGCACTAATACCTTATATCCTTTTCGGCCAAGTATTACTCCACATTGCAACCCGCCTAATCCGCTTCCAATTATAATTATATCGTATTTTTTTGTCACCGTAAGTATTCAATTTAATTGGACAAAGATAATAAGAATAGGTATTAACCTGAGTTATTAAGAGAACTAAGGTAAACTGATAGGTATTTAAATATTTGGATATATGACTATATATAAGTCGTTTATTTGGCTTTGAGAAAAATTAAAACCTGATACTAAGTGGTTCTATTTTCGGCAGAAAGAATCCCGTAGAAGAAGAAATTTGTAATTTCCATGATAGCTTCTTGCGGACTATCATACATACTAAGAAGGTTTTTGTCTAACAACATAGCTGTAAGAGAATCACTCATATACATAATAAAATCAAGTTTCAAATCCTTCCTAATCCATCCTTCACTTTGGGCAATCCTATAATCCTCTTTAACTATCTCGTTTGCATTCACAGCGTATGCACTCATTTTCTGCAATAATCCCGATTCACCATCCTCATATATATCACGAATAAATTCTTCACTTATTTCGGATGAAGACTCTTTTTTAAGTACCAACATTTGCTTCATTTTTTCAGGATAGGGGATTTGCTGGTCCATGATTTTCCTGTATTTCATCATGCCATCCTCCATAATATCCTCAAGCACTTTTTCGGCTACATCATTTTTGTTATTAAATAATCTGTAATATGTCATTTTGCTAACCCCAGCTTTCTTGCAAATTTCTTCCACGGTTATCCTTTTAATGCCATGTTTCCAGAATAGCGTCTTAGCTGATGCAAGTATTGCAAAATAACTTTTGGGTTTTTTTGGGAGGTCCATAATAATAATTAGCTTTTATTATTATATGCGAAGATACAATATATATATCTAAAAAAGAAATATCTGCGGACGTTTTTTGTGAAATAGTAATCTGTATGTCTCTAGCCTCTGAAAGTTTACTATCATATATAACATGACAGATTATCCAAAAAGTAAAATTTGGTTATTTGTTTAATTTATTGAAACTGCTAAACTCTTGTTTATTATAAATATAAACAAATAAGCATATCAACAAATAAACAAAAACAATAAGTTTAGGATGCTGCTGTCTGTAAATTAAAGTAGTAATAAGAAATTATTCATCTTTAATATTTGAACTCCGATATTTCACCTCGATAATATTTCATCCCTTCGGCTGCCAAACCAACTATTGTTGGATTAAGCATAAACGAACTCACATGCCATTGAAACCCAAATCGCTCACTAATTTCTGCTTCAAGTGTAACAGCCGTAAGCGAATCAATACCGTAAGACATTATGTTTTTATCCAATTCTATTTTACTTCGTGAAATGTGCTGATTACGCATAATCCATAATATAAGCCATTCCTTAATTATATCTGCCGTTAGTTCTACATCTTCTTGTATTAAACCCGTATCTTCTATCTCATCTTCTTTTTTCCATTGGGCTACTATATTCAAATTACCTTGCAAATAATTATGTTTTGTTAGCAGATGTTTGATTTTACCACTTGATGTTACTGGGAGGCTACCAGTTTTAATTAATACTATTGAATAAATATCAAGCTCATGCTCCTCGGCAACTATTTGTCTAATATCCTCAATAAGTTTATCATAATTAGTGTTACGTAACTCTGTTCGCTCCAGCTCCTGAACAATTACAAGACTTTCAACGCCATTATTTGTAATTGAAAATGCCGCTCCCATTTTTTGTACTAATTTGGAACTGGATTTTTGAATAGTATACTCAATATCATTTGGATAATAATTAACGCCCCTTATTATGATCAAGTCTTTTATCCTACCCGTTACATATAATTCTTCTTGATGAATAAATCCAAGGTCACCAGTTCTTAAATAATTTATATTTTTCTGATCGTCCAGCTTAGCCAAAAATGTATTTTTTGTTTCTTTGGGATTATTCCAATATCCATTAGCCACTGTGGGTCCACAAATCCATATTTCACCAATTTGATTTTTTGTTACTTTTTTTAATGTAAGTGGATCAACTATTTCAATTTTAGTCTCCATCCAGGTATGTCCACAACTTACAAATCCAACAGCTTTACTGCTCTTGCTACTAATTACTTCAACACTATTATTTGAAAGAGCATTTTTATCTATGTGTAAATACTTTGGGGTTTCGCTTGGTAAACCACCCGTTACGATTAGAGTTGATTCGGCTAATCCATAGCATGAGTAAAATTGTTTTTCACTAAATTTTGAGACAGCAAATTTTTCGGCAAATTGCTTATAAGTAGATTGTCGAATTTGCTCAGCACCATTATACATAACACTAATGGAACTCAAATCAAGGTCATTACATTCCTCATCACTAATTTTTTTGATGCAGTAATCATAAGTAAAATTAGGACCACCACTTGTCGTTCCTCCATATTTCTCGATCGCCTTCAGCCAGTTGAGTGGTTTTTTTAGAAATGCAATTGGAGGCATTCCAATATTTACACCACCAATATAAGCAACTTGCAATATTCCACCTATTAAGCCCATATCGTGTAAAACTGGAAGCCAGTGCACTCCAACAGTACTTTTACTCAACCCAAAAGATTGCCTTATATATTCTGAATTATAGAGCAAGTTTAATTGAGTAACTATTACACCTTTCGGATTACCAGTAGAGCCAGAAGTATACTGTAACAGAGCAGTATCGTTTGGCAGAATAGTAGTGTTTTCAAAATCAGAAGCTTCACTATCATTAACATCTTCGTAAATAATCCAATTAATTTGGTTTAGAATATCAAGTATTTCAGTAGAAAGATTTTGAGAATAAATAGTATCATATACTTGTTGCGAAATAATGCAAATATTTGCTTGCGAATCGCTTATTATACTTAATATTCGATTAAGTCCTCTATTTCGGCGTGGCGGATATGCTAGCACACCAACAAAACCAGAGTGAAAACAAGCAAATAATGATGCCACATACGATAACCCTGGTTGAAATAAAAGCAATACCCTATCACCCTTACCTCCCAATTTTTGTATGGATGCACCAATAGCTTGCGCACGAATTTCAAGTTGTTTATATGTAAAAGACTCATTCTCATTAACTCCATCAGAAAGAAACCTAAATACAACATGATTGGGATCTGATATTGTACGATTTTTTATTACCCCAATATATGTTGTGCAATTATTAACTGCAGGGTCGGTATAATTACTTAAAAATGAGTAAGCCATAATTCATCCTTTGATAACCAAATAATATTTCCCTAATATAATCTTGACAACAAAATATTACTTTCTGTCTGCAATGATACGTATTATGTATTATATATGCTATTTAGTATCATTAATTTTATTTATATAAACGAAACACATTTAGAAATAGATTGATAATACCAACTTTAGAATGAAAAAGTACTTAGAAAAAACAAGGTGTATTACAGATGCTGCAATTACAAGGCAGAAGCAAAAAGCATCTGTTAGTTGAAAAAAAATATTAGGAATGCCTTAATTCTTAAGTATATAAATCAAATTGGAAGTGCGCTTGGTATTGTCAATTACCTCGAGGCTGAGGTTATGTTTATTTGCAATCGATTCAATCACTGTGCGTGAAACAAATTCTAATTCAAATTTCGTTTTATTAAATCCAATATTTGTGGATAGAAACTCTGTCAATTTTGTTCCTTTGTGTCTACTCTCCAAATCTTTATCAGCATCACGAATAATAATTTGCCCGTTCGAATTAAGTTTCTCTATGCACGATTCAACAACTTTTATTTGCAGATTCATTGGCATATAATGTAGTACATCGTTTAAAATAAAAACATCTGAGTAATCAAGTGGGGTTTCACAAATATCGCCGGTTATAAAATTAACGCTATCATTTTTAATTGCACAATTTAGGGCAACACTAATTTTTTCAGCATCATAATCAATACCTGTTATATACCTTTCGTTTGAAACCATATTAAGCATATATGGAAGATATCCGTAGCCACATCCCAAATCGGTAATTGTACACTTTAGTGGTATCATGTTGTTAAAAATATTGTAATTTTTCTCCAACATTAACTTTATTCGTGTGTACCACTCTAGCACTGGCCCTTTGTACAAATAGTTCTTTTTCACAAAGTCACTTAAATAATCAGGCACGTCTAACTCTTCTGCCACCTTCAAATATTCAGTCTCAAAATACTGCTTAACATTTTTAGCCTGGGCGCGAATTGTAGTACCATATTTGCCATCGGAAAGCCTAATACGAGGCAGAAACTTGGTTACAGCAGTAGCCCTTTTTAACAGAAACTCACTTTTTTTAAGAGACTCCTTTTGCCCGTATATGATTATTGGCAGAATGTCGATATCAAGCTCATTGGCAAGATAAAATGCTCCTTTATGAAACCGTCTAAGCTTACCCTTTTCGGAGCGATGCCCTTCGGGGAAGACAACAATTGAGTAGCCTTCAGCCACTTGCTCTTTTACTTGACTCAGAATAGATTCGTAACTACCATCTACCTCAATAAATCCGGCATAACGTAAAGCTGGCCCATAAATTGGATTAGTAAAATTTCTTGGATTAGTTAACACCACAACTTTGTGATGTAGTAACATCATCAACATTAAATCTATGTGAGACTGATGATTTGCAATAATTATTGCTGGCTCGCTATAATCTTCACCATTAGGGTTAATAATTACTTTTTTAGAAAGGAAATTCATATAAATCATAAACCATGTAAGATATCTGAATAGCTTATGAATAAATGTTTTTTTTGCGGTTTTTTTAATTGGAACAATATATAGCACTAACGATAAAATTGAAAGTAAAATTGAGCCAGTTAGAAAGGCAAATAATGCCCATAGCGAGAACATATAATCGAGTAGTGTAACAGGCCGACTTCGAAGACCTTTTTTATATGATATTAGCCAACGGAAAATTGCGGGAAGAAGTGTAAATGTGATAAATATTACTGATAAAATCCCAATGATCGACATGGTAGCAATGGATCGTAATGCAGGATGTGCAGCAAAAATTAAAACACCAATTCCAAGCAATGTGGTTATGCCCGAAAGTACTACCGAAACTTTATACGAACTAATATCATGCATTCCATATTTATATTCCATTAGTAAACCACGCATAATAAATATACTGTAATCAATACCAAGCCCAAATATAAATGTTAGTATAATTACATTGAAAATGTTAAATTCAATACCCAATAATCCCATAATTCCAACTGTCCATATCCAGCTAAATATCATTGGGATCATGGTAATTATTGTTAACTCAATTCGTCCGTAAGCAATCAAAAGTATTACGAACACAAATGAAATGGAAATAATTATTAGCTTGTTGAAATTATCTTTTAGTATGGTAACGAATTCGCTGGTAATTAATCGTTTGTCAATAATCCATGCTGTTTTTTCATCTGCAAAAGCATTGTAAACCTTATTAATATCTTCTTCGGTATTATTTACTTTTACAACATTTATTATGGCCGACATGGTATCGGTTTCGATGATAAACTTATCTAAAAATATTTCCTTAACTATCCCTGCATTTGATGGGCTAATGGTTTTAAAATCATTATCTAACCATGTATTAAAGCCGCCAAATGCTTTTGAACTAAAACCATTTTCAAGAGCTGCAGCATTTATATCGTGAATAACCGCAGACCTCTTATTTTCCCAATAACTATTCCATCTTTCAATGGCTTCTTGTTGCTGTATTTTTGATGGAAAAATGTTATTTACTATGGCTGCATTTTGTATCGTTTTTTGTGAAATAAGGTCATTTATTATAGTTGATGTGATGGCATTATTCTCCATTGCTTCATCAATATTTTTACCTGGCGAAACAATATAAATGGTTTTCTTACTAAGATTTGTAACCGAATTAATGCGTTGCTCAACTTGTTTAAGCTTATCACTCATGTAGTTATTCTTCATCATATCGGCATCAAACCCAACATGCTGAGCTGTAAAATAAAACACAATTGTTGCAACAACTATCCCCAATTTTAAATACCCATTACCCGAAAAATTAATGGCAGCAAGTTTATCAATCCAATTGGCATTTCGTTTAATGTTTTCATCCTTTTTGCTACCAACCAAATGCGGAAGTACAATAAGCGAAAAAGCAGCTGCACTTAATATACTAATTGCTGCAAAAAGGCCAAGATCATTTAATGCTTCTGAATTTATAAAATACAACGACAAAAATGCCGAAGCCGTTGTCAAACTACTTAATATTATGGGTGTTGAAAGATTTTTAAAGATTAGTTTTACAGATCCATGTTGCCTAAAATGTGAATATATATGAAGGGCATAATCAACTGATATTCCCAATAACACCGAACCAATGGCGAGCGATATTGCCGAAACTTCTTTTTTAAGTATAAACAACATTGCCAACGAAACCAAAGCTCCAAAAACTACAGGTAAAAATACAATTAGAAATGTGCGTTTACTACGGAAGAAAAGTGTTATCACAAAAATAAGCACAAGCATGGCAAGTGTGATAGTGATTATAATATCCTGTTTTATTTGGTTTGCATTCCCAAGTGCGACAACGGCATTCCCAAAATAATCAGTTCTAATATTTGAAAAATCATTCTTTGTGAGATTAACAATAATTTCATCAATCCCATCAAACAATATATTATTGCTTGCAGTATTATTTGTGGATATGGGAGTTATTAAAAGTATAAGATTTCGATTATCATCGGAAATAAAATAATCGCCATAAACTTCAAAATCATTGCCAATATTAAACGAGCTAAACTTTTGTAATGCTATGGGTGTTAGATAAAGCGGATCTTTTGCAATTAGTTTTTTAGTAACAAACGAAACCGGCGACATTAATGTTGAGTAATTTGAAGCAATTGTATTTTTTATGTTACTAGTTGTAATAATTGTATCAATGGTTTTGTAGTCTTCCTCCGATAAAAAGATGGGGAGATTATTATAAACTGCATCATATACTGCGAGCATATCAGCCTGACTTGGTGCTAAGTCAACAGACTGAATTAAACTGGGAACATATTTAGAAACCAATGAATCGACGAACTGATCAGCATATTTGGCAAGTAGCTCAGGATTACTTATTGTGGTATCTTCAATGCTAATGTTAAAAACAACTTTATCAAGGAATTTTGAATTTGAATAAACAAAATTCATGTTGTTTATTTTCTCAGTATCAGGTAATATTTTAGTAATATCCTCTGATAGCTTAAGCTGACTTGCAAAATACGCACTTCCGGAGATGAGTAAAACCAAAAGAAATAGCGAAATCAATTTATGATTTTCTATACGATTATATATGGCTAAAAATAGTGCGCTCACTTTTTACTAATCATTAAATTTTATTGCTTTAATACCTTATGCATCTGTAAAACCAATACCATTATTATTTTTCTACTCTCTTAGTTATCCTAATAATTACATACGATAGCATACCGGTAATAACTCCTAAAAACAATCCCAAAATTATACTTCCAATTACATATTGCAGTATACTATAACCAAACTCATTGAGTGTATTATAAAAATTACCTGCTAAAATTTGGTCTTTCAAATAGTACAATGTTTCGTGGGTAAATTGCATTGGGTTATCCATAACTAATCCACCAATGGTATAGCTAAAATAAATAATAAATGGAATTAGTGGCGGCAAACTTATATTTGAAAATACCAACACTACAATTTTATTGAGCTTAAAAAAATGAGCCAACAAAGCCGCTACAATCATTTGAAATCCCCAAATAGGGAAGATCCCCATGAATATACCAAAACCCATTGCCACTGATAGTTTTGCAGGGTTTTCGTTGTGCATCAATAGCTGTTCCTTAACTACTTTAGTAAATTTATTATTTGATAAATAAAATAATGCCCTTAAAGGGATAATGTACAAAAACGTAATGAGTACAAGTATTGAATTTAATATACTAATTCGTGTAAAATCAGGCATCGGTCTGAAATGTGAAACCCGTTCCTCCTCAGGAGGATAGTAAACCTTAACTGGAACCGGGATAACCTTAATCCCACTCCAAGCAGACCTAACAATCACCTCAATTTCGAATTCATATTTCCGTGTAAAGAATTTAGTGTCTCGATAAAGTTTTATGGGATAAAGACGATAACCTGATTGTGTATCAGGCAGCTTTATATTTGTTTCAGCCCAAAACCAAAAATTTGAGAATTTATTGGCAAAAGTATTTTTTGATGGCATCCCATCTGCCTTAATATTTCGGGAACCAATAATTACTGAATCAGGATTCTGTTTGAGTTCATCAATAAAAATTGGTAAATCATCAGGAAAATGTTGCCCATCCGAATCGATGGTAATTGCATAATCAAATCCAAGAGCTAAAGCTTTTTCAAAACCTTTACGGATAGCCCATCCCTTGCCTACATTTTGCTCGTATTTAACAACCTCAATATTGTCAAACTTTTTTAATATTTCGCTGGTATTATCTGTTGATCCATCAACAACAACAATAACATCAGTCGTATAAACAAGCACGCCAACTATCACCTGCTCAATTGTAGTTGCATTATTATATGTTGGTATAATAACACAAGTACTAAGTTCATTGAACGAGGTAATTGATTTTGTATTTTGACTCATTTATGGGCTATTTGCTCAGTCTGCAAAGATAAAAAATAACCAACAAGACTTGAGAACGGAAACTGGTTTTTGATCTAATGGTAATACGAATCACTATCAACTAGTATATTTTTCTTATTCTGATAAATAGCATAATTAAACCCTGGTTGTAAGCAATAGGCACCCGTTTGTCCTTGCTTGTTTACCGCAATAAACCCAACCTGATATTTTTGATGATCAGGTACTTTTTTCACTATACGAATTACGGCTTCTTCAACTGCTTGTTGCGGGGTTCGTCCATTACGCATTAATTCTACAACCAAAAACGAGCCAACCGTTTTTATCACCAATTCGCCCATACCTGTTGCTGTGGCAGCTCCAACTTCATTATCAACAAATAATCCAGCTCCAATAATAGGCGAATCACCTACTCTACCTCGCATTTTAAAACCCATACCACTTGTGGTACACGCCCCGGCTATATTGCCATTTTTATCAACAACTAGCAAGCCAATGGTATCATGATATATATTTGGTTCATTTTCCCAATTTGGCTGTGGGTCGTAGCCCGATGTTATTAACTCATCTTTCCATCTTTTTTCGGCGGCTGGAGTTAACAGATTTTGTTTGACGAATCCATTTTCGAGAGCAAACTGCAATGCACCTTCACCAGATAACATAACGTGCGGAGTGCTATCCATTACCAGCCTGGCAACTGAAATAGGATGAACTATATTTTCTAAAAAGCATACTGAGCCTGCATTTCCATCTGGGCCCATTATTGAGGCATCCAAGGTTACATATCCCTCTCTATCAGGAAATCCACCCAAACCAACACTCATATTTTTAGGATCAGCTTCAGGAATCCAAACACCTTGCTCAACAGCATCAGTAACACTGCCACCATTATTGAGCACTTTCATTGCAGCAGCATTGGCATCAATACCATGTTTCCATGTGGAAATAATAACAGGGATACTACCGTCCTTGGGAAGGCTTGCAAGTTGAGAATTTTGAGATTTAAGAATATTTGGGACAAGGCTCAAGGCACCAGCAGCGGTAACTCTTTCAATAAATTTTCTTCTGTCAATCATGTAATGCTTTAATAATTTCCAAACTTAAACAATTTTCCTCGGTTTATAACCTGACATGCCATAGAAAGCTATGTAAATATAACTCAATACCGGTATTATAAATGATATGTGAACTCCAAATTTATCGGCAACAACCCCCATTAAAATTGGCAGTATAGCACCACCAAGTATCATCATAACAAGTAATGAAGAGCCCTGACTTGTATATTTACCCAACCCCGAAATTGCGAGTGTAAAAATATTTGACCACATAATAGAATTGAATAATCCAATTCCAATAATGGTCCACAATGCTGTTTCGCCCGAACTTGTTAATGCAATACCTAAAAGAAGAATATTTATGAATGCAAATATGTAAAGGGTTCGGTTTGGCATCGATTTGCCAATGAAAAAACCAATGAGGTTTAAAACAAGGAAAATGAGGTAAATATATGCTGCATCAAAACTAACTGTTAAGCCAATTACCACAAAAGCAATTGCTGATATGGAAATCATTATTAAATACTTCAAAGTACTATTTGTACTACTTAATGATACTGCTCCTAAAAAACGGCCTATCATTTGGCCACCCCAGTATATTGCAACAAATACGCTTGCCTGGGCGGCATCTAAACCACCAATTTCTGGGAGTTTAAGATAACTAATGAGCATGCTACCAATACTTACTTCGCCACCCACATACATAAAAATGGCAATCATGCCAAATACCAATTGAGGATATTTAAGAGCTCCAAATCCAGGAGCAACTTCATCAGGATTTGTAAATCGCGGAAGTGGTGTATATTTTATGGCAATGGCCATTATAAAGAAAGTAATTGCAAAAATCAGATATGGTATTTTAACTGCATCTGCACCACTTGAATCTTTAAAAAAAGTAAATATTAAATAGCCTCCCAGCACCGGTGCTATTGTTGTACCAAGTGAGTTAAAGCCCTGTGCAAGGTTTAATCGAGACGATGCTGACTTTGGAGGACCAAGAATGGCAACATATGGATTAGCTGCTATTTGCAGCAGTGTAAACCCAAGCCCAAGTACAAATAATGCTGCCAGAAAAAAACCATACATTTCAAATTGAGCTGCTGGATAAAACAATAATGCACCAATTCCAGAAATTATCAACCCAATTATAATCCCCTTTTTGTAGCCAATCTTATTTATTGGGTCGCCTTTCGTTACAGACACAATAAAATAAACCACCGATCCCACAAAATAGGAGGTAAAAAAAGCAAACTGCACAAGCATTGCCTTTGTGTGATTTAAATCAAAAACCTGTTTTAAATACGGTATTAGAATATCATTCATTACCGTCATAAATCCCCACATAAAAAATAGAAATGTGAGACTTATGAAAGCAGATGTGTAATTTTTAGATTGAGAGGTATTGGTCATATCAAGCTATACAAGTAGTTTTCTAACTATTCCAGATACAGTCTTGTTATCAGCTTTACCAGCAAGTTGTTTAGATGCCATTCCCATAACACGCCCCATATCTTTCATGGTTGAGGCTCCTGTTTCGTCAACAATTTTTTTGATAATTAAAGTAATTTCTTCTTCGCTAATTTGCTCAGGCAGATACTTTTCAATAATTGCTGCTTGATATACTTCTTCTTCAGCAAGGTCTGCACGATTTTGTTCTTCGTAAAGAGTTGCAGATTCTTTCCTTTGTTTAACAAGTTTTTGAAGCAGCTTTAATTCCACACTCTCCGGAACCTCTACACTACCCACTCCTGACCCTGTTTTTTCGAGTAGCAAGGCTGCTTTTATTGCTCTTAAAGCACTTAGTTTACGTTTATCGCGAGCAAACATTGCTTGCTTAATATCATCGTTTATTGTTATTTCAAGACTCATAATATAATGTATAAGATGCAAATATAATTATTAGACCGAATCAATGCTCATCTTTTAATTTTTACTTTTTACAAAATGCATTTTTTATTACTAGCCAGTTTCATTAAGTAAATTTATGATTGTCATGATTTTAGAAGTTCACAATTTCCATAATATTTTTGCATCTTTGTAGTTTATATTCAAATTATTAACTGTGGTTAGATTTTTACAATTTATTTTATTGGTGATTTTGGCTGTGATTGTTGTACGGTGTGCCAATTCCATTTCTCTTCCACCAGGTGGACCTAAAGATGTTACGCCTCCGAAAGTTATTGAAACAATACCAAGAAATGGCAGTCCTGGCTTTAGTACAAATAAGTTTACCATAAAATTTGACGAATATGTAACTCTTGTGGACATTCAATCGGCTGCACTAATTTCTCCTCCCATGGAAGATATGCCTGAATTTACCATTAAGGGCAAATCACTTCAGGTTAAATTTGTGGAAGAACCGAAACCAAATACAACTTACTCAGTATATTTTGGTGAAGCTATTGTTGATATAACCGAGCAAAACCCAATATTTAATTACACATATATATTTTCCACTGGCGATTATGTCGATTCGCTTAGTTTTAGTGGTCATGTTTACAATGCATTTGATTTGCTTCCTGTTGAAAGTACATTTGTTATGCTTTACAAAGATAATAATGACACAATACCTTTGGATTCGTTACCATATGCTGTTGTACCATATTATTTGAGCAAAACTGATATTAATGGGAGATTTCAATTTGATGGTTTATCTGATGATGAATATTTGTTGTTTGCAACAAATGATCAGAACAGTAATTACTTTTTTGATCAACCTGGTGAACAAATTGCGTTTCTTGATTCGCTTGTACATCCGACTTATTTTGAAAGATCGATAAAAGACACAACCCTTACCGATAGTTTATATAGCATTGAAATTACTCCTGATTCGATTGTTGTAATTGCTGATTCGCTATTGCCCGATTCTGCTTTCACTGTGTTGGATATGGGAATTAATATGTATATGTTTTTATCGCCAGACACAATTCAACGTTTAGTAAAAGCAGAAGTAATTGAAAAGAATGCGGTGCTTTTTGCATTTTCACAACCTGCTACCGATGTTAAATTTGAATTTGTAAGATATCCACTTGATAGCTTTTTATATGTGAAGGATTTCTCCTTACAAAAGGACACAATGTACTGGTACTTAAATGATCCACCCAACGATTCGTTGGAAATGCGATTAACACAATTTGATGACACACTTGGCGTTGTATATTTAAAGCTTGATTTAAGCAAAAAATCGGTCAGGTTAAGAAAGAAAGATGATGAAGAAAAGAAAAAAGAGTTCCTCGGCTGGAAATCAAATGTTAAAAGTAATAAACTTGACCTCGACAAGCATCTGGAAATAAGGTTCTCACAACCAAATGTTAGATTTAATAATGTTGATTCGTCATTACTTATTGTTGGTACAGATAGTATTTGGGATCCAAAATTTAGTTTTACTGACGATCTAAACATGAAAATAGAATTTCCATTTGAGATAAAAGAAGAAACAAAATACCGAGTATATTTTCCTGATTCTTCATTTTCAAGTTGGAATAACATTCACACAAAAGCAATTGAAGTTAATTTTAGCACCTTAACGCTGAGTGATTATGGTATATTTACATTTGATCTTTTTCCCACAGTAAATCAAAATTATATACTTCAATTTTTAAATGAAGATGAAAAATTAATACGTGAATTCAGATTTAATTCAGATACTTCAGTTACATTCTCGTACCTGACCCCAGGAATATATTTATCAAAAATTATTTTCGACAGCAATAAAGATAATAGTTGGAGTACAGGAAATTATGCTGAAAAACTTCAGCCTGAAGAAGTGATTTATTACACTAAAGAAATTAAGGTTAGAGGAAACTGGGAAATTGAAGAAGAATGGGAATGGTAGTATTTTTACCAAATATTTAGCGAACTATTAGCTATGAACTAATTCTCGTTACATCTATTAACGCAATCAATTATTTCGGTAAGAATTAAACTTCGTAAAGCATAATATATTTTTTTACCATCACGTTTAGATACAAGCACACCCTTATTTTTAAGTATACTCAAATGATGCGAAACAGTTGCCTGCTCAATGTCAAGCGCTTGGTAAATGTCGGTAACACTCAGCTTTTGTCCTTTGGCAAGCAATTCGATAATGGCAATTCGCAAAGGATGCGAAATAGCCCGTAATTTACTTGCTGCCATCTCGAGCTTATGTACATCTATATCAATTCTATTCATCCCATAAAAGTTTCCACAAAATTAGAAAATATAACATATGGAACACAAACAAATATGTACATGTGTAATTATAAACATATATCTTCAGGATTATTTAATGCAAAATATGGATTAATTAAAATCCAAAACATCAAAAGAATAGAATATTGAATTAGATAATCTTAGAAAAACCACAATTTACAAATCTAATATACTTGCCTGAATGTTAAATATTTAAGATTGTCGAATTTTAAATATAACCTTTGATAATCTCAATAATTAAGTGATTGTATGCCCTCAATTATTAATGAAAACAAACCACTAAATGTCATGAATATTTTACATAACTGATGGTGATATTTATAATCATTATAGATAGTGAGCAAGATTTAACTTACTTAAAAATTCCAAATTTGGCATTGGCTAATACATAGAACCTACTCGAATAAGTTGGTAAAACTGAACGTATTCCCATCAAAAAGACCTTTATCGCTCAGCTTAAGTTCAGGAATAACAAGTAAAGCCATGAATGACAACGTCATATAAGGTGCTCGTAAGGTTGAACCCATGTTATGAACTTCTTCGTCGAGAAGATGATAACTATTTGCTACTCGGTAACCGTCGCATGTTGACATTAGACCAGCAACTGGTAACGGAAGTGCTTTTTCGATGGTTTCGTTAACCAATGAGATACCACCACCTTCGGCAATTACAAGGTTTATTGCTTTTGTAATAGCTTCGTCGCTTGTACCAACAGCAATTATATTATGACTATCGTGTGCAACGCTTGAAGCAATTGCACCAACTTTTATATTGAAGTTTTTAATGAAGGCAATTGCAGGGTCAGCTTTTTCATATCGGTTAAGAACAACCATTTTAAGGATGTCGTTTTCAACGTCGCTAACAACATTATTATCCACAACCTTATATTTCTCCAACAATAAACCAGTTACCAATTGACCATCATAAGCTTCAATAACTTTTAATTTATTTCCATTTGGCTTAACCTTAAGTGCATTTTCAGAAATTGGTGTTGCATGAAAATTATTAGGTTGATCTTCGGGTACTGAGTCGATATATGACTTGCCATTTTCGGCAACAAGTTCACCATCCACATATGTTTGCAGTATGTTAAAGTCGGCAAGATTGTCGACTACAATCATATCGGCATGATCGTTTAATTGTAGTGTTCCAACTTCAAGACCATAATGCTCAATGGGATTTAATACCACACTGCGAAGAACATCGATTGGTTTGTAACCTTTTTTTATGGCTCGAACAACCATTTCATTAATATGACCCACCACAAGATCGTTTGGATGTTTATCATCAGAACAGAAAAGCACTTTATCAGAATGATCTTTCATAAGATCCACAAGGGCATCGAAATTTTTAGCAGCACTACCTTCACGGATCTGAATTTTCATGCCATAGGTTATTTTGTCCAAAGCCTCTTGCATTGTGAAACACTCATGATCAGTAGTTACGCCAGCCTCGGCATATTTTTTTGCAGCTTCACCGGTTACGCCAGGAGCATGACCATCAACTGGTTTATTATGCCTTTTAGCGATTTCAATTTTTTTCATTTCCCATGGATCACGATTTATTACACCAGGGAAATTCATCATTTCTGAAAGGTATTTTATCTCTTTCATACCCAAAAGTTCTTCCAGCTCTGCTTCATTAAACTGAAATCCGGCAGTTTCAAATGGGGTGGCTGGCACACAAGCCGAAGCTCCAAAGTAGAATTTAAAAGGTACTTTATTTCCATTTGAAATCATATACTTAACGCCATCAATTCCCAATACATTTGCTATTTCGTGAGGATCGGAAACTGTGGCTACTGTACCATGTACGACGGCAAGTTTAGCAAATTCGGATGGAATAAGCATTGAGCTTTCGATGTGAATATGTGAATCGATAAGACCTGGCATTATGTAATGGTCTTCGGTTACAGCTTCTTTCACAATTTTAACGATGATACCGTTATCGATATGAACTGTTCCTTTGAATATGGTTTTTGCTTTGAGGTCGACTATATTACCCGAAAGACTAAATTTACGTTTTTGCATTATACTATTTTTATAATTGTAAGCAAAATTAAACAAATATGATGAAAGTAGATATGTTTACTTGCGTTAGCTGCGGAAGTAATTGAAGTGGCAGCTTGTTGAAGTTACAGATGT
>JASFZK010000123.1:0-5173 GCA_045267845.1 Bacteroidota bacterium | reverse complement strand
TTTTTTTTCTTAAGGCCATCACGCAAATAATACATGGGTCCACCAGAAACAACTCCATTCTTATCTATTTTGCGATATTTTACACCCAAAGTACACTCCACAAATTTTGATGACATTCCAAGTAAACCAGCTACAATCATCCAAAAAGTAGCACCTGGTCCTCCAATTGAAATGGCGATGGCTACACCTGCAATATTGCCTAAACCAACAGTTGCCGAAAGGGCGGTGGTAAGTGCCTGAAAATGAGATACCTCACCTTTGTGGTCAGGATTGTCATACACTCCTCTTACAAGAAGTATGGCATGTTTAAACCCTCTGAATCCAATAAACCGTAGTAGTATGGTAAAAGTTACAGCTCCGAAAATAAGCCATATTACAACAAGAGGGATATTTGATGTTTGTTCAGTACCATCTTTATTTAAAACTGGGTTTCCTTGTTCATCATAAATTACTGGGTCATGTAATCCCATGGCTTTAAACGGATCCCAAAATAATACTATGTCGAGTGCATCAACTATGGGAGTAAATGCCTTATCAATTTTTTGACTAAACGTAAGATCTCTATCAGGTATTTCTGATCTTACAGCAAATCCTTCGTTTGTTACAAAAAGTGTGTCTGCCTTGGTATTATTGCTTGAGGCTAATGAAACATTAGATAATGCAAAAACAATTAATAAAATTGAGAGTAATTTTTTTATCATGATTTATTTATCAAGAACCTAGTTTTACATAATTGCGTGCAAGTATAGCGATTTTATTGTATAGTTAGATACAATAGCATACTTTTGCTTTACTTTTATTTTTATATAATTGTGCATTGTAAAACGAGCACTTAATGCAATAAAATATGAATATAGCAATACTACTACTTAATAAAGGAAGAGGCAGTGGCGAGGTTGCCCGCGAGCACGTTCGCCATTTAATTAAACTGGGAAATAAAGTTTATTTCTTATATCCAGGAAATGAAAATGAAATAGCCGGAGCCGAAAATATAAACATAAAGCTTCATAGTAATATAATTCCTGTTCATGAGTATTTGCCATCTGCTGGCGATAAGCAACATCAAGTGGCACGAATGAGTCATGAAGAGATGATGGAATATCTTCCTGATTATGAAAATGCATTACGCTCCATTGCCAGTGATGTCGATATTTTTATTGGGCATCATGCAAATTTAAGTGCCGTTGCAGTTAATAGTGTAGCTAAAGAATTTAATAAACCCTATGTATTATTTGTTCATGGTACAGGTATTGAGCCACGCCACGAAAACTTATGGAATGATACCAATTGGCAGATGATTTCAAATGCCATTGTTGAGGCAAAAGGAATTATTGTAACTACTGATTATGTTAGAGATGAGTTAATTAAGCCATTAATTGATCTGCCAGATAATCGTTTTTTAGTATTGCCATGTGGAGTTGATCTTGTTGATTTTAAGCCTGGTAATTCTGTTGGAATTAGAGAGAAATTCGATTTGCCTGAGACTTATGTAATTTGTCCTGGTGCGTTAACACTATCAAAAGGGCCACAAAATGTTGTTGCAGCTACATCTGAATATTCTGATTTGGCAACCACAGTTTTTATTGGAGCAGGTGAACTTGAAGATGAGCTTAAAGAAAAGCTTGGTGATAAAGGAAAGTTTCTTGGTTTTGTTTCTTCCGAAGATAAGGCAAAGCTAATTGTTGGAGCAACTTTACTTGTTGCTGCACCAGAGAAAAAAGAGCATTTTGGAATTATCTATGCCGAAGCCTTGGCTGGTGGAACTCCATGTGTTGCTTACGATGGAGGAGGAGTTGGCTCAATTGTTACATCAACCGAAGGAATTCTAACAAACAGAACTCCGAAAGCTTTGGGAGAAAAGATTAATTATTTATTGCAAAACTCGGGGCTCCGCAAACAAATGTCAGTTTCATGTAGAGATAGAGCCGAAAAATTATACGATTATAATGTGCTGGTTAAAGAGCTTGTTGATTGGATGCGGAAGTTTTTGTAGTTAGTGTCTGTTAGAAAACGCCAAATACTGCGTTACTCTCGTTTTGAACACGGTCATCCCAACGATACTGTCGGGACTCCCCAATTTTCAATACTTCGAAAGCCTTGTCTTTGGCGTCTTCTAAGAAGCCACTTGAAAAGTTAAGAGTTTTCTTAGAAAAACTAAATAACTAATTGTGTAACGCAGTTATCGATTCTTATTTGGTATTAAACCAATAAATCGGTAGTCCCAACAAAAGTAGTACACTCACAAATGCAATTCCCATACCCGGGTTGTAAGTGTCTGCAATTAACCCAATAACTGGGGCGAGTATGGCGGCAAACATCGATTTTGTTTGCGAAGTAACCGACAATACGGTAGCCATCGATTCGTCTTTCGAAATATCAGCAACCAAACTAATACCAATGGGCTTTCTTAGGTTTTCGATTATCATAATTAACATAAATCCAATTAGTGGTATAATGTAAAAACCAACATGGTAGCATAAACCAGTAACAATCCCAATAGTTAACCCTAAAATTAAAGTTAGGTTCATTGGCTTGTAACTATGCTTAAACAAGTTTGTGAATTTACCTGAATATTTCGAACTTAATGCTGTAAGTAAATATAATATGAAGTAGATAATTCCGGTAACAACGGCAATCTTTTTTTCATCGTTTAGATAAGCAAACATTGGCATTCCAAGTGCAACAAATTTTAACAAAGGCTGTATGTAATCCTTCACAGATTTATAATAACCAGTGTACAATGTTAAATTTGTTAGTATTTTTAAAAAGTTAAAATGCCTAAAACTTTCGATTGCTGCTTTAAATACCAAATTAAAATTATGTTTTATTTTTCTGCCAGATATCTGTACAATTTCCCCATCTAAATATTTGGGGTACGAATAAATAAGAATCATATCAGCAAGATAAGGTACAATTGAGGCTAAGAAGATAATGTCATACCTTTCGTAATAAAAAACAAAAAATGCTGCCATAAGTGACGAAATTGCAGACCCGGTTTGCGACCACGATCGTGTGTGACCATAGTAATCAATTTTTTGTGTACTCCAGTTATTTATCTTCAAGTATTGAAATATCATGGCTTTATGAACGCCTGATCTAAAGGCATCTGCAAAGGCAAATATCACCATGGCCAGTAAAAGTGCAAAATAGTTTTGCGAATAGTAAAAGGCAATAAAGGAAAGTATGTAACCAAAAAATGAAACAATCAATGTTCGGCGCCTTCCCAGTGCATCAGAAATTACACCACTTGGGATTTCCATAATCATAATTGCTATTTCGCGCGCTGAATATAGAATTCCTATTTCCACGAAACTTATCCCTTTCTCAAGAAAAAATAGCATGAGAAACGCATCAAAAAAACGCAAGTTTTTAAAAAAACCATAAAAACAAAACTTATAATATTGAAGATCTTTTTTAAAACGTGATTGCATGCAGTATTTTTTTCAAAAATAGAAATTATTTGATAGTTATCAGTCGGCAGTCTTCAGTTATCAGTCTTCAGTCCACAGTTTCCATCTATCTAAGCATTCAACAATGTAACAGCCTCCATCACTTGTTTCCAATTCCCACACTCTAGCCAACTACAAAAACCCAATAGCCAACCGCCAATAGCCAACCATTTTCCTATCTTTGCCGTTTTTATGACCAAAACCAATATAAAATACAGCCGTATTTGGCAAGTTGCTTACCCAATAATTTTGGGTAGTGTGGCACAAAACCTCATAGTTTTTACCGACACCGCTTTTTTAGGTAGAGTTGGCGAAATAGCTCTTGGGGCAAGCGCATTGGGCGGACTCTTTTATTTGGCAATAATTATGCTGGGTTTTGGTTATGGTACTGGCGCTCAAATTATTATTGCGCGTAGGTTAGGTGAGGGCAAGCTAAAAGAAATAGGAGAAGTTGTAATTCATTCAATTATCTTTTTGTCTTTATTAGCCATATTTGCTTTTGTAATTTTGGAATACGGCTCAGTAATTTTACTCGAACACGTAATTAAATCCGAAGCAATTTATTTGGGCTCAATCGATTTTCTCCAAATTCGTGCCTTTGGTATTTTCTTTGCATTTATAAACATAACATTCCGATCATTTTATGTGGGTATTGCTAAAACAAAAGTAATTACCTACACCACCATCGTATTGGCAATTGTAAATATTGTTTTCGATTATGGGTTAATTTTTGGTAATTTAGGAATGCCAGAGATGGGTATTCGTGGAGCAGCACTTGCTTCGGTTCTTGCCGAAATCTCTGCCATGATCTTCTTTATATTATACACTTACAAAACCATAAATTATCGAACTTACGATTTGTTTTGTTTTTCGAAGTTTCGTTGGGTAAAACTCCAAAAAATATTCAAGGTTTCAATACCTATGATGATACAGCAATTTGTGTCCTTATCAGTTTGGTTTCTATTCTTTATTTTTGTCGAAAAAATTGGCGAAATGGCACTAGCCGTTTCAAATATTATCAGGAGTATTTATGTACTGGCCATGGTTCCCATTTGGGGATTTGCAACTGCAACAAACACATTAGTAAGTATATTGGTGGGTCAAAAAAGGCATGATGAAGTATTTTCACTCATCCTTAAAATTGCTATGCTATGTTTTGTGGGCGTACTAATTCTTGTTAGTTTGGGTCTACTTTTCCCACGTCTCATCATGGAAATTTACACCAATAATATCGATTTAATCGAAATGGGTATACCGGCACTTTACGTCGTAAGCATAGGAGCTTTATTTCTATCGGTCGGCTTTATTTTCCACAGCGGAGTATCTGGCACAGGCAAAACAAATGTCTCGCTATTAATCGAAATGTTAGTTTTAGTAATGTATGTAACTTATACTTATGTGGTTATAATAGTTTACAGCTCAGGAGTTACTGGTGCATGGACCTCCGAAATTGTTTACGGATCGTTATTAAGTTTGGTTTCTCTGGCTTATTTAAAATCAAACAGGTGGTTAAAAACAGATATTTAGCAGCTGTTTATTTGGGCGATTTTACCTGCCTGCATTGTATTTCGGCAGTTAACCGCGCTTTACGTTTGTAGTTGTTTCAGTCTCAATGTGTTTTTCTAAGCAATCCGTTGGCTCACTTTGCTCGCCTCCTTTTACCAATAAAAACATCATTGTTACTTAAACAATCTACCACTTCAATCGCTAACGCAGCTGGCGCA
>JASFZK010000122.1:0-5816 GCA_045267845.1 Bacteroidota bacterium | reverse complement strand
GAGACATATTAGCTACAATAAGTGGAGAGGTAAAAAACTATGCTCTCAAAAGTATGAAGATTATATTTATCGAATTGGAGTTTCAATTTTAGATATTGGTAGAGTTAAATACAGCACAAATGCTCAATTGCATAGCTTTGACGATGTGAGTCAATATTGGTCGAGTATTGATACTCTTGAATTCAATAATATTAACTCGTTAATGGGACAAATAAGTGAAACCTTTTACGGTGATCCTACAGCATCTTTAAGAAGTAATACTATTAAAATTGGTTTACCAACAGCATTGAGCGTTCAGGTTGATTTTAGCTTTCAAAACAACTTATACCTTGGTGGAATGTGGATTCATCCAATCAGAATTAATATGAATTCATTAAGACGACCAGCACAATTGGCAGTTGTTCCCAGATATGAAACAAAATACTTTGAACTTAGTGTACCTATCTCTGTTTATGAATACAAATATCCACGTGTTGGGCTTGCTGCGAGACTTTATTTCGTAACAATTGGCACAGAAAGACTTGGTACATATTTAGGTATGGCAGATTTAAACGGATTGGATATTTATGCTTCCATAAAAATTGGAATAAATAAAGGCTCATGCAAAAGTAAATTTGGAGGAGCTTGTTCGAATCAAGATTTTGGCGGTAAAAAAAGGAGACGCTAGTTTATACCAGTATAAACATCAAAAACTTTTCAAAAAAATACCATGTTCCCAAAGTAATATATGGAAACATGGCTGATATTCTTATTAATTCTTTTCAGCATAAACTGTAACACTAAGTATTGGACTTGGTTGTTTTCTGAACTCCAATAATTCATTGTTACTCAAATATTTTAGCAGGATGTCATCCGGCAGAACTATTTGACGTTCTTTTACCACTTTCACATTAGAAAAACCAGCATCGTTAATTGATTGTATATAATCAACCTTACTAAGTGCGCCAGAAACACAACCTGCATACATTTCGGCAGCGTTGCGAATACTATCTGGTATATCACCACCTAGAACAATATCAGAAATACTGAAATGGCCTTTTGGAACCAGTACGCGGTAAACTTCTGAATAAGCTTTTGTTTTATCAGGAACTAAATTCATAACGCAGTTACTAACCACAACATCAATCGAGTTATCAGCTAAAGGAATATTTTCAATTTCGCCCAATATAAACTCAATATTGTTATAACCTAGTTTTTGATTGTTTTCAATGGCCTTATCAACCATCGCTTCGGTCATATCTAAACCAATAACTTTGCCCGATTCACCAACCAGACTTCTTACAACAAACACATCGTTCCCAGCACCTGCTCCTAAATCAAGGACAGTTTCACCAATTTTTATATTCGCAAATTCTGTTGGCAATCCACAACCAAGCCCCAAATCAGCATCTGGTAAATAACCATCAATTTTTAAATAACTTTCATTAAAAGTTGATTCTTGATCAGGATAGCAACATGTTGGGCTACACCCACATCCACCATTATCAAGCACTACTTGCGTATAGCTTTGTTTTACTATTTCTTTGATATCTATTGTCATAATTTTATTTTTTTAGAGTTACTAATTAAAATTCACTTAATAGACGTAACTCCTTAAAAAAGGACGCAAAATATTTTTAACAATTCCCTGAACAGGATTTTTCATTTTGCACCACAAGTGTCCCATATTTGTCAGAAACTATTGAACAGCATTGTAATAGTAGATCCTTAAGTTTACCTCTGCCCCTTTGAACCCGTGATTTTGCCGCAGAATATGAAATATTTAACTTTTCGGCTAACGCTTTTTGTGATATGCCTTCAATCTCTGTTAATCTAATGGCTTCTTGATATTTAATTGGTAATGCATCTATCATTGGATTGATACATTGAGCTAATTCATGGGTTTCATCCTGATAAAGTATTTCATCTTCAATCTCAAAATCAATAATATTTTCAAGTACAAACTGCTTTTTACGGAAATAATCGTTTATTGTATTTCGAGTGATTTGGAAAATCCAAGAGCTTAGTTTTGTTTTATCATCAAGATTTGAGATATTTAACTTTACTTTAATAAAAACATCCTGAATAATATCGTCTACAATGTTAATATCTCGAACTTGTTTGTAAATGAAGTTCTTAAGATAGTCATTGAGTCCAATCCACACATTTAGAATTGCTTGATCCATGTTGTACAAAATTAGTAATTATTACAATAGACGTAATAAATAAGAAAAGACGCAGAATTAGTAAAGAAAGAATTTATAATTCATTATGTTTCCCCATTAATCTTGTTTTATCAAATAGCTACCAAAATTACTTTTCTAAAGCCTTACATACTCAAATGTTGGGTAACCCTTTTCACCTGTTGTAGGTTCATAAAAATTTATAAATCTAAGTTTATAGAAGTATGATTTGCCATCTTTAATGATGTAATTATAGTTCATGTTAATTTCATAATATACATTACCGGTATTAACATCTCCTATTAATTTTTTCCAATCGTAACCAATTTTATCAAGAGCATTTGAGAAATCGAAACTTACGGTGTCAGCCAATACAATATTGGCAAACTGCATAACTGTATCAAGGGCAACACTTGTAATACTCTGGTTTTGTAGTGTTCCTGTTAATAAATATGGATAAAGCTCTCCTTCACTTGTTGTAAGCATTGTTGTATACGTAGTAAAAAGTAAATCCCAATTCTGAATTTCTGGTTCAATTTGCACAACAGACTCATCGTCAAATGAGTATTGCATATATGAATACTTATTATCTTTAAGTGCAAAGCCCTCAACCATTTCACTATTATCTAAATTGGAGTACGTAAAATAATAAGTGTTTGACCTAAACCCGGTAAATTGTATCTTTTTTATGCCAAGTGAAATACCAAGCGAGTTGAGACCCCTGTTTATGACCCAAACTTTGTTATTAAAAGTTGTGTCTCCGTCAATAATACTCATCCAACTGTGAATTGCGAGCGAATCAGGATTTCCATCTGACACATCAAATTTCCAAGTTAATCCAGTGGTATCTGTAACATCTTCAAGACGATCGAAAATAGTTTCAGCAGCCAATGCAAAATTAGCTGTATTAAGTCTGACAACGGCAGTAGTATCATTGCAGTTGAAGTTTAAATCAAATATTGAACGATTGTTTATTGAAACAATATCCTCTTTTTCCAAACTAAAATATACTTGGTTTGAATAATATCTCGTCATTGGTATAATAGCTGTTTTTGCGTCACCTGGATCGTGTGGAGTCACTATTTCATCTTCTTTAAAGCATGATGAAAATAAGACAACCAACGATAATAATGTTATTAATTTTCGCATTTTACTTGTTAAATTTAAATTGTAATCTAATGAAAAATGTTCGTCCCCAATTCACAGATTCTGAGCCACTGCCTGAGTGTGTATCTCCTCCTTGTCCACCAGAAGTATCAATATTTGTATTGTCGAATAGGTTTTTACCACCAATTTGTATATTTACTCTTCGCTTCCAAAACCAACGACTCATATTAATATCTAGTGTGTTATATGAGTCCATGTAGCCGTAATCAACAATATCGTTAATAACACGTAACTTTGGAGACATTCCATTGTATTTATAATAGAGTGAAAAATTAATGTCTATCTTCTTTACCCAATAATTTACGGAAGTATTGAAATCAGTATAGTATTCAAAATTATTTGATTTAATACCTGAAACCTCTACTTTTTCACCTGTAAGAGTAAGCCCAAACTTTACTGTAAGCCATGGGTAAATTTTATTATTAAAACTTAGTTCGGCACCATGAGTAATATACCTGTCAACATTAATATATGACCAAGGGGGTATTGTAGAGGTCCCGCCTGAAAATTCCACCAGCTTAATATTATCCTTAATGTTATTGTTAAACAGATTTAATTCTAATCCCCAGGTATAAGCTCTACCTTGGGTGCTGTTAAATTGCAATAGCATACTGGTATTAATGGATGTTTCTGCCAATAGGTTCTCATTTCCATCGATTTTATGATTAATATCATTAAAATCAAGATAAAGCTCCTTAAGTGATGGTGCTCTAAAACCACGAGCAACTGATGCTCGTATGATAAATCTATCTGTAGCATCGTATTTAACGTTAAACGAATAAACCAAAGGTGCTGAAAACTTTGTGTTATAAATAAATCTAAGACCAGGTTGAATGCTAATAACTGCGAGTGGTGAATAATTCAAACTCATGTAAACTGCATAGTCACCAATTTGCTGTTTATTATCTTTGATGCGTTTGCCAGTTCCTGTTTCTTGGTTTAGATCGATACCTGTTTGAAACCTTATTTTATTTCCTTCATCACCAAAGCTATAATCGGATCTTAACAAAATATTATCAAAAAATGTTGTATCCTGTTCACCTGGGGTTAGATACTCATTTAGAGTTGTTAAGTTTTTTTTATAGGTATTTTTTATCTTTCTGTATTTTGAAAAAGAAGCTGTAAGATTAATCCTTGATTTACTAGAAAACTCATACCGTATATCGGTTTTTAGCACTAATCTTCTAGTATAAAAATACTTATCAAGTCTTGTTTCATGATTTGGTAATTCCAACAACCCTTGATCCCTTAATTCCTGATTAAACCATATTGCACCAATTTTTATGAATCCGTTATCGTAGGTGTATTTATAATTTCCAGTAAAATTATATTGTTCTTTTGGCTTCCAAACGGTACCAACATTAGTAGTAATTGAATCATCTTGCTGGTATTTACTGTAGCCTGGAGGGTAAAATCCTGCAAAGAAATTCCTTCCTCCTGTAAAACTAAATGAATTCTTTTTTAAGGATGCTGATACTCCACCATTTATATTATATACCCCAACCGATTCGTAGTACAAGTCGATATTTGAAGTAAATAATAACCTATCGGGTGATTTGGTAATTATATTTATTACACCCGCAAGAGCGTTACTGCCGTAAACAACCGACATGGGACCATTGATGACTTCAATATGATCAATATTTTGAAGATTAATTTGATCGAGATCAATATTGCCATTTTCACGGCCGATAATAGGAACCCCATCAATTAATATTTTAATGTGCTCCCCTCCTAGGCCTTGCATTTTTAGGGACGAACCAAGAGCACCATCGTGAGTAACACGAATATTAAGCTCAGTTGATAACATTTCCTTAATATTTGTGGCAGCCCTTTGTTCAATTTCTCGTGAATTAAGGACACTAACCTTATAGATCGATTTGTCTTGTGTTGATTGTGAGTACTGACCTGTAACTACTACTTCGCCAACATTATACGAAATTGACTTAAGATAAATAGTTAGATCCTCACCTGGACTTATGGTATCAACATAATCATGAAATCCAATATAACTAAGGCGTAGAATTGATTTTTGCTTTATATCTGCAAATACAAGTCCCTTTTCATCAGATACATAACCTGCTATTATTGTATTATTTGTTAATGGCGATATAACAACATTTGCAAAAGCAACAGGTTCGTCATTAAGCTTATCAAGGATTTTTATCTGAGTTTGCTGAGATACACCAAACATTGGTAATATCATCAACAAACCCAGATACAAACCCAAAGGTTTAAAATTCATGTTATCGAATCACAAGCTTTTTGGTTTCTCTAAAGTTATCGCCAATAACTGTTACAAAATAGAGTCCTGAATTGAAATCACTAGAATTAAGTGTTACCTCCGAATTAACTATGGTTGAATTTAAAACCATTTTTCCTGACATATCAGTAATAACCAAGTTTGCATTACCAGAAATTTCATTGCTAATATGTATGTTAATTAAATCTGAAGTAGGATTTGGATATACCGATACATATTGCTGT
>JASFZK010000121.1:0-15140 GCA_045267845.1 Bacteroidota bacterium | reverse complement strand
CATTCCAGGTGCTTCACCATCATTTACTACTTTAGTAAGGATGTGCTGAATGGAATCAGATTTAATTGAATCTGATCCCATTTGCAAATAGATAGCTTGATTTTTATCCGTACTATCTGTTGATTCGGCAGATAAACAACTTGATAGAAATGCGAGAAAAAGCAGTGTCAGAATATTAAATATATAATTACGCATAATGTTTTAATTAATCGATTAATCTTTTACAAATATAGTCCATCCCATTCTGATACAAAGTCATACTTTCGACTTCTTCAGCTTCATTTATATTAAATGTAAATTGAGCATCCACTCCCTTTATAACAAAAACATTTTGGGCTATTGGGATTATTGGGCCTTCCCCTTGTCCGGTTGCTTTCAATTTCAATTGACTATCATATTTGGTAATAGTCAGAACAAAGCCCGGCATTAGTTCATATTTACCAACATAACTTTCCAGAATGGCATCTTCAACAGGAACCTCTATTATCACTTTTTCCGGTTCAGGTCTAGCATTTAATAACAATCGCCCTACCATAGTATATGAGGGAGGTTCAATGGCATTTTCAGTTATAGGAAAACCTGTCATTCCTGCTTGTGCTTTCTGACCTGATTCTGCAACAAAACTGATATTTCCATTTTTATCCGGGTGGATATAAAATAAAAAACATGAACCCAAGTAGGTTGAGTAAAGGAGTTTGCTATTTTTAATATCGATAACTGAGATAAATGACTTCCTACGGCCCAGGAAAGTATTATTAAAAGTTTTTTTCCCAACAGGGTAGTCTGAATATAAGGCATTTTCAGTTAGCGGAAAATCTGAAGAATTTGTCATTCCTCCAATAACAATAGTATCTTTATTCATAAAATGTGCATTCATAATATTATCGACATCACTTCCTCCAAACTGAGCAGAGTATTCTAAGTCCATAGTTTCAGAATTAAATACCGATATAAAGCAATTCCGTACACCTTTCCCTTTTTTACTTATAACAATATCTGTAACTGGCATACCTTCTTCCATAGCGCTGGCGATTACCATCAATTTGTTTGGCTTTGTCCACTTTATAGATGAAATAGGCCACCCTCTCCCTGCAAAATAGCTTAAATACGAAATTTTGTTATCTGTTGCGTCTATTTTGGCAATATAATGATCAATTTCTCCCTGAGCTTTAGGCATTATTACTTCTTTTCGAACAGCATTATTAGTAACTGGTAAGTCTGTTGTAAAAGTACCGCCCATTATATAAATATTATCTTTGTCATCAATAGCAAGTGCATTGATTCCATCCATTGGGCTGCTTCCAAAGAAAGTGGAAAATAGTAGCTTTTTACCATCGGGACTAAATTTAGAAAGGAAACCATGCATCTGAGTAACCTCTTTATCAATGGCACCTAAGGTTAGAGGAAAGTCATGAGAGCGGGTAGTTCCTGCAATAATAATATTTCCTTTAGAATCAATCTTAATGCCTTCTGTTCCTACTGTTTCTTCAACTTCACCTCCAATAAATGTAGAAAAAATAATTTCAGTTCCAGTTGGGTTTAATTTAGTAAGAAAACATCACCAGCCCATACTCCTTCACCATTGAAACTTGTGTCATAGCTTCCTGAAGTAACAGGGAAGTCGGAAGAATGAGTTCCTCCAGCTATATATATATAACCTGCATCATCAACCGTTATTCCTGAATGATGTTCTCTTTTTGTACCACCAAGTAATGTGGCAAATACTATTTCACCTTCAGGTGTGTATTTTACTACAAAGACATCTGCTGATCCTTTAAGTTCTGTTTGATACGCTCCTTCTGTGGTAGGAAAATTTTTATCTCTGGTATTTCCTGAAACATAAGTATAGCCTTCACTATCGGCATAAATATCAAACCCTGATGCGTATTTATCGGTATGTGAAAGGTAGGTTGAGAATCCAAGTGTTAATACTGTAGTATCTGCTAACTGACTTGTCTGCGACTTTAGAGTTCCTTGAATAAAAAGAATTCCAATTATAATTAAACTAATTTTTTTTAACATGATTTTCTAATTTTTAAATGTGATATTTATAGTGAAATTTTAAAAATAATAGCATCCGACTCGCCATTAAGAACAGTGCTGTAAGCTTTTGCTGTGGTAATAAAATCGGGAGAACTTGTATAGCCAACACCAATAATATGGCCATCATTATCAACTTTTATTCTGGCAGATTCAGTTTTGGATCCACCGAGAAATGTAGAGAACTTAAGTGTTTTTAGGCTTGGGTCGAAAACCGTAATAAAGACATCGCCAGACCCGTTTATCGTATCTTGAAGTGCATTTTTAGTGATAGGAAAGTCCTCAGAACTTGTTACTCCACAAAGGAATACGTCACCATTTTTTGAAACTGTGATATTTGCATTGATCTCACCTCTATTACCTCCCAAATAAGATGAATAGAGAAGTTGTTTTCCATCATTGCTAAGTTTCGATAAAAACAGTTCTGATTTACCATCAAAAGATTTATCTATTGCATCAGCGCTTAGTGGGAAATCTTCAGACTGTGTCCTGCCAAAAACAAGGATATTATTATCCTTATCAAGACAGATGGAAGGAGCTCTTTCATGATTTGCACCTCCCAGATAAGTGGAAAAAAGTATTTTATCTCCTGTTGGATTTAGCTTGGTAATTAAAATATCGCCTCCATAATTTTTATCGCCTCCATTGAAACTAGTATCATAGGCACCCGGAGTAGTTGGAGCATTTTCACTTGGAGTTTGGGCAGCAATGTAAATATTGCCATCTTCATCCGTACAAGCATCGAGGTTCCATGAAGGAGCAAGCTTAGTTGATGATAAAATAACATCTCCTTTTGCATTTAATCGTATAATGCCTGTGTAACCTTGTCTTCCTTCCTCATCCTCCATAAAAGAATGAACATTTGGCAATTCATTAAAGACTTTAAATAAACCCACAAGAGTTACTTCATTTTTATCATTAACAAAGATTTTTTGAGCCCAGTCTGTACCACTTGTGCCGATATAACTTGAATAGGCTAGTTTATTGCCTTCAAAACGGGTAATATAGGCATCGGAATGTCGAAAATCAGGACCGTTGAATGTACTGTCGAAAGCATTAGTTGTAATTGGAAAATCGCTAGAAGCGGTGTTGCCTGCAAGGTAAAGACTGTTTCCTTTGCGGAGGACTTGTGAAACAAATTCAGGTCCGTTTTTTCCACCTAAATAGGAGGCGTATTTTAACGCATTATCTTCAATATTAAATTCAATTATTACTAAATCTTCTTCGCCCCATCTATTTCCACCATTGTATGTTTTATCATAAGCCTGATCTGTTACTGGGAAATCATCGGTATATGCACTTGTTGCAAAATAGACTGAACCCGACTGATCTATAGAAAAATATTTTAGCCAGTTGTTGGCTCCATCCTTTCCACTGCTCCCCAAATATGTTGAGTATTCTAACTGGGGATTAATTTCCCTTGGTGAGCAAGAAAATAATAACATTGATGCAACTGCCAATGCTGAAATTAGCACTGTTAATCGTGTATTGATGCCTTTTAATTTCATTGTTTTATAGGTTTAAAATTATTTGTATTTGTAGACTTTTTATCTGCTACAAAACAAGCAATTTCTACGCATTACTACACTTGCAGATTGAGGCAGGATTGAGTGCAGATTGGGACAAAAAGGAAATAAATTGAAAAATTAAACGGCTCTAATAGAAATCTGGGGAGATCCTTCGACTTTGCTTAGGATCAGTTCGACTAATTAATTTTGATACACAAAATTAAAGTCTCACTGAATTATAGGAGGATGGAGAAGCGCCGTGAAACTGTTTAAATGCCTGGCTAAATCGGTTGGTATCTTCGTAACCCACCATCAATGCTACTTCGTTTACACGGTATTTCTCCTTGATTAATTTAGCAGCTTGGGTCATTCTTGTATGCCTGATTAAATCTGTTGGCGATTTACCAGTTAAGGCATTGAATTTTCTTAATAATGTTCTTCTGTGAAGATTTATATTTTCTGCAAGCACTTCTACTGTGAAACTACTATCGTGAAGATTGTTTTTAATTATTGACATGCAATCTTCAAGAAACTTTTTATCGAAATCAGAATAATTATTTTTTGAACGCTCAATATCAGTAAAGCTGAATTTCTTTCTGGCATTTTCTCCTGTTGAAATGATGTTTTTTACTTTTTTAAGCAATAGGTCAGTATCAAATGGTTTTACTATATAATCATCAGCACCACAATCATATCCATCAATTATACTGTCGGCAGAGCCTTTTGCAGTAAAAAGGATAATTGTGATATGACTGGTATTGATATCATTTTTGAGCAATTTGCACAATTCATTACCTTTAATTTTGGGCATCATCACATCACTAATAATTAAATCAGGGAGATGTTTGGTTGCCAGATCCTTTCCTTCTTGTCCATCTTTGGCACAAATAACCTGATAGGAGGGTGAAAATAGATCCCTTAAGAATAAACGTAATTCATAATTATCTTCAACGATGAGTATGCTTGGCAGACCATTTTCGTTGGTATCTGAAATTATATTATCAATCTGATCAATAAAATGATTTGGTTTACTAATTTCTATCTTAACAGGAATATCATTTTGAATTTCAGCCGTCTCAAGAGGCAGATTGATCGCAATATTTGTTCCTTTTCCAAGTTCACTGGATATGTTAAACTCTCCTTTCATCAATTCAATAATTTCTTTAACATAAGCCAATCCAATTCCGCTACCTTCAAGGCTACTATCAGAATCTTCAATTTGATAATATCTTTCCCCCAATTTATTAAGATGATCACTGCTAATCCCTTTTCCGGTATCACTAATTTCTAATAATAGTTGGTGAGGGTCTATATCAAGTTTGAAAATAACCTCACCATTCTCTTTATTAAACTTAAAAGCATTGGATATTAAATTTGTAATGATGGATTGCAAGCGTAACTTATCAAATGTGATTTGTGCTTTGCTAATATTGGCTTTAAAAATAAGTTTGCAATTATTTTGAGTAGAATAGCCTTCGAATGAATAAACAATTTCCTTGCAAAAAGAGATGATTTCAAATTCAGATAAATCTAAACTTAAAAGATGCTCATCTAATTTTTGTAAATCAAGAATTTGATTAACCAAGGTTTTCAACTTATTTGTATTATTAATTGCCAGTTCTAGTTGACTGTTAGTCGCATTGTCTTTCGTATCTGACTTTAGAATTCTTTCCAAAGGAGATTTAATAAGTGTTAAGGGCGTTCGTATTTCATGAGAGATATTGGTAAAGAAATCAAGTTTGCGTTTAGTGGATTGCTGCAGTTGCCTTGACATTTTCTGTATCTCACTTTTCTGTTTTGCCAATAGTTGATTGTCCTTTTTCTTGTTTCGGTATGCTCTCCAAAGCACCAACCCTATAATCATTAGTAAAAATGCACTGGCAATAAATGAATTCCTAATGAGCTTTTGTTTTGTAATTTCAGTTTGCAGGAGGCGGGATTCCAGTTCTCTTTCAGCTTCTCTTTTTTCAATTTCAAACCTCATTTCAAGTTTTGCAACCTCATTATACTTTTCAATGCTTGCTAAGCTATCATTCATTTGGTTAACAATTTTTAAATAATTAGATGAGGTTTGAAATTCTCTTTTTGAATAGAATTTTTCACTCAGCAATTCAGCTGTTTTCTTAATCCTACTGGGTAAACCCAGCTCCATACCCAGTTTGTGTGCCAACTCTAAATAGTAAATAGAACTATCTGTATTATTAAGAGTTTGGTGGTAATTCCCTAATTCTTCATATGAGATGGCCATTTCCAAAGCCGATTCAGATTCTTTTGCAATATTCTTTGCCCGATTCAGATATTTTATGGCTTGTTCTGACTCTCCAATAATCAACGAAGTGCGGGCTGCTTCAATTAGTGTTTGATGTATCTGAATCTCCGGGCATATCAAACACATTTCATCAATGCTTTTTTGCAGATATTGCAATGCATTATCATAATCTTTCCGGTCTTTAAATACCATCCCTATTTTATGATCTACAATGGAGTGCATGGCATAATCATCTGGATAAAGATTAGTGCTAACATCTTTATAAAGTTGCATAGCAATGGAATCATTTCCAGTTTTGAAATAAACATTCCCGATACTAAGTTTCACAATGTTTAAATATCTATAATTATTGCTTTCTTCAAATATACTTTGGGCTTCAAGTAAATACTCTAGAGCTATATCTTTGTTCACATGGTTATTAAGGAATAAATTGCCGGCAGTAAAATACAATTCTCCCAACGATTGTTTGTTTCCTATTTCTTCAGCATACTCAATTCCTTCCCGCAAATAGTGGTAAGCCAGTTTGTAGTTATAAAGTTGTGCATATGTTGTTGCAATTCTTTGATAAGCATTCAGCACCGTATAATTGGCCTCAATTTTTTCCCGGTTCTGAATATTTTTTTTATAATAAATAATAGTGCTATCATATTCACCCAAAGACTCAAATGCAGTTGATATTTGATTATTTGATATGGCCACATATTCTGAATTGTTTAGTTGGAGAAATAAGTCGCGTGCTTTTTTGTGATAATTGATTGATTGCGAAAAATTAGATTTCCAACTTTCAATATTTCCCAGATAGTGAAAAGTGAATGCTAGCATTTTCTTTTCTTTTGATTTTTCAGCAAATTCAATGGTTTTTAAAAATTCTACTTCAGCAGAAAGATATTCACCCATTTTATAGTATGATGTACCTTCTTCATAGTAGGTTATAGATTCATCCGACTTATCAATTTCTATACCCTGTTTATGTAATATATTAACTGTATCAGCTTTAATAGGCGAGAAGCAAGTAAAGCCGGATACTAAGATTGTTAATATTTTAAAGTATGATGTCTTCAATTTCACTTTAAAGTATCATTAATTAGTATTTTCATAAAATACTTTCCAATCCTTATGCCGCAAACATTATATTGCTGTAAATGTGTGTGATAAGTATACTTCGCTGTCTTTGTAGCAGAAGCAATTGTCAAATTATTTTACACTACTTGTGTCATATATTTACATTTTTATACTTTAATCTTGTGTATTGAACCTATGAAGACATATATTTATGGAACAAACAATAAACCATAGCAGACCAAAGCTAAGGAACAAAACTATATAATATATGCAAGAGAACAAAATGCAAATTACTGCAAATCTGTGAATAAACATCATATAGGTGGGCTTTTTTGGTTTTTAGGAAGACCACCGATTAAAACATTGTACTTATGCTTTTATCTGCTTCGCATAAAAAACAAAACCACCGTAAAATCAGTATTTTACAGTGGTTTGCGTTGTTATGCTAATAGAAAATGCGGAGAATAAGGGATTAATTGCATTGATCCCGGAAAAAGCATACCATGCAAGCATAGAAACCCAATCCTCTTCGATGATTTTGTCTTTTTTCTTTTACTTTCGCTCGGTAAACGAGTTTACCACGCTCAATAAAACAAAAAACCCACAACTTACGTTATGGGTTTCCTTTTGCGGAGAATAAGGGATTCGAACCCTTGGATCCCGCGAAGGATCAATGGTTTTCAAGACCACCGCATTCGACCACTCTGCCAACTCTCCAGGGGCAAAAGTAATATTTTTTATAAGTTGCAATACCTTTGATGTAAAAAAAATACCTTTATTTTATATTAATTTGAAACACAGTATTATATACATCAAATTATTGTGTGGGAGTTCGGTAATTATTAAAAGATTACCATAAACTTAGTTTTGAACTGCTTCTTTTATACTTTTACAATTACAATAAGCATCGAATTTATTAACATATCTGAAAATAAATACATGAAGGTTATCTACATTTATTTAATTCTGCTTTTACCATTATTAAGTTTTAGTCAAATTTCGCAAAATGAATTTCCCGCACCCAATACCGGCTGTTTGGCATGTCATCAGGGTATTGAACCAATTCGTGAGCACAACTCGAAAATGATGCAGGAAATTTATGCAGAGGGTATCAAAATGAACGATCCCAACGGATGTGTCGTTTGTCATTATGGTAATCCTAAAGAAGAAATTAACAAATCACTTGCCCATAAAGATATGATTATCCACCCAGGCTCAATGTGGACATTAGACCGTACCTGTGGTAAATGTCATGAAGATCATAGCTACAATATGCACCGTAATTTAATGGAGACCGAAGCCGGCAAAATACAAGGTGGTATCTGGGGTTGGGGAGCCCCCAATGGTTACAAAGCAATATATGGTAATTATGATATTGACGATCCTGATGGAGACATACCACGTTGGGGATCTTCTGCTTATAAAGAATATATGAGTCGGTTAAAAGACGAATTCCCAAATATTTATGTAGACTCATTGCAAGAGCTGCCAAGTGCAGATATTGATTCAATAGTAGAACATCCCGAGCAGGCAATTTACACATACCTTAGAGGCGACTGTCAGCGTTGCCATGTAGGCGTACAAGGTAAGCAAAGGCGTGGCGATTATCGTGGAATGGGCTGCGCAGCATGCCATATACCTTATTCCGATGAAGGTATTTATAATGGCAACGATCCGTCAATCTCAAAAGATGAACCTGGTCACTTATTAGTACATTCAATACAATCATCTCGAAAAACAAAAGTTAAAGTAAACGATATTACATATTCTGGTATACCATCAGAAACATGTACATCATGCCACAACAGAGGTAAACGAATTGGAGTCTCTTATTTAGGTTTAATAGAATCTCCATACGACACTCCATGGCAAGCAGACGGCTCACCACAACCAAAAATGCATGGTAAACAATATCAATACATTGAGGATGATGCACATCATCGTGCAACTAGTATTGATGGACAGGAAGGTGGAATGCTTTGCCAGGATTGCCATACTAGCTTGTCGCAGCACGGAAATGGGAACCTAGCCACAACAACTTTAGCCGAAGTTGAAGTAGAATGTGCCGATTGCCACGGTACAATCGAAAACTATCCATGGGAGCTACCATTGGGATATCAGGATGAATACGGGTTAACCCCATATACAGCGCCACGAGGCACAACAACAGAATTGCTCAATTTCCAAAAGGATTTTTCCACAGTTTACGATGCCGAAGATGGTTACTTGCTAACAGCCCGCGGAAATCCCTTCGGTAACGTTGTAAGGCGCGGAAATGATATTATTGTACACTCAGCAAGCGGTCTCGATTTTAATAGCCCTGTACTTAAAAATATGGCTAAAAATAATTCATGGAAAAATCCAGTCGAAGCAATGACATCAATGGCACAAGTACCTGCTCACATGGAAAAAATGGAATGCTATTCTTGTCACTCCAGTTGGGCACCTCAGTGTTATGGTTGTCATGTAAAAGTCGATTATTCCAAAGGCTCACATACCGATGATTGGATTGCTTCCGGAAAAATACGTAATGCAAACGGAGAAACCATGGAAAGCCTTGGCCATGAGCTAGTACAACAACCCGGTAAATTAAGTGAGAGTCGTACGCAGGTTATATGGGAAGACCCTGTGCTGGGCATAAACGGAGAAGGTAGGGTAACACCAATAATTCCAGGATGTCAGCAAATTACAACTGTAATAGGTCTCGATGGTGAAGTATTGGTTTCAAATAAAATTTGGGATACGCCGCCTTTCCTCGAAAATAGTGGAGAAAAAGGACAACGTGGTATTGATATGTCGCCAACAGCGCCACATACCACCACAGCAAAAGCTCGTTCTTGTGTTTCATGTCATGCAAATCCGAAAGCACTGGGATATGGCATTGGTGATGGTCAATATATGCTAGGCTATAACAAACCTCGTTATACTGACATTCAGGATGTTAGTGGGCAACAGTTAAGCACTAATAGTCAGCCACAGATGGGTGCAATTCCAAATTTACCCATGGATTTATCGCAGGTTGTAACACGCGATGGCAAGCAGCTCCAAACAGTTGGTCATCACTGGCCGCTATCAAGTCCACTAACACAAGATATGCGCGAGCATATGGAGCGAATAGGAACGTGCATTGCCTGCCACAAAGATCTCCCAAACGGTGATGCAGCAATGAGTATGATAACAACAGTTGGCTATTTTTTGAAAATGGCTCCACATTCCGACGAGGAGCATGCCAAACTACTAAATCAAGATATAAACTGGGCAGCACGTTCAAAATTAATTGCTCCGGTCATACTAATTATCATTGTAATTTTAATATTCATAATAATACGGCAAAGGAAAAAGTTGAAGCAACAATAGTCGTATTTTATATTTTGGGTGGCTTGCCTGCCTTCATGAAAAATTACGGCAGTCAACCGCGCTTTTCATTTGTAGTTGTTTTATGCTAGCTGTTTTTTATAAGCAGTGCGTGGTTTCCGTTGTCAACTCCGCCAGCTAACAAAAAATAAACTACCATTTCAACAATCTACCATTACAATCACTTCCACGGTGCATACTTAAACATAATACTATTGTTAAATATTAGTATTAGTTATTAACCTGAAATAATAATTATTTTCCATTACATGTGGCAATTAAAGTTTCCTTCAATACATTTGCAGCATATTTTAAGTAATGACTAAACGATTCTTCTTCTTATTCATAATGTTATTGTTAGCGCAATTAGCATACTCACAGGAGTATTTTGAGTTAAACACCATTGTAAAAAATAAAATAACTTACAAAAGTTTACCACCAAATGGATATGGTAAGAAGATGCTTAATTTAATGGGGCTCGACAATAATGTTAGCGTACATGGCATCGAATTAAATACAAAATCGCGTTTACTAGTAAGAATATCAAGGGATGCACATAATAAATTAAATGCTAGTATTAGTTTAACCCGCGTTAGCATTGAAGGGAGTATTGTACTACGTGATTTTGAAATTGACTCATTGTTGTGGCCATCAGGTTTTACAGCCAACCTAACCTTATACAATGGCAGACACAAACGAGGTGTAGTAAATATTTCTGCCTCAGCCCATGGGATATTAAAAACAATCGACCTTAGTTATTATCTACCTTCTAATATTGGAGATATAAGTGCTACTATTTCTGATCTGCAGTTTAACTACTCTGAAAATAGTTATAATCGTCTGCAAAACATTTCTGAAACAATAAGTTATTACTATTCATTTGGCATCTTATTAAAAAAGCTAATTAAGCAGCAAGCCCAAAGTAATCAAAACAGTAATCTTAATATAGAGGCAGTATTTATTGATAAGATTCTCGTTGATAGAGTTAATGATAATATTAAAAGCTATAACTTCAAAACCAGACTTAATCTTAGAGACAATGATCCTATCGGTTTTTTGAAACTAGAAAAAAAAATACAACGAATATCCAATAGAGTTAAGACACTAGCAACTCAGCAGTTTTCAAGCAACTCTATAACTTCAGCAAATTCGGTGCAATTCAGCCATTCGTACTGCCTCATATCGCTGTATTATCTTAGTGAGGCAAAAAAACTACAACCATCTGATGCATCCGGGTTTGAAGATATTGCTAAAATCGACACGAGCGAAAATGCCCGAAATACTTTGGAAGCCGTTATTAGTTATTATACTAACTCGTATTCCATTGACTCAATTAAAATATCTCAGGCTATTTTTAATGGGTATGTATCAATGGCCAATGCAGCAATAATTGAAAGCAATTATACTGATGCATTGTTACTACTAAATAATTCGTTAATAATTCATAATTGGTTTAACGTTGAGTTAAGTATTGCATATAATAATGCAGTTTCAATAGCCTTAGATGGTATAGCTTCGTCTTATTTAAGTGTTGGTGATGTGGCGCTTAGTGCCAACAATCAGTCCCTTGCGAAAACCTATTTCAATAAAGCCGATAAAACTGTGATGTCAAACGAAAAGATATTTGCAAGCTTACAAAATACCGATACAGCCTTTAGTAGCTATTTGGGATTACAGTATAGAATTGCCATTAAATATATTGATAATGAGAGTTTTAAGGACGCATTAACACGTCTTTCGTACGGAAAAAATGTTTGTTCTAAACTTAATAGCTCTAATATTTGTCTTGATATTGATTCGGCATCATGCATAGCCCATGCGGGTTTAATTAATTATAAATTGGATAGTCTTGACAACTTAATAAGTGCCGGCCAATTTCCTGATGCATATTTGCAATTAGAACCAATTAATAATTATGTAAATAACAATAGTTGTTTTATTGCAGATGATAGTACAAGGTTTACCGAAGTATCATATTTGCTTTTTCTAGCATTTTTAAATAATGGTGAAATACTCATTGATGCACAGCAATCGGAAATGGCATTGTATAGTTTGCTGAAAGCTAAGCGGATAAATACAAATTACTTGCTAAACGAAACAAAAAAACTTGACATATTAATACAATTTGCAGCCGAACCAGAAATAACCAAACTAATTGATGAAGCAAAATACCATACTTGGGCTAACCGAATGGAGAAAGCAGCCACTCTGTCCTTGGAAGCTAAAGAACTTAATAATAAGTATTTTAATGGTGCAAATACAAGAATTAATAAAGCCTTAAAGGATCTTGATATTCAAATGGCATCTCGCAGTTGTATTTCCTATGCTACTAAATATTCAGACATAATCAAAAAAGCACATATTGCCATTAAGTATAATAATTACAGTAAGTTAGGCACATTATTTGACGAAGCTCAGTTTTATATTTCTTCATATCCAAACTGCAGTATTCAAAACAGTGAATTACTCGAGCTTAAGCAAAAGTATGCTAGCATACTTGAGTATTACCGTGAATATGATCGTGTTGTTGATGGATTATATCAACAGGGTTACTCAGGTGTAATTGAAAAGTATATTTCGCTAATTGAGTTTTATAATGATAATAACCTCGTGGAATATAAAATAGTAATTCCCGATATTAAGTCATTTATCGAAGCTCAGAATTTGCTAAACCTTACTATGGCAACAGCTAATTATTACCTTAAGAATAAGCTTTATTACACAGGATTGGAGTATATTGAAATTTACAGAATACAGGGTGGTGATGCAAAAACCATAAAAGCTATATCAAATGGTATTGCGGCAAATCTTGCCAAGCATGATGAGGAAATAAACAGATCTGCAAAGGAAGCTATTACCGAATACACAAAAGGTAAGAGGTGGTATAATAGTTTTAAACTTGCATATTTTAAAAATAGAATTGTTAACTGAGTTTGAAGTTGAAAGCCTGCCTGCCGTAGGTAGGTTTAAAGTTGGTTAGATTTTTAATTAATAACTTTCAGTAATAAGAACTATAGTTATAAAGCAAAATTCTATATTTTAGCAGAGAAATAAAAACCACAAACAATGAATAAAAAACTGTTATTAATAAGTAATTCAACAATGGCTGGCGAAGACTATTTAGGTTGGCCTCAGGAATATATTAAAGATTTTCTTACTACTGAAAATGTAAAGAAAGTTACATTTGTACCTTATGCCGGAGTTAGTCTGTCGGATAAAGGCTTAACTGATTCTTACGATGTTTACACAGAAAGGGTTAGTCAAGTTTTTAAAAAAATGGGATTTGAAATCGTTTCTGTTCATCAAAGTGACGATCCTGTTAAATTAGTTAACGAATCAGAGGCAATTGCTGTTGGTGGTGGTAACACATTTCATTTGGTTGCCGAGATGCAAAAAACTGGCATAATGGATGCCATTAAAAAAAGAACTGAGCTTGGTGTACCATATATGGGATGGAGTGCAGGATCTAATGTAGCATGCCCCACATTAATGACTACTAATGACATGCCAATTGTAGAGCCTCCTAGTTTTAATTGCATGAATGTTATTCCATTTCAGATAAATCCACATTATCTAGATGCTAATCCTGAAGGTCATGGTGGTGAAACCCGTGAGCAGCGCATTGAAGAATTTTTGGTAGTTAACAAAAAAATGAAAGTACTTGGTTTACGCGAAGCCAGTCTTTTGTTGATTGATGGCGATTCGATGAAGTTACTTGGCAGTCGTGATGCTAGACTATTTCAGCATGGCATTGAGCCAATAGAATATAGTTCGGGTGTTGATTTGAGCTTTTTGCTTTAAGAAGTATGGCAAGACTTTTTTCAACTATGACAATAAATATGAATTGAATATTATAAACATATCGTACATCTAAAACTAAAAAATTTACTAGTATGAAATACATGGCTAAAATATTACTGTTGAGTATATTCTCAATAATGTTTTTGATTTCAAATGCACAAGAAGACGAAAGACAAACTGAAAAAGAACAGCGTAAAGCTGAAAAAGAAAAGGTTAAAAAGGAGAAGAAGGCAAAAGAAGATGCTGAATGGTTAGTTTATCAAAAGCTAGCTAAAGATCAAACATTTGTTGTTCAGTTTGAAAAAATGACAAACCCAAGAACAGGAAAAGTTTACATAGTTTCGAGAAGGTTAAACTTTCTATATGCAAATGGTGAGAATATTAAAATTCAGTTTGAGACTTCAACGTATGGTTCGGAAAATGGATTGGGAGGCAGAACAATTGATGGCGAAATAAGTAATTACCGATATAAGCCACCAAAAAATGATAATAAACCAATATATATAAATTTTGATATTACCTCAAAATTTGATCAGCAGAACTTTAATATAACTATTACGGTTTATAGTGGTGGTACTGCATTAGTCTCGTTTGGTGGAGGAACTTCTGATATTAATGGAACATTTACAGCCATTGAAAATGCTAGCATTAATATGGGTGTTGATATGCGGAATTAAGTAATACCAACATAAAGTCTTAAAAATACAAAACCCGGCAGCAGTGATTGCAGTGGTAGCCTGTTGAAATACCATCGTAAGTTTTGTTAGCAGGCGGAGGCGGAGGAACGTAGCCACCGTACTGGTTACAAAAATACGGTTGGTATAAAACAGCTATTAACGGAAAGCGCGTAAGCACACCGTAATAATTCATGAAGGTGGGGTTGCTGTACTAAAAAAATTTAAATAATACTCCTAAATAAATCTTTTTAGCTTTAACTGAGAGAGAATAATTCCGGCTAACATGAGGGACGCGCCAAACATTTCGAGTAGAGTTAGTTGCTCATTTAGTAATAGCCAGCCACCTAATACTGCAAATAGTGATTCGGTGCTAAGGATGATGGCGGCATGCGATGGGATTACTTTTTTTTGACCGATTAATTGTAGGGT
>JASFZK010000120.1:0-5789 GCA_045267845.1 Bacteroidota bacterium | reverse complement strand
TTTTTTTTGAACGGTTTGGTAGTTCAGTTGGTTAGAATGCCTGCCTGTCACGCAGGAGGTCGCGGGTTCGAGTCCCGTCCAGACCGCGGAAAGAGGTAATTAATTTTTTAATTACCTCTTTTTTTGTGCCTATTTTCCCCACATCTGCATAAACTCATCGATTTTCGCCTTTATTGGTCCAAATAAATACCTAGAAGATTTCATATGGTTAACACAACTATTCTCACAGGACTTCCATTTTGGTCCGTAAAAGCTTACACGTATTATTCTAATTTTTTATGCTGCCAATTTAATTCGTTTCATTTAAACCAACCTTTTTTATAAAAATAAGTAATTAATGCACTTGCCAGTCCAATAAATATAACCCAGGCATAAAGGTATCCATATTCCAATTTTAATCCGGGCATATTTATAAAATTCATCCCATAAATGCCCGCAAGAAATGTGAGGGGTACAAATACAGCTTGTACAATAGTTAGCACGTTGATTTTTCGTGTAGATTTTTCCTGCTGGAGAAGCATATATTGTAAACGTAATGATTCTGTCTTTTTTTCCATTCTTTGCATAGCATTATCCAAAGGAACAAACCCCTTAATAATTTTATTTGTATGTTTAACATCTTCTACACCAAATTTACCACTACTAATTGAAGTCAGAGTACCAAATCCAACATATTGATCTTCTATAATATCTGACAATTGACTAATCTCTCTTTCGCACGACATTAGTTCCCTCGATGAAAGCTTATCAGGGGTATCTGTTAGTAAGAGATTCAACTGCTCAATGCGAATATTTGCAAGACCCATGTTTACATTGTTTTGGGTTAAAATTGTTCCCATCGATATGTACCCTAAGAAATTCTGAAAAAACGGAAATTCCTTTTCTGAATACGATGAAAGTGTCTTTCGAGAAAATAAATCAGATTCCTGTGGAATAATGGTAATTATTAATGTATTATCGAAAATCACCGAAATATAATCTGCTTTATAAATATTTTCTTTATTTGAGACTGGTAAGTTCAGGAGGGTGATTTTTTCAAAATTATTGGAAAAGGGATGATTCTCCGGATGTTCGATACAATCATACGCATCTTTATAAAGAGATGTTTTATCAAAATAATCAGCAACTTCCTTACGGTTATCTGCTCGTATGTTAACCCATGTTAATTTTTCAAACCATTCCCTGGGTTTTATTTCCTGATCAATTTGAACAATCAAACTGTTTTTAACCTGGTAGTAACTAACTTTCATATAGATAAGATTTATTTGTTCTCAAATAATTTGCTGTATACACGCTCGTCAATCTCACGAATAATACGCTTTATATTTGCATAATAGATACCTATAAACAAAAGGTACAGCGCATCGGCTACCCAAACAATGTTGAATTCCTCAAGTATTAGTTTGCCGGCAAAAAACCTTATTACTAATAGAATAAGTGTTATTATAATTGCCAGGGGACTCCCTTCAATGGTAAGGATTTCTGCATCTTCATTTACAGAGAATTTTTGAGTAGCTGCCACAAACCGTCCAATGACAAGTCCTCCTATTAAAAACAGGATATAATAAAATGGCAGTTCATGAACAAATGAATCATGGATTACTACGGCAAACATAAAAACGATAAGCCATATGTTTATCCACCTAATTACTTTCACTTTTTTACTTGAGTGTTCTTTGTGGTATCGTTTACGATTTTTCATCATTTCTTAAAAAATAGCTTCTGTACAACAGCCATCACGATAGCCGTTGACCATCCAAAAATAATGATGCCAATAGCTGATTCAAGTGAGGCGAACAACCGCCAGGATTCACTTAATGTAATGTCGCCATAACCCAAGGTTGTGAATGTAACTATGGAAAAATACAAGGCCTGCTCAAACTCCGGGATAGCCCCGATAACTGTATAGCTCACTGCCCAGATAGCAGCTTCTGCAATTGCAGCAGAAAACATGATTAACACTATCACGGCTATCCAATACTCCTTTGAATGCTTGTGATGTTTCTTTCTTGTATCACTCTTTTTATTGATCAGGTAAATGGTGTACCTCGTAACAGAACTATGAATGAGGATTGTTACGACAATAAGTACACAAGCGAGTAAAATGTTATTCCAAAACATTTATAGTTTTATATATATATATCTGACGGATCTTTATCGTGCATTACTATTTTTGTTTTTCTTGAGCCTCCCCTGCCACAACCTGGTGAAATTATTATTATGGTATATTCCTGTTCAGTTTCTGCGTCATGCCTGGCAGGTCTTCTGCAAAATAACTTTAAGATGCTTTTAATTTTTGAAATCATATGTTCCCAATTTAAATTTCTTTTAAAATATAAAAGAAAGCCCAAGTGCTGGCCCCCTGAAATTATAATCAGTTGTTGTATTAATGTGCTCGTCCTGTACAAAGATATTGACGTCAAATTCTTGGTAACTCACTGTAATACCAATCCAACGTGCAGGTTTAAAATCAAGTGCTAAATCAAAGCTGTACATACTTCCGCCGAACGTACTTAATTGCAAATTAAAAAAACCAACATCACCATGTATTTGAAGCCACTTATTTAGCTTAAATAAAGCAACAATTCCGAAACTTGGTAAGGGTGCAATAAATTTGAAATTCGGGTTTAGATCGGTATTATCAGAGCTGAAACCTGTTTCAATCATCATACCGTACAAATTGAAATATACACCTAAAAAGGCATCAGGCTCTTTCAAAACAGACAATAAATAACCAACGCTTAGTACATGGGTGTTGAAAAATGCATTTCCAGCAGTTCCAGCGGGTATAGTATCTTTCATAAAAATCAATTCTTTCGTTGTAGTATGAGATACACTCCTGTTCAATCCATAATACTCAACATACAAACCACTACGCGGGGTAAAGCGATACATGAATGATCCTGTGAAAAAGAATCCATTATCCGGCAGCCCTAAATTATCCTCAAGGCTCAGGGTTGCGCTTAAAATATTATCAGGAAATGCAAAGGATGCAGTGGTCCTGAGTTTAGCATAAACAAAACCCGCTTTAATAAATGTCCGCTTATGGCTGTGTTTCAAGTTGTATTTTTCCTGTTCTCTCTGCTCTTTCCTTGATTCGTTATGAATCGAATCATCAGCTTTTTGAGGTACTGAAAAGTCTTTGCTTGTGGCATGTAAACCTGAGCAGACAAACAGAGTTATGATTAATACGATGAAATTACTGGTTCCTTTTTTCATATTTAACAATGTTTATCAATTGACTTATTATTTAATTGATTTATAAGCTGTTACAATGCTAATGTAGTTGGTTCCTTTTAAACTCATTTTACTTATATCTATTCTTTTATTCGCTTCCTCAAGTTTCAATCAATTGTAATGAAGATATAACTATTTGGGTTGATAAGAGTATTGCGGCAAATACCAACCTTCTATAGTTTCTAATTTTCTTGCCAGCTCAAGCATCGAAATCCAAAGCACGGAGCCCTCTTCGCCTAACAATTCATTATTTTCCTCAAGATTTTCCTGGTGTTCAAGTGGGGTTTTTGCCCAACTCGTGAAAATAACAACAGGTTGATCAATTCCAATTACTCCTTTGAAAACCCGGTAGCCGTTATTAATACCCTTTTGCTCATATAGGTTCTTCCAGGCCGCCAACAATTGGTCTACTTCTTTTTCCGATCCAGGATTGAAGAAATAATAGTTCCATTTACGGAAAGGAGCTTCTTCCAGCCAGACTCTCCCATCAGTCACATGAGAAAAATCAGGATGATATTTTACCACATAAAACCGATAGGTTTCCAATGATTCATTTACTTCATCCCAGATCAAGTCAAACTCATCAGAAGATTTCTTTCCTGTAATATATGCTCTTATCCCACCTTGTATATCATTCAAATCCCTTATGACAGTGATGTGGGAATAATGATAATTATCCTGTACTTCAGTGATATAATTTACATCATTAATATTATTATCTTCCAGAAAAGTCGTTAGTTTTAAAAGGGAAATTTCATAATCCGTAGTTTTGGATGGCTTCACCACATCTTCTCTGATTAGTAACAAATCCCAGTTGTTAGCCGAGGGTTGGGCATTACATACGTTTAGCCCAAATGCAATTACCAAAAACAGAACCCAATTATATTTTTTCATTTGTATAAAATTTAATGTTAAGTTCTTATTCTATTGATTTTATAGCCACGAATTCACGAATCATATTCGTGAATTCGTGGCATTGATTAATCATTGCGTGTTAAAACCAATCATAGATGTATTATGATTTATTTAACTGTATATCCTTTTCCTTCAAGGCAGACGGAAAATGCCTTTTTAAAACCTTCAACAAGGTTTTGGGATTGTTGACCAGCAGCCTCATCCGCCCCTGCCTGCTCCATGGATTTCCTCATTCGTCCTCTTCGGTGTCCAAGCACAGCGCCACCTATTGCACCAATGGAAGCTCCTTTTCCGGCATCTCCAGAAATGGCGCCAATTGCGGCTCCTGTTAACGCACCCTTAGCTGAACCTCTTATTGCTGAACCATCAGGTCCTGTTTGTACCTGCTGAGCTTGCACAACTGTGGGGTTTATTGGATCGTAACCCGACTGTTGAACAGCCCAGGTGTAACAGTCTGATTCATCCTTATTCTGTTGATCCTGAGTTTGTCCTTTGGCAGGGAAAACATATACACCTACCTTTTTTGCTACTGCTGCTCCTGTTGACTGGGCTGTTGCATCAGTTGAATAAGCTGCAAATACCATCATCATGAATCCAATTAATGTTACTCTCAATTTTTTCATATCTATGTTATTATATCTACTATTATTTAAGCATTATACCTTTATATCATTATTCCATTTGTAAACATTCCACTAAAATGTAACACCCGCTAACACATTCTTTCCCTTGAAGCCAAAACGGTAGTTGAAACCAATTACCAATTGATTCCGTGAACCTAAAAATGTGTAAAAAGCATTTAGAAGATATCTGTGATTGATTTGGTAATCCAATCCTAATGTCATACTCCAGGGGTACGGCATTTTTTTATCGAATTCATAATAGAGGTATTTATCATCTTCACCCCCAAGCGCACCATGAATGGTTTCATAAAACTCTCTGAAGGTTTCCTGCTGCATTTGAGGTAATTCATCATACCAGTCAGTTAAATCTTCCTGTTTATCCCCATTATCACCTCCGCCGATAGCTGCACTAATATCCACAGAACCACGACTGTATGGAGTTAATCTCAGCCATTCGGCACCAATAAGAACCGAAATATTTGACCAGGGGCGTCCGGGAAATTTGAAGGTATGGCCTACGCGGATATCAAATATCTGGGCCAATGATGGCTCATACAACTGCTGTACAAAGGTCCAGGCCATATTGTAGTCTAATTCTGCAAAAAAAGGCCCGATACCTCCGGCAGCTGCAATACCCCATCCAACCATAGGGCCTTCACTTTCCGAGGTAAACTCAGCCTGAAAAGGTAGTGCCATTTTGATGTCTGTCTTAGAATGAACATATCCACCTAAAGCATATAAATCGATGAAGGGTAACAACCATACATCGTAACGTACGTTTATGACATTTACAAAGGGTTTAATCTGTTCGAACCGGGCTATGCCATCAACATTTATAAATGAATCCGGGTCGTCATGTAGTCCAATTGAAAGATTGCTGATTGATACATATTGTGTTCCAACGATATAGTTAACCATGATACCATTGGGAAAGGGTATGTCAAAACCCAGTTTGCGAATTTTATCGCCCATAATGGGGAAATGCCATTCGTAAGGAATTTTCATAACGCTGTC
>JASFZK010000119.1:0-35788 GCA_045267845.1 Bacteroidota bacterium | reverse complement strand
AAGTTGGCAATTGGGGGCGGGGGAATGTAAATATTATCAAAAGCACTTTCGCTACAACCGAATATATCTGTAACCATAAGTGACACAACTATATTGCCCCATGTAGTGTAAGCATGTGATGTATTTTGTCCTATTCCACTTTGCCCATCACCATAATCCCAGTTCCATAATGCTATGTTTGAGTTACTTTGCCCAAAGTAATATACAGGAGTATTAACACAAACAAAAGATGGGTCCATTGTAAACGTCACATCAGGGAGTGGATTAACTACTACCTGATTAGTTAAAGAATTTATGCAGCCAACATTATCAGATAGGGATAGAGTTACATAATAGCTACCAGTATCTGCATAAAGATGACTTGGGTTTTGATCCATGGAAAAAGTAGCATCGCCAAAATCCCAACTCCATACATCTATATTATGTGTTGACTCCCCAAAAAAGTACGTTGTTTCACCAAAACAAGAAGGGTCAGGATCAAAACTATAAAAAACATCAGGAAGATTAGGAACTACTACCAATAACTCAACAGAATCAGCACACTCATACCCACTGGAATCAGCAATAATTAAAAGACTAACATTATATTCTTCACCACCAGGCGTTGTACTGTGTGGATATTGATGAGTAGGATTTTGCAGTGTATCAGTAGTTCCATCACCAAAAACCCAATACCACCTTACTATATTATAACCTGCTGCACAGCTTGAAAGATCAGTAAATTGAATAGAGTCGCAAATAATACTATTGTATGTAAAATCAGCAATAGGTGGCTCAGCAATATCCATAAACTGATAAGTAATTTCACTACATCCATTTGTGTCAGTAACAATAAGTTCAATTGTCATGTTTCCCCATGTGGTATATGTATGAGAAATATTTTGCCCTGTACCTACATTTCCACCACCAAAATCCCATTGCCATGATACTATAGTATGATTGCTACTACCTACAAAATCTATTTGTGTATTGACGCATGGATTGGTCATGTTATTTGTAAACCACACTTCGGGCAATTCAAATACCATTACTTGATTTGTAGATGAATCTGAACATCCATTATCATCAGTATAATAATATATTACAGTAAAATATCCAGATGTATCATACTGATGAGTAGGATTAATATTATTTGATGTGTACCCATCACCAAAATCCCAAAGCCAATTTACTAAAATTGCTGAACCTGTGGAAACAAAATCTACAGTTTCACCATAACAAATTGAATCACTGGTAGCAACAACAAAATCCTGATCTATCTTTGGACGAACTGTTAGATTAGTAATAATTACACTATCGCAACCGTATTCAGACTGCAGAGTATCGTAATATGTACCTGATAAATAATGCCATGATCCTTGAACAAACAAAGAATCATTATGGCAAATAGTAGTGTCAAAAGACATTACATATTCTGGCCTAATTGTGAGAATCATTTCATCAATGGAATCACAATTGATAATATTTGATGCTACCATAGTTAGTGTTACAGGTCCTAACTCATTTGGTCCAGGAATATAAATTGGTTGTTCAACATTAGGATCAACAAAATAGCCAGTTCCACTCGTTAACCAATAAAGTACTATATAATTCGCTGCAAAAACAGAATCTGTTGAAGAAGCAAGATCAAAAGGATAACCAACACATGAATTCTCGTCAGAGCCAGCTTCTGCGTATGCACCAGGAACTACAAGAATCATCATTTGTGAAGTATCATTATCACATGGAGAAAATCCATATCCAACCATTGTCATATAAACAGTATCAACCTGAATTGAACCCTCCACAGAATCAGGGATATATGTGGGAGATATCAACGTTGGATCATCAATAGCACCAAGTCCGCTTGTGTACCAATACACAGATGAATACCCATCAGCCGATGGTGGAGTTGATGATGTGGAAAGATCAAAATAAACATTCTCGCAAGTAGCCTCATCCGATCCTGCATCAACAATACAAGTGGGATAAATAATCTGCTGCTGTACCATCTGCTCAGAGCAAACATTAAGTATTACATCAACAGTATCGGGTGTTGTATACAAGTGAGAAATGGTATGGCCAAAACCAGTTGGTGAACCATCTCCAAAATCCCAAATCCAATCTGTAAAAGTTACAAGCCCATCAGTTCCGGTAAACTGAACTGAATAATCCTGACAGCTTGGGCTTTTAATAATATCAAAATCAATTGTTACACTTTGCACAACGCGTTGATGGGTTGTGGTATCAATACAGCCAAATGCATTTTGATATATGGATAGTATATTAAAATTACCTTCCTGATTATAAGTATGGGTCACATTCTGGCCAGTACCTATATTTCCATCCCCAAACTGCCAATCCCACAAAGTTATATCACCTGTTATATCAATGGCATCAACAAATATCATCTCACTCACACAGCTGGTATCATTTGGAGAAATGGTAAAACTTGATTCAGGAAGGCTACTTATATGTACATTTTTCTGATCTGTTTCTGTACAACTATTATTATTTAGAACATCCAATGTTATTGTATAATCTCCAGACGATAAATAAGTATGTGTTACATATTGACCTGTACTTTGATTCCCATCGCCAAAATCCCAATTCCAATTTGTAATTGTTGTACCAGCCATATCAAAACCATCAAACGTAAGTGGTAATTCTGAACAAATTGTATCGTTTGGCAAGATTGTAAAATTGGGTTCGGGAAGTTCATGTACTTGTATTGGAGTAATTATTGAATCACTACATCCTTTATCATTCGTTACAATAAACTTTAGATTAAAAATGCCAGATGTGATATAAGAGTGATCAGGATTTTGCAATCCAACAACATTTCCATCACCAAAATCCCATTGCCAAATCTGTACATTAGTTGTACTTGTATCAGTAAATGATATTATTTCGTTAACACAAATTGAATCGATGGGTAACTGTATATAACCTGGGTCGGGTAAAGTGTTATACGTAATTGTAACATACGATGTATCGTTACTGCAGGGGGACTTCCCGTAGGCTACTAATGCAAATTGGATGGGTCCGGCTTCATCAATGGCAGGGGTGTAAACTGGTAAAATTATCTTTGGGTTATTAAAGTTTCCTAAACCTCCATCCCATCTCAAAGAATCGTAACCTACTGCTGTTGGCTGCGTTACGGATGTTGCAAAATCAAACGGAAGACTTTCGCATAAAGTATGTGCTGACCCGGCATCGGCAACAGCCTGAGGCATTACAAACGCCGAATCAAAAACCGTTTTTGAACATACATTAAGGGTAACTTCAAATGTATCAGAAGTAGAGTATAAATGCGATACATCACGACCTATGTCAGTATGTCCATCTCCAAAATCCCAATTCCAATTTGTATAATTAACTACATCACCAGTTCCTTCAAATGATATTATACTGCCAATACATGCAGGCTTTGGGTTTATGTCAGATCCTATAAGTGGGTCAGTTACCCAAATATCACGATAAGTAGTATCAGTGCAAGTGTTATCATTAATTGCAATTAATCTAACACTATCAACCAAAACTGCACTATAAGTATTATTGGTGTTTTGAGTATTATCAGTATTGCCATCACCAAAATCCCATTGCCATGATGTAATTGTTGTACCACTATTATCGAGTCCGTTAAAAGTTACTAATTCATCAATACAAACAGTATCATTTGGAATGATAATAAATGTAACATCAGGGATACTATCAATGGTAAGAGTCATGTAATTAGTATCATTATCGCACGGAGGAGCAGCATAAGCAATCAAGCCAAGTTGTATGTTTCCCAATTCAATTGGAGCAGGGAAATAAATAGGATATAACGATCCAGAATCATTAAAACTTCCCAAACCACCTATCCACAACAATGAATCGCAATTACTTGTATCGGGCAATACATTTGACGTTGAAATATCGAAAACACCTCCTTGACAGATGCTTTCGTTTGAACCAACATTTGAACTCAAGTTGGCCACAACATCAATATACATTGAAGCTGTATCTGTACAATTTCCGTTATTAATTGCAATCAAAGTTGTATTAAAATATCCCCCAATATTATATGTGTGTTGAACAATTTGATTGGTGGCACTATTTCCATCGCCAAAGGTCCAATCCCAGGATGAAATACTTGTACCGTTGGCATCCGTCCCTGTAAATGTAATGAGCTCGTTAGAACAAACTGTATCATTAACATCTATGGTGAAATCAAGATTTGGGTATTCGGCAACTATTACATTTGTATACGTTGGATCGCTGGTACTACCAGCAGTAACAACCACTAGCGAGTAACTTCCATCATTTGATACCGTAACATTTGGAATAATTGGATTTTGTTCCGTTGAAGCAAACCCATCCGGACCTGTCCAACTATATGTGGTATTTTCAACAGTACCTGCATAAAGTTCCAGGGTGTCGCCAACACACAAAGGTCCATTATTACTTACGGGTGGTGGTACAATTGTACAGTCGGTTTCACCTGTACCTGAACTTTTTTCAAAGGTTATATCACACTCTTGATTAGAATAGTTTGTAATTACTAATATATAGTACTCACCAATTAAACCATTGGGTATATTGCAATTTTCAACACTATCTGGTGCATAACTACAATCAATAAATGTAGAAGACGTAAGTTCGGCAGCACATGGTGAATAAGCCTCATCAAATGGTCCCCAGCACATAAAATCAATATCTCTTAAAGGCTCAGATGACATTTTAATATTAATATCACCATCAACAGCAATTTTCATATGATACCAGGCTGGATTAGGCTGGCTTGCTAAGCAGTCATAATCGGGACCTGATTGCGCTGTAGTGTTTGTACTTGCAGGAAAAGTGTAAGAAGTGGTTGTACAAAAAGCCAATGAATATTCACATGAATCAGATTGTGCAAAAGCAGACTGGGATAGCAATAAAAATAATGAGACAACTGATAATAACCGCCTTAAAAACATAGATATTATTTCATCAATACATCACTTTAAATAATTACTTTAAAGCATTTCAATATCAAAAATACTTCTTTTCTAACAAAATATGATTTTTATTCTTATTTAGAAATAATAAACATAAAACAACCTGCCATAAAAAAAGCCTGCTATACATATAACAGGCTTAGTATGAGGTACCGAACGGATTCGAACCGCCGTAGGAGGTTTTGCAGACCACTGCCTAGCCACTCGGCCACGGTACCATTTTTGAAATGGACTGCAAAAATAGTATTTTTCCTGTACTTATTCCGCCTTTCTTGAAATTTTCCTAATCCATATCCAATGAGTTGCAAAAAGGATGATAGCAATTAAAAGAACTAGGCTATTTACGATTATCAAGCGCTTGGATTCATGAACTACTTTTGAAATAGCGCTGTCCTTTGCAGCATCAAACATCACTTTAGTATAGTGTCATCGAGCTCTATACCTTACTCTGTATCGAGAGACCTTATGATGTCAACTTTATAGTTCTCAAAAGAAGCTAAACTTGGGACATCTATATTGTAATTTCGGATGGCACTAAAGGGATCACTTAAGTCGATAACTGAATAGACTACCGAGGTTATTGAAATGAGCAAAGTAATAACAGCAATAATACAAACAGCATATCCATATACCATTTGAATTTTTTGGAATTTTTCCTTTTCCATAGTTCTAAATTTTAGTTTTATGTGTTTATTAAATATGTAAAGTTAACTCCACTGAGAATAGTTGTCATGTTCTACTATATTTCTCATACAGATTGCATTTAATATTTGTGAAATAGCAGTAATAACATCCATCTATAGTATTTTAGCGAATTAATTGTTTGGTATGTTGTTAAAAGGTGTTTCATTAGTTTGTCTATTATTGTTGACTGCCCAAGTAGTAAGTTCACAGTCAACCGATAGTACTGATGGATTATCTTATTCAATTAATATGTTTCATAAATATCTTGATCTATCAAAAGACGAGCAATTTCAGTTGGACGAAAGAAAGGTTTTTTCTCAAAAGGCTATTGATTTATCTAAAACAATTAATGATGGCGAAACACTCATGGAAGCCTTGAGTTCATATGGTTATATTTTAGCCCAGGAAGGACATTATGCTAAAGCCATGGAACTGTTTACAAGGATTCGCACAATTTCTGACTCCATGGGATTTCATAATATTTCCGATTGGAGAAGGAAGGCATATATGGCTAATGTAATGGGACTTTTAAATAAGGAACTTGGGCAATATGATGAGGCTTTGAGCTTATATTTTCACTCCTTATCCATTTCTGATTCAGTTAACTGGGATGAAGGTAAATCGACAGCTTTAAATAATATATCTATTCTCTATAATTTACACGGAAATACCGAGCAAGCAATTTCTATTTTGAAGGATTCGTGGAAAATTGCAGAAACTGATAATAATAAAGGGCTTTTGCTGGATATTAGTGTCAACTTAATGGAAATGTATGTTGAAACTAAAAATTTTGATTCAGCAAGAATATATTGTTATAAAGCCCTTGATCTGGCAAAAATAAACAACACGCCTTATGATTTGGCCTTTGTGGATATTGGATTTGCCAAATTGTATTATGCCGAGAAAAATTATGATTCTGCTCTAATTATTATTGAAAATAGTATTGTGGTTAGCCTTGAGAATGGTTTTGAAAATGTTAGTTTAGAAGCCCTTTTACTTAGTTCGAGAATCTATAGAGGGCTTAATGAACTAAAAAAATCAGAGGAAACTCTATCTCGTGCCATTGAGATTGATCATAAAATTAATATTCCACTTTTACACATAGAACTGTTAAAAGAGAGGTCATTACTAAGTGAGGCGAAGAATAATTATAAGGAAGCTTATGTTTTACATAAGTATGCTGCTGAACTTAACGATTCCATTAATAAATCATGGGACCGGGTTAAATATGCTGAAATCCAGAGTTTGTATGCTATAAAACTACATAAACAGCGAAATATGGTTTTGCAAAAAAACTTATCAATTAAGCAGTTGCAACTGACACAACAAAAGTATTTGATTTTCATAACCCTTGGCTTTTTGATATTGCTTGGAGGCTTGGCCTTATTATTTTACCGAAAACGTAAATTTGAACGTAAAACGAATATCTTGTTACAAGAACAAAATGAGAAAATTAATACTCAAGAGAAGATTATTAGGATTAAAAATGAACATAGTTTGAAACAAGAACTGGATTATAAAAACCGTCAGTTAACAACATTTTCACTTTCTGTACTTAAGCAAAGCAAATCTCTTGAGATTGTGTTGGCGCAAATAAATGAGTTATTGTATCAGCAAAATATAAAATCTGCAACTCGTAAAAAACTTGAGGAGGTAATACGACATTTTCGACCTCATAATTCCCAAAAGGAATGGGAGGAATTTAGATCCTATTTCGAAGATGTCCATCCATCATACTATACCAGTCTTAAGGAAATTTGTCCTGACCTAAGCCTTAATGAGCAAAAAGTCTGTGCTTACCTTCGACTTGGAATGAGTACCAAAGAAATTGCATCAATTACTTTCAGACAGGTCAGAAGTGTAGAATCAACGAGATTCAGGATAAGAAAAAAGCTAGGTCTTACTGCAAGTGATAATTTGAATATGTTTTTAGAGAGGTTGTAGGTGGCTACATAACAGATATATAACTGTTCATGCAGTAGTATTTAAGTAGTAATAGTTCATTTCGCAGTAGCTTAACCGTATATTTATTATTCTGTCAAACAAATTGAAAATATACTTTTGACAATTGAAATATAAAGATTGTATTTTTATTAATAAAAAAAGATTAATTTCATAGAAATATTAAATAAGATGAAAAAACTATTTACAATTGCACTATTGATGTCCTTTAATATTTTACTGTTTGGACAGTGGTCTGACGACCCGCTTATAAACACCATAGTTAACGATTTATCTGGTTCTCAGGCAGTGCCACATATAGCCTACGATGCATCTGGTAATTTTTACGTTGGCTTCTACTCAAACGATGCTGGAAACTATGATATAAGATTGCAATATTATAGTTTTGACGGTATAGCACAATGGGCTACAAATGGCATAATTGTGAGTAATCACCCACAAAATAGCTGGGTTACCGACTGGGATTTAAAAACAGACAATAATGGAAATTGCGTATTGGCATTTAATGATGTACGTGATGGTAACGAAAATATTTATGCATACGCAATTTCACCAACCGGTTCATTTTTATGGGGAGCTGATGGTATAGCTCTTACGAGTGACCCTGAATTTGAAGTAGTGCCAAGCATTACTGTAAATGCTTCAAATAATGCAATTGTAGCCTGGTCACGACCATCTACTACTACGGAGGCTGAAATCGTAATGCAAAAAATTACTCCTTCGGGTACATTATCATGGGGATCGAGTGGAATTACATACCAAGCTGGTTCGCAAGACTATACCGGCGCACGTGTACTTGGTGTTGATGGCGATAATTATCTAATGGCTTTCTATAAAGAAACCGGGAACTTCCCTGCTTTAACCAGACATATTTATGTCCAAAAATTTGATGGATCAGGTAATGCTGTATGGGCGAATGATGTATTAGTAAGTAACTCAAATGGTATAAATCCATATACTAATTTTTATATCGCATCAGATAATGCAAATGGGATAATTATTTCATGGACAGATGATTGGGATAGTGACATGAATATTGATGGGGCTGTGCAGCACATACTATCCGACGGAACTACAAACTGGCCAGCAAATGGTGTTGAAGTAAATACAACCGCCAGTACAAGCAATCAAAATGTTATGATACTTGGTGCTGACAATAGCAGTAATGTATTAGTTACATGGAGTAAAAAAAATTCTTCTCAAAGTCAAACTGCTATTGCAGGACAAAAAATTAATTCATCGGGTGTAAGACAATGGACTGATGACGGTATTGAGTTTGTCGCAATGAGTTCAGATGTTGGAGGCACAAACGGTGGTGCCGTATTTGATGGAACCAGTGCTCTAATTGTATATGACGTATCGGTAGGCGGCTCATCCTCGCATGTAAAAGCACTTGGGGTTAATGGTGACGGTACCCTAATATGGTCGCCAACTACTACGTTAATGGCTTCGCGATCCACATCAAAAGTACACTTAGTAGCATCACCTATCTACAATAATCAAGTAATTGCTGTTTGGGAAGAAAACAGTACTGATATTTATATGCAAAACATATATACTGATGGCTCCATGGGAAATCCGCCAATTAGTACCGATGCAACTTTAAGTGATTTAACGGTTAATGGAACTACTGTTGATGGTTTTAGCCCAACTATCTACAATTATAGTATGCCAATACCTACAGGTGACCCATTACCCATAACTGGAGCAACACCAAGTTTCGCTGCGGCAACAGTTAATATTACTCAGGCTACTGCGGTTCCTGGGCAATCAATTGTACTCGTTACTGCCGAAGACGGTGCAACACAACTCACTTATACAATTGATTTTTATGTTGCAGGTACCGATGCAACATTGAGTGACCTAACCGTTGATGGAGTTACAATTTCTGGTTTTGCACCCGATGTGTTTAATTATGATTACAATGTGGCCACTGGAGACCCTATTCCAGTTGTAGGAGCAACCTCAACTGATCCAATGGCATTACTCACAATCAATCAAGCAATATCGCTTCCAGGGGCAGCAACAGTGGATGTAACTTCAGAAGATGGATTGACCACAAATACATACACTGTAAACTTTCTGTATAATCCGGGGACAGATGCAACATTAATAGATTTACTAATTGCCGGTGTTACAATAGATGGTTTTGATCCAGTAATCTATAATTATACTTATGCTGTAATCTACAACAACCCTGCACCCTATGTTCAAGGCATTCCCACTGATCCACTTGCCACAGTTGATGATACTCAATGTCTTTCCATACCGGGTGATGCAATTCTTGTGGTAACTGCCGAAAATGGTGTGACAGTTTTAACCTACACAGTAAGTTTTTATTTTCTGGGTTTTGATGCTACATTATCCGACTTAACTGTTGATGGTGTTACCATTGATGGATTTGATCCGAATATTACATCTTATCAATATTTGGTTGTTGATATTACACCAATACCCGTTGTGGATGGAACAACAACCGACCCACTTGCAACGCTTACAACAACACAGGCAACGGCAATACCTAGCGATGCAACTTTACATATTGTTGCCGAAGATGGTGTAAATGAGTTAACATATACAGTACATTTCTATACTTTGGCTACCGATGCTACATTATCTGATTTAACTGTTGATGGAACTACAATTGACAATTTTAGCCCGGCTACATATTATTATGAAGTTGACGTTTTTGAAGGAAGTCCAGTTCCTATCATCGATGGTACAACCACCGACCCACTGGCAACAATGGAAATAACACAAGCTTCAACCCTCCCTGATGATGGAACAATTGTAGTAACTGCTCAGGATGGTGTAACAGAACTCACTTACATTGTACATTTTAATCTAATAACTGGTATATATGATACCGATGAAACCAAAGTATCTACATATCCTAATCCGGTTATAAATAAGCTTTATGTAAGTGGAATTAAAAATACAGCTTTCATTGAAATCATAAATATGGTGGGTAAAAAGGTCGTGTCTGAAGAAATCGCTAGTAACCTTAGTATTGACGTATCATTTTTAAACAGTGGTGTATATTTTGCAATAATCCACCATCAAAATGGAGTTGTTAATTCGGTGAAATTTATAAAGAAATAGGGATAGAGTTGAAAGTTTGTAAAGTTGGAACCAAATTACTTTTAACTTTCAAACTTTTCACTTTTAACTTTCTACTTTTCACTCCCAGCCTCTGCCTTCAAGCAATCAGGGCATAAGCATGAGCTATAAGTTTTTTCAATCTTGTCAATAATAGATGGAGACACATCTACCTCGTAACACCAACATTTACCCGATTTACCACATGAAAACATAGCCCCACATTTGGGGCATTTTTCATCTTCAATTAATTTCATTCTACAAATCTAATGTAACACTAACAAAATCCATTTTACCACCAAGTGGTGGGTTAAGCTTTTTGATTTTAATGGTTGCGCTTTCAACCTGTGGAAAAGTGCTCTTAACACTATCCAAAATCCGCCTTCCCACATGCTCCAATAACTTAGATGTTATCTGCATCTCACTTTTAACCAGTTGGAAAACCTCTTGGTAATTAACAGTATCCTGAAGTTTATCAGTACCCTCAGCCTTTGAAGTATCCACTGTTAAAAATAAATCTATATTAAATTTTGTACCTATTACCTGCTCTTCTTTAAAGCAACCATGGTAGGCAAAAAACTCCATTCCTTCTACTGATATAATCGACATATTTTTTTTTAGTTTATAAAGTTTAAAGAGTTGAAAGTTCTTAAAGTTAAAAAGTTGGAACCAAATTACTTTTCAATTTCAACTTTCCACTTTCAACTTCATTCCTTTCTTCCAATTTCATGCAAGCCCTGCTCAATTCTCTCCAAAATTTCCTCTTGCCCAATTAAAGCACAAATATCAAAAAGGTGAGGACCTTTCAATGCCCCAACAATTAATAACCTAAAGGCATTCATCACAACACCCATTCCGTACTCTTTATCTTCAATCCATTGCTTTACAATTACTTCAGTATTTTCGGCTGTAAAATCATCAATCCCTGAAAGAACTTCTTTAAGCTCTGTCATTTGATCATACGAACCAGCTTTCCAGCGCTTTTTAACTGCTTTTACATCATACTCTTGTGGGCGTTTGAAAAAGAAATCAAGTTGATTCCATAATTCTGCCACAAAACTAGCTCTATCTTTAACCAAACCAATGGCTTCGGCAAGCTGATCATTTTCAACTAATACTCCATTTTCAATTGCAATTGGCATTAGCAATTCCGCAAGTTCAGCATTATCTTTTTTTACCAAATATTGATGATTGAACCAAGCAGCTTTTACTGGGTCAAATTTTGCCCCGGCTTTTCCAACTCTATCCATTGTGAAAACTTCAGCAAGTTCCTCCATCGAAAAAATTTCCTGGTCATCACCCGGATTCCATCCCAACATTGCCAATATATTTATCATAGCATCAGCAAAATAACCATCTTCCTTAAAGCCTTTCGATACATCACCAGTTTTCGGATCAGTCCATTGCAATGGAAACACAGGAAACCCCAACCTATCACCATCACGCTTACTTAGTTTTCCATTTCCATCAGGTTTTAACAGCAATGGCAAATGAGCAAACTCAGGTTTTTCCCAGCCAAAAGCATCATATAACAACACGTGTAATGGCAACGATGGCAACCACTCCTCACCACGAATAACATGACTAATTTTCATCAAATGATCATCAACAATATTCGCCAAATGATAAGTTGGCATTCCGTCCGATTTGTAAAGAACCTTATCATCAAGTACAGAACTATTAACCTCAACCCTACCCCTAATCATATCATTCATAACAATAGTCTCGTTCTCAGGCATTTTAAACCTAATAACAAACGGTTCGCCATCCTCAATGAGCTCACTCACCTTGTCTTTACTAAGTGTTAATGAGTTACGCAATTTAACTCTTTCAGCAGCATTGTATGTAAATGTAAGCTTCTGCGATTCATAATCAGCACGAACTTTATTTAACTCTTCAGCAGTATCAAAAGCATAATAAGCATGCTCGCTATCAATAAGCTTATCTGCATATTTGCGGTACATTTGCTTTCTTTCCGACTGTTTATAAGGACCATATTCACCACCTTTGGTAACGCCTTCATCAAACTCAATTCCACACCAATTAAAAGCATCAATAATATATTGCTCAGCACCGGGCACAAATCGTTTTTGGTCGGTATCTTCTATTCTCAATAAAAATTTGCCGCCATTTTTCTTGGCAAATAAATAATTGTACAAGGCCGTCCTCACTCCGCCTATATGTAGCGGTCCGGTTGGGCTTGGCGCAAATCGCACTCTCACATTGCTGTTACTCATTTTTCGTTATTTAAGGATGCAAAGATAGTTAAGTTAAGATATCAGATGATTATTTTGTGGGCGGCAATCGCGCTTTACATTTATAGTTGTTTCATGCCAATTGTTTTTTGTAATAAGTGCGTGTGCTTTCTTCGGCAGCATCCGCCTTTTAACAAAAAGATCAATTGCCATTTCAACAAGCTAACATTGCTATCGCTGCCGCAGTATACTCTCATAAAAAATGAAACTGATAATAAATTTACTTTGTCTCAATTTTGTATAACTTTGCTTCCGAATCGCAATTTCATTTATATGAACCATTAAAAACAATATCATGAAAAAAATTAATTACATCATCGTAATGATGATTGGTATACTATTGCTTGGCGCAAGTTGTACCAACACAGAAAAAAAATCAATGACAGCAAAACAAATTCCTTTGGAGGATTTTTTCAAAAATCCTGAAAAAAATAGTTATCAAATCTCGCCTGACGGAAAGTATTATTCCTACAAGGCTCCTTACGAAAAACGCATGAACATTTTTGTACAGGAACGAGGAACAGATAATGTAATCCAATTAACTGCACAAACCGACAGAAGCATTTCCGGATATTTTTGGCCAAATAACGAACGTATTCTTTATTTAAAAGATACTGGTGGTGATGAAAACTTTAAACTTTATGGTATAAACATCGACAGCACTAACGCAATTGCATATACAGAATTTGATGGCGTACGCACCCAAATTATTGATGATTTACCAGATCTTCCTAATGAAATAATTATTGGATTAAACAAACGCAACCCTCAGGTTTTCGACCCGTATCGTCTTAACTTAGAAACCGGAGAAATGGAGATGATAGCCGAAAATCCAGGAAATATTCAAGGATGGATGTTCGACCATGAAGGCAAATTAAGAGTTGCTTTTGCAATTGTTGATGGAATAAATGTTAGCATATTATACCGTGAAACAGAAGCCGATGATTGGAATACAGTACTCACCACCAGTTTCAAAGATAACATAAGTCCTGAGTTTTTTACTTTTGACAACAAGAATGTTATTGCCACATCTAATCTTGGTCGTGATAAAAGTGCTGTTGTAGAATTTGATATCGCCAACGGCAAAGAAATTAAAGTACTATACGAAAATCCAGAATATGACGTGTCAAGCGTAAGTTATTCCAAAAAAAGAAAAGTTATAACTTCTGCAAATTACACTTCATCAAAAAGAGAAAAACATTTTTTCGACGAGCAAACAAAAGATCTGTACAAACGTCTTGAAAAAGAACTTGGTAATTACGAAATAGCAATTACAGGAATTAATAAAAATGAGGATGTTATCATAATTCGTACATACAGCGACCGCTCATTGGGTTCGTATTATATTTATGATAAAAATACTGATAAGCTTGAAAAAATTACCGAAGTAAGTCCTTGGATTGATGAAGATGATATGGCCAATGTATTTCCTGTAACTTATAAATCTCGCGATGGATTAACCATACATGCTTATCTAACATTGCCTTCAGGCCTAACTCCTGAGACAGCAAAAGACCTTCCAACAGTAATAAATCCACATGGCGGACCTTGGGCACGTGATGGCTGGGGCTTTAATCCTGAGGTTCAGTTTTTAGCCAACCGTGGCTATGCCGTTTTCCAAATGAATTTTAGAGGATCAACAGGATATGGTAAAAAATTCTGGGAAGCTTCATTTAAAGAGTGGGGACTTACCATGCAAGATGACATAACTGATGGTACAAATTGGTTAATTAATAAAGGAATATCTAACCCAAATAAAATTGCAATATATGGCGCTAGCTATGGCGGATATGCAACTTTAATGGGACTGGTTAAAGAACCAAATTTGTATGCCGCAGGCGTTGATTACGTGGGCGTATCAAACATGTTTACTTTTATGCAAACCATACCTCCATATTGGGAGCCAATGCTTAAAATGATGTACGAAATGGTTGGAAATCCTGTAACAGATAGTGTAATGTTACGCGAAGTTTCGCCAGTATTTCACGTTGACAAAATTATTGCCCCATTGTTCATTGCACAGGGAGCAAACGATCCTAGAGTAAATATTGATGAATCGGATCAAATTGTTGAAGCAATGAAAAAGCAAGGTGTTTTTGTTGAATACATGGTTAAAGAAAATGAGGGTCATGGTTTTCATAACGAAGAAAACAGATTTGACTTCTATCGTGCAATGGAAGCATTCTTGAATAAGCAGGTAAAAGAAAAGAAATAATACCACATATGTCTGGAAATAAGAAATCCGAAACCCAAGGTATAACAACCTCTGGCTTCGGATTTCCGATTTCAAACTTTTAAGTTCTTATTAAAAATTACAACTGAACACCTGGAGCTACAGCCATCCCATCCAATTCTTTATCAATATGGAACATACCGGCTTTGTCGGTGCCAACAAGTTTAATTTTATCAAGTATTGTATTAAACAGATTTTCCTCTTCAAGCTGCTCGGTTATGTACCATTGCAAAAAATTCATGGTTGTGTAGTCTTTTTCATGAACTGTAACTTCGTAAAGTGAGTTTATGGATTCGGTGATAAATTTTTCATGAACCATAACTTCTTCAAAAACACCCTGAAGTGAGTCGAAATTATTTTCGGGTTTATCGATAACTTCCAATTGAGCATTACCTCCACGATCGTTTAAATAGTGTACCAGTTTAAGCATGTGCGTACGTTCTTCTTCAGCGTGGGAAAACAAAAATTTAGCAGCTCCTGGATAACCATTCTGCTGACACCAAATACCCATGGCAAGGTATAAACGTGATGAATATTCTTCTTTTTTAATTTGATCGTTTAATGCAAATTGTACTTTTAAATTTATCATTATTCTATATGTTTAAGTATGTAGAAATTATAGTACAAAGATAGATTTTTTTGCGAAGACTATTTGCAGCAGGGATAGAAGTGATAGATTGTTGAATTGGCTGACATTTTTTTGTTATTAGCTTGGAGGCTGACAGAGGAAACCTTCCAAATGATTACAAAACAAATGCAGGCAAGAAACAACTAAAATGTATAGCCCGTAGTCTGCCCAAATAAAAAAGAAATATGTCATACTCCTTGTCCTTTCATTTTCATAGTTTTGTAAAAAAATAAAATATGAGTCGGAAAAATAAAAATATTCAAATATATCTACCTATTGCATTTTCAATTGTGCTCATAATTGGTATGTGGCTTGGTTCTATATTGATGAATAACAACCAGGTAACAAGCACTTTTTTGCCAATGGGAAATAATTCGTATAATAAACTTGGCGATGTGCTAGATTATATTGCTCAAGATTATGTTGATAGTATTGACCAGGATGAGCTTGAAACCGAAGCCATTAGAGCAATGCTTAAAAAATTAGATCCTCATTCGATGTATATAACCAAAGAAGAGTTTCATCAAGTAAATGATCCTCTACTAGGTAGTTTTGAGGGCATTGGAATTTCGTTTCGCATTGAAAAAGATACTATTACGGTGATAAATCCAATTGCGGGCGGTCCATCAGAAAAAGTTGGGTTAATGGCCGGAGACAGAATTGTGAAAATTGACGATTCGCTGGTTGCGGGAATTGGCATAGAAAATAACGATGCAATTAGATTGCTAAAGGGTAATAAAGGGACTAAGGTAAAAGTTACCAATTATAGAAGGGGTATACCTGAACTTATTGATTTTACGATTGTTCGTGACGTTATTCCCACCTACAGCCTCGATATTGCTTACATGGTTAATGACGATGTTGGTTATATAAAACTTAATAAATTTTCGGCTACAACCTTTGATGAATTCTTGGAGGCAGCAGTACGACTTAAAGCCCAAGGTATGAGTAAGCTAATACTCGATCTTAGAGGTAATTCTGGTGGGTACTTGCAAGCCGCAATTAGCATAAGTGACGAATTTTTAGAAAATGGTAAATTAATAGTTTATACCGAAGGTAATAACCGCAAAAAAAGGAGTGCAATGGCCACCAATACTGGTGAACTTGAAGATGTTGGCGTAGCTGTTTTAATTGATGAAGGTTCGGCTTCGGCAAGTGAAATTGTAGCAGGAGCATTACAGGATAACGATAAAGGACTAATAATTGGCAGACGTTCGTTTGGTAAAGGGTTGGTGCAAGAGCAAATAAGTTTACCCGACGGGTCGGCCATAAGGCTTACAGTTTCGCGATATCATACACCAACTGGCAGGTGTATTCAAAAGCATTACGAAGATGGGGAAGATGAAGATTATAATGGAGAATCGTACCACCGATATTTAAACGGTGAAATGCAAAGTAAAGATAGCATTCATTTTGACGATTCGTTAAAATATACTACTCCAAAAGGCAACATAGTGTATGGAGGTGGCGGCATAATGCCCGATATTTTTGTGCCATTAATAACCGATTCGATTCATACCTACTATAACATATTAGCTAATAAGGGTTTAATTTTTCAGTTTGCATTTGATTATACCGATGCACATAGAGCACAGTTAAACGAATATACCGATTTTGACACTTTTAATAATGAGTTTAATATGGATAACACCATGTACAATTCACTCATAGCTTACGCAGATGAAAAGGGAATTAAACAAGGTGACTATAATGTGAAAATATCGAAAGATAAAATAGCAGTCCTTTTTAAAGCTTACGTGGGAAGAAATGTACTTGATGAAAAAGGGTTTTATCCAATTTATCATACTATTGACACTACTTTTAATAGAGCTGTTTATGAGATTAGAGAGTTTAAAGTAGAAAGTTCTAGGGAGAAACCTCAAAACTAACTACAGTTAAATGCAATATAACTTTCAACTTAATTCTATTAACTTTACACTTTCAAACTTTAAACTTTCTAACCTTTAACTCAAAAGCCATGAACGCATTATATCCATTAAAATTCAAACCCATCTTTAAGGATAAAATTTGGGGAGGCGAAAAAATTAAAACTGAACTTGGAATGGACTATGGTGACCTTCCAAATTGTGGCGAAGTTTGGGTAATTTCAGGAGTTGAAGGCAACCAAACTATTGTTGAAAATGGTTATTTGAAAAATAATGAGTTAAACGAACTTGTTGAAATATACATGGGTGACTTAGTTGGAGAGAAAAATTTTGATAAGTTTGGTAATGAATTCCCACTTTTAATCAAATTTATTGATGCCAATGATTGGCTATCCATCCAGGTTCATCCTGATGATGCTTTGGCAGCAAAAAGAAATATAGGGCAAGGTAAAACCGAAATGTGGTTTACGCTTGGAGCTGACGAAAGCACACAGTTAATAAGTGGTTTTAACAAAGAAATGGATAAGGAAACTTACCTTAAGAACCTCAAGGATGGAACTCTTAAGGACATACTTAATTACGAAGATGTTAAAAAAGGAGATGTATTTTTTATTCCAGCAGGTAGAGTTCATGCACTGGGCCCAGGTATGATGTTAGCCGAAATTCAACAAACATCCGACACAACCTACCGTATTTTTGATTGGGATAGAACTGATGACAAAGGTAACACACGTGAGCTTCACACAGAAGAAGCTCTGGACTCAATTGACTTTAAAAAACACGATTCGTATCGTACAGAGTATAAATCTGAAATAAATAAAACAAATGAAATAGTTAAGTGCGATAAATTTACAACCAATCTTGTGAGTTTTGATAAACCTACCTCTAAAGATATCGAGCATCTGGATTCATTTATCATATACATTGGAATTGAAGGCAATACCATACTTGTTTGGGCTGATGGCGAAATTAAAATAAATGTTGGTGAAGCTGTTATTGTTCCAGCTTATTTAAGTCAGATAGAATTGATTCCTAAAACTACATCAAAGTTATTGGAGGTTTATTTGTAGATAATCTTTATTAATCCATCATATTTAATACTAAAAAAAACGAACAGGTTATTCTATTAAGTTAAAATATTTAATTTCCATATATTTGCACATCAGCAAATGCAACTTATTAAAAACTTGGGTTGTCAAAATGCATATAAAATAATAAAATATATAAAATGAAAAAAGTACTGGTTTTTGCGTTAGTGATATTAATTTCTGGTTTTGTAACTGCTCAAGATGCAAAGCAAGGAGCAAAACTACCTTCAGTAAATGTTAAAACACTCGAGGGTCAAACTTTTAATGTGCAAAATATTAATAATGATGGGAAACCAATTATTATTAGTTTCTGGGCATTGTGGTGTAAGCCATGTAAAAAGGAGCTTGATACTTATAATGATAATTATGAAGACTGGAGAGACGAAACTGGGGTAAAAATTATTGCAGTTTCCATTGATGATGCTCGTTCAACTGCTAAGGTGCTTCCATTTGTTAATGGTAAAGATTGGGATTTTGAGGTATTGCTTGACCCCAATGGTGACTTTAAAAGAGCCATGAGTGTAAACATGATTCCTCATACTTTTATTTTGGATGGAGAAGGAAACATAGTATATCAGCACACATCATATTACGAAGGTCTTGAAGACGAAATATTTGAAATAGTAGAGAAAGTTGCCAATGGAACTTATGTTTCAGGTAAAGACTAAGTTATAATCGCACAAAGAATTAAGGGTTAATAAATATTACAGAAGATTATTTTTCTGATATATTGGTTCAATATTATAAATAAATGAAAAAAATATTTACAATTTTAGTATTTACTCTTACTCTCACATCAGTTGTTACTGGTCAGGATTTCTTGAGTAGATCACAAGTACATGGCAGCTTCGAAATTGATGGAATGTACTATCAAGCTGATGATGCTTTGGGCATAACCGACTCATTAATAAACGGTAATGTATTTGGTTTTAATGGTTTTGCCGAAATTATTTATTCAATAGATAATTTTTCAGCTGGTTTTAGATACGAAGCCTACTTACCACCCATTGCTGGTTTCGACAGAAGTTTAGATGGTCAGGGCTTTCCTTATTTGTGGGCATCCTACTCCAGAGAAAAATTTAGTTTTACAATTGGTAATTTTTATGAGCAATTTGGTAGCGGACTTACCCTAAGAACATATCAGGAGTGGACTTTGGGTTATGACAACTCCATAAATGGAGCTCGTGTGATTTTTGAGCCAGTTAAAGGTATTATACTTAAAGGAGTTTATGGTACACAACGATATTTTTGGGCTCCTTATGAAAAAAATGGTAGAGGTATCGTTAAGGGTCTTGATGGCGAAATTAACTTAAATGATGTTTTTAGTTCAATGTCCGATTCAAAAGTAAGGTTAATACTTGGGGGTAGTGCAGTAAGTAAATATCAGCTAGACCAAAATCCATTTTATGTATTGCCCGAAAATGTAGCTTCATTTGCAGGAAGATTTAATTTAGGTATTGGCAAATTTAATTTCACTTCCGAGTATGCATATAAAATAAATGATCCCTCAGCAGTTAACAACTACATTTATAAAGCAGGTGATGCACTCATTTTTACAGGCTCATACTCCAGAAAAGGGTTAGGCATTTTTGCGATGTTTAAGCGTATAGATAATATGAGTTATAAATCTGATCAGGCAGTTACATCAAATGCTCTTGATATTAATTTCTTGCCTCCTATTATTGAGCCTCACACTTATATGCTTGCCGCGATGTATCCATATGCTACACAGCCCAATGGCGAAATTGGTTTTCAGGTTCAGGTAAATTATAAGATTCCTAAAAAAAGCAAATTGGGTGGTAAATATGGAATTGGTATATCATTTAATTATTCACAAATTAATGATATAAAAAGGGAAGCTGTTAATGATACATCATACATTGGTCAAAGTGGTACACTTGGATGGAAATCAGACTTTTTTGCTTTTGGCAATCAAGTGTTCAATAGAGATTTAACAATTGAAATTGATAAAAAATTTAGTAGACGGTTTAAGGGTATTTTTAAATATATCTATCAGGACTATGACATAGCCACAATTCTTGGGCATACTGGTGACCCAAATGTTAAAGCAAACATTGGCATTGTAGATATGACATGGAAGTTTACTTCTAAGAAAGCAATCAGAGTTGAACTTCAGGGACTATGGACTTCACAAGACAAAGGTGATTGGGCCGCCGCATTAATTGAGTATACAGTTTCGCCTCATTGGTTTGTTACAATTGCCGATCAGTACAATTATGGTAATAAACACTCTTACGAACAAATACACTATTACACTGGTTCATTTGGATACACCCTAAAAACTACACGTTTTGCACTTACTTACGGACGACAGCGTGAGGGAGTTGTATGTGTTGGTGGAGTTTGTCGCCAGGTACCTGCTTCAAGTGGTTTTTATGTAACCATATCAAGTAGCTTCTAATATTAAATTTCATGAAACAATAATGTATAGAATACAAGCTAAAGCAGAAATAATCTAGTCCTGCATCTTTGATTCTTACATCTTGATTTAAAATATAAAAGTATGAAAACAAGATATATAACCGTAATTCTAATTCTTTTCGCATTCGTTGTAAATTCATGCGACAAAATTGATCCTCCATACGTTGAGAGTCGTGATTACTGTAGCGGAAATAAAAAAGTATTACTTGAAGATTATACAGGACATGGTTGTGTTAACTGTCCTGGAGCTGCCGTACTCGCACATGAGTTAAAAGAGAAATTTTGTGATAGAGTTGTAATTATTGGTGTACATGCTGGTTTTTTTGCACAACCAGATTTTGAAGGTAATCCTGTATTTTCCGCTGACCTTACTACGGAGGCAGGTAATGCATGGGATTCATTTTTTGGCAACAGCGCACTTGGAAATCCAAATGGACTTGTTGATAGAGTTCAGGGAGCAAATGGATATGTTCTTTTTCCATCTGTGTGGGGAGAAACCATTGACCCTCTACTCGAGCAACCTGCTTTAGCTTTAATTACAATTAATAATGATTTTAATACTGACAGCAAAATTCTTACAACAACTATAAAGACTAATTTCCAAACAGATTTGGTTGGTGATTATAAGTTAATTGTTTGCATAACTCAAGACAATATTATTTCGCCTCAAAAAAATAATAATGAAGAAATTGGGCCAACCCCCATCGACTCAACATATGTTCATAATCATGTATTGCGTAAAGCAATTAACGGATCATGGGGTGAAAACTTAACCACTTCTGGTACAGTTACAACTAATACTACTTATGAGAAAACTTATACTCAGGAATTTATCAGCAAATGGGTTCCAAAGGATTGTCATATTGTGGCATTTGTATATAATGAAGAAACAAAGGAAGTTCTTCAGGTTGAAGAGTTGGCAGTTCTAGACTGAGTTTCAATTATAGACGGTCAAGTATTTTTAGTATCTTAGTACAAAATTTTCAATAGTTTTTACATCTTACACTAAAAACTAATTGTTGTATGTGGGCCAACGACTTTCTAAACTTATTTTTTCCAAACTTATGTCAGGCATGTGAAAAGCCCCTAGTTAAGCACGAGAATGTCTTATGCTTATCATGTTTGTACAAGCTTCCAAAAACAAATTTCCATCTACATGAAAACAATCCAATATCACGGATATTTTGGGGAAGGGTAGATATTCATGCTGCAACTGCATTTCTGTTTTTTAACAAGGGAGGAAGTGTCCAAAAATTAATACATCAATTTAAATACAAAAGCAAGATTGAAACAGGAAAATATTTAGGAGAATTAATGGGTAACGCTCTAATGAAAAGTGACTTGTTCAATACAATTGATGTAATTATTCCTGTACCACTACATAAAAAGAAACTTCACATCCGCGGTTTTAATCAAAGTGATATAATCGCAAATGGATTAAGTAATACTATGCATGTGCCTGTATTAGTTAATACCTTAATAAGAACGAAACATACAGAAACCCAAACAAGAAAAGCAAGGTATACTCGTTGGGAAAATGTTAAAGGTAAGTTTGGCATTAATAATCCTCAAACCATAGAAGGGAAACATATATTACTGGTTGATGATGTTCTAACAACAGGAGCAACTCTAGAGTCGTGTGCACAAACCCTACTTGAAACACCAAATACAAAAGTTAGTCTGGCAACTCTTGCATATGCTCAGGTTTAGCTGGTATTGTATCTAAATACCTACCCATCATATACATTATTTGGTTATACTCTTTCCGGTTTTTAATTAATTTACGTTGTAACCTTGCACTCTGATTAAATGCATCATAAAGAGCTTGAATTGGACCTTTAAACGACATGGGATGTGGCTCTAAATAAAGCAACTCAGTACCTGTCCAATCGGGATAAAACTGACTAAGATCAATGGGCTGCATACTAATTACAATCTCTTTCATCGTTTTGTAATCCCAATATGCCCGTATAACCACCTCATTTATAGACAAAGTGTCCTTTGCCATTAATATTTGTACAATGCTATCACTCAATAATGTCACCGAATCAATTTGCAAAATCATCGGACTAAAACCCATTGAAGTTATTAATACAGAATCGGAGTTTTGCACATACAGCTTAAATCGACCTTGCTTGTTACTAATTGTTCCCCATCTATTATATTTGCTAATAGCATGAGCATTTTCGAGGGGAAGTAAACTATCACTTGTTATTATTATCGCATCGAGTACATATAAACTATCTTTTGATTGCTGCGAAAAAGCATTATTAATCCCAATAACGGAAATCACCAATGTCACTATAAGGCTACATATGTGGTGTTTATGAAACATAATAAGTATTAAATGAAGTTTTCATTTCAACAAACGAATATAAAGTTTAAATTAGCATCAAAAAAAATAATTTTACTTTAGTGTATATTAATTAGTTAAAAAAATGAAAAAACTTATAACAGCAGCTATTTTGATGGGCATAAGCCTTTTAACTTTTGGGCAAACACTTCCAAATTCTGATTTTCAATCATGGGTTACAGAAGGTATTTATGAAAATCCCGTATCATGGAGCACATCAAATAATCCAATATTATCACTTTTGGGAGCGATTCCTGTTTCAAAATCAACCGATTCTTACACTGGTGACTATTCGGCCAGGCTTGAAACAAAAGACATACCCACGCTTGGATTACATGTACCAGGTATTGTAACCTTAGCAGATATTAATATTGTGGTGGAGCCACCAAGTTATAGTATTAGTGGTGGTTTTGCTTTGCAAGAAAATGTATCGCGGCTAACAGGCATGTATAAATATAGTGGTACAAATGATTCGGCCACAGTTATAATTTATAATTTTAAACATAATACAGGTTCCGAATTTGATACAATTGGCTTTGGTATTACAACCTTAAACAATGCATCCACATGGACAGAGTTTTCAGTTGATATGCAATCACTAAATTATCATGTGCCAGATACGTTTAACGTAATTGTTATGTCATCATCAAGTCCTGACTTTACTTCTGGAGGTGGTTCAGTTTTATACGTTGACGATCTTAAGATTGAAACGAATACAGGAATAATAAATCTAAGCAGTAATAAATTAAAGGTTAATGTTTATCCAAACCCTTCTTCAGATTATGTACAATTTGAAACATCAGAGATAGGAAATGATAGACTTCTTAGTATTTATGATGTTACCGGAAGAATAATTGTTACACATGAGTTTAATGCCAATAAAATTCAAGTTAATATTAAGGACCTACACACAGGCATGTATACTTTTCGTGTCACTGATGAAAATAACATACTAAATAGTGGGTCATTTATTAAAAACTAATTTATAGTTTAACACATGTATTGAAATAAATATTGTCAAAAGCTCATATTACTAAATCAAAAAAATAATCTTATGAACAAACTAAAGAGATCTTTTTTATTAACTATTGGATTTTTATTAATTGTTTCTTTTTCCATGTCTCAAAATGATGAAAAGAAAGAGAAAAAAGAAAAGAAAGAGACCATAAAAAAAGGATGGAACTTTGGAGCTCTTCCTGTTATTTCATATAACTCAGATCTTGGTTTTCAGTACGGCGCTTTAGTTAATTTATATGATTATGGAGATGGTTCAAAATATCCAAAATATGACCATTCCATTTATTTTGAAGCATCGTGGTACACAAAAGGAAGTGGCCTTTTTAGATTTTATTATGATTCAGAATCACTAATAAAAGGTATACGAGTTAGTGCAGACGTAAGTTATATTCCTGATCAAGCCTATAGTTTTTATGGTTTTAATGGCTATGATGCTGTTTATAACCATGATTGGGAAGAAGAATCGAGTGATGAATACAAGACCAGATTATTCTACCGTCAGAAAAGAGAATTTTTTAGAATAAAATTAGACTTCCAAGGTGACATTGCGGGTAATTTTAATTGGTTGGCTGGATTTAACTTCTTTCACATTTACACAAACACAGTAGATGTTGAACACCTAAACAAAGGTAAATCGGATAGCGATAAGTTACCTGAAGATGAACCAGTGCTTTATGATAAATATGTTGATTGGGGTATTATTTCTGAAGAACAAGCTTTGGGTGGATTTTTAACCAATTTTAAATTGGGTGTGGTTTATGATACACGTGACAATGAACCAAACCCCACGCGTGGAATGTGGTCAGAAGTAATTTTGATTGGTGCTGCAAAACCACTATCAAATATGGAAAGTGGATTTACTAAATTAGTTGTTACCCACAGGCAGTATTTTACTCTAATTAAAGAGAAACTTTCATTTGTTTATCGCCTTGGTCTTCAATCTACTATTTTTGGTAGCGCCCCATACTACGTTGAGCCTATTATGTATATGTCGAAAATGAATGGTGCTTATAGCGAAGGTTTAGGTGGTGGCAAAACACTTAGAGGAATACTGCGGAACAGAGTTGTTGGAGATGGTATTGTTTATGGAAACTTTGAGTTTAGATGGAAAGTTTTTAGAGCTAACTGGTTTAACCAAAATATATATTTCGCCTTAAGTGCATTTTTTGATACTGGTAGGGTTATAAAAGATTATGATGTTGAAGATAAAGTTGGTCCAACAACAGATTATTCACCTAATACAGAGTCAGATTATTTTGCATTTGGAACCGAGACATTCCACAATAGCGTGGGTGGAGGTCTTCACATTGCAATGAATGAAAATTTTATACTTGCAGTTGATTATGGCAAAGCACTAAATGCGCAAGATGGTAACTCAGGTTTATATATTGGGCTTAACTTTCTTTTTTAAATAAGCTAAAGACATCTAATTTTTAAGTTTAATAACTCTAAATTCCGAAAATATTTAACCCTATATTTTTAATCATATTATTTAGTATATTTGGTGTTGACTTAAAAACCACATCGTGTGAAAATTAATAGGAAAAATATTTATTATAGTTTTCTTGTTTTTGCTGTGCTCGAAATTGTCCTTAATCTTAATATTCGTTTCAATCGCGAAACAAATATTAAGTCAGCAATTAATTCACAAATTAATTTTATCGAAAGGAATTATAACGTTTCAATTGCCTCCTACCGTAATTTTTCAACCTCAATTTATGATAGCATAATTAACAATAAAGCTATCCTAAAACTGGTTCATGAAATAAACACATCACCAAACCCAGATATTTACAGAGCTCAATTAGAAGATAAACTTAACTACATATATAAGGTTATTAAATATAAAAACTTTCGTGTTTTTCATTTTCATGATAAAGATGGTCATAGCATTCTTAGGTTTCACAAACCATATAAATATGGTGATGACTTAAAGGGATTTAGACTTTCAATTGCAAACATATCAAAAAACCATAATTATATTGAAGGATTTGAAGAGGGAAGAATTATTAATAGTTACAGGTTTATTTATCCTTTATTCTATGAAAACAGCTATGTTGGAAGTGTTGAAATGAGCGTTTCTATTTATGATTTACTAAAAGAAATACAGGATAATTTTGATGGTAGTGTTGACTTTCTATTGGCCGATAACATAGTAGATAAAGTTATTAATAACAGCACACGTGAGCTTTACACACCCACCCCATTTAATGGATATAGTTGCTATGTATCTCCTGATTTTAATATAACAACCAGTGGCAATTCAAATGCCAATCAAATGCCTTTTAGTAAATTAGAGTTAAATACGTTAAACATAGAGGTAGCCCCTAAGTTTGAAGAAGATAACCATAGTAAGAAAACTTTTTATGAACTTATTTGGCATGAAGGACATGCAGTACTTGTTAGTTTTATCCCCATAAATAATGTTGATGGCAAACAAGTTGCTTTTGTTATATATCACCAGCATTTTACTGATGCTGAGATAATAAGAAGTAATTATTCAACAATGCTTATTGTTGGAAATATAATTGTTTTTATCGTTGCTTTCTTGGCATTTTTTGTTTTCTCAAGCAGGCAGATGGCAATAGAGCAAGGTATGGCCGTAAAAGCAGCAAAAGAAAGGGCTGAAGAAATTTCAAGATTAAAATCCGATTTCCTTGCCAATATGAGTCATGAAATTAGAACTCCCATGAATGGAGTTGTTGGCATGGTTGAGATATTGAAAAATACTAATGTGAGCAAACAACAAAACGAATATCTTGAAATAATTAATAATTCAGCCAACAATTTATTAACTGTAATAAATGATATCCTAGATTTCTCAAAAATAGAATCAAACAAAATAACTCTGGAAAACATTCCTTTTAGCATTCGTAAAGTTATAGATGAAGTTGGCGATACCGTTTTCCTTAAGGCTGAAAAACAAGGCATTAGCTTCATAACATATACCGATCCAAAGTTAGCAGAGTTTGTATATGGCGACCCTATTAGATTACGACAAGTTGTACTAAATTTTGTAAATAACGCAATTAAATTCACCGAAAAAGGGAAGGTTTTCGTTGGTGCTGATATACTAAATGAAACAGATGATACTGTTCAAATTGCCATTAAGATTGAAGATACGGGAATGGGTATTTCAGAAGAGGCACAAAAAACATTGTTTGAGTCGTTTACCCAGGCTGACACTTCAATCACTAGAAAATATGGTGGCACAGGTTTAGGGCTTACAATATCAAAAAAACTAGTGGACCTTATGAAAGGGCGTGTGGAGGTTAAAAGTGAACTTGGCAAAGGTTCTGTTTTTAGCTGTATTATAACCTTTAATAAAGCTCAAGGAATTCAAGAAAGTCATAATATTAACCAAACAGATTTAAGTCATTTAAGGGTTTTAATTGTTGACGACAATAAAGATAACCGCTTAATTTTCAGCAAATATCTTGATATTTGGAATATTAAAAGCAGTTTAGCAAATAGTGTTGACGAAGCTGTAGAAATAATGCAAAAAGCAGTTAATGCAGGTAAATGCTTTGATATTGCCCTTGTTGATTTTCAAATGCCTGAAAAAACCGGATTTGATTTTGCATCCATATTAATTAAAGAAAATATTCTTAAAAATACAAAGCTCATATTACTATCATCCATTTCGGATATGTTTACCAGTACGCAAATAAAAAATGCTGGATTTTCAACCTTCTTGTATAAACCTATTAAACTTAGTCAGTTTCAAGATGTTCTTTTTGATGTGGTTAATCATAGTATTGGCGATCAAGTTGATAAAATAATTACTACCAAACCAAAAACAGATGGTGTTAAAGACCTAAAAATATTACTTGTTGAAGATAATTTAATAAATCAAAAAGTAGCTACCATCGCCCTTAAACAGCTTGGTTACAAAAATGATATTGCCAATAATGGTCAGGAAGCTTATGATATGTACTTGAAAACCAAGTATGATCTAATACTTATGGATATACAAATGCCCGTACTAGATGGCGTTGGTGCTGCAAATAGAATTAGACATTACGAAAAAGAGCATAATTTTGAAAAGCGTGTATTGATTGTTGCTATTACTGCAAACGCCATGAAGACGGATGTTGAGCTTTATCTCAATTCAGGAATGGATGACGTAATATTAAAGCCGTTTAAACAGGATGAGCTCAGTAAGCTTTTGGACGGAATTGTTTAGTATTACATAATATCCTAATACTAGAAAGCATAAAAAACACAGAGCTAATTATTAACCCTGTGTTTTTAATATGATAAACTATTCTTTCTTATCCCTTCAATGCCTCTGCACCACCAACAATTTCAAGTATTTCATTGGTAATGGATGCCTGACGGGCTTTATTGTATGTAAGTTTAAGGTCTTTAAGCATCTCATCAGCATTCTCAGTTGCCTGATGCATTGCTGTCATACGTGCTCCGTGCTCAGACGCAAAGCTATCTATTAGTGCTTTGTATAATTGTACTTTAATCGCTTTTGGCACTAATGCTTCAAGAATTTCAGCCTTATTTGGCTCAAAAATAAAGTTGGCTTGTATCTCCTCTTTAATATCTACACTATCATCCTTTGTGTCAGTCACAGGTAAAAATTGCTCTTCCTGAAGTAATTGTACAGCAGCATTCTTAAATTGATTATAAATCAATACAATTTTGTCGTAATCTTTGTTCGAAAACAATTGCATTAATTCTTCGGCAATTGGTACTGTATTTTCAAATGATAAGCGGTCAAAAATATCAGTAATAATATCAATTGGTTTATATCCTGCAGAAATTATACCATCAGCACCTTTTTTACCAATACACATTAAGTCAACATTGCTTTTCTTATGTTGAGCAGCATATTTACCTTCAATTAAATTAACTGCACTTTTTACAATATTAGAATTAAAAGCTCCACAAAGTCCACGATTTGAAGTAATAATAACAATCAAAACTTTATGCTCTCCCCTATCGGCAGCATATACACCTTCATCCGATGATCCATCAAGATCATTAGTAAGGTTTTGCATAATACTGGTTAGTTTTTGAGCATAGGGTCGCATACCAATAATAGCATTTTGTGCCTTTCTTAACTTGGAGGCAGAAACCATTTTCATTGCGCTGGTAATCTGCCGTGTAGAGTTAACGGAGGTTATTCGAACGCGTACTTCCTTAAGATTGGCCATAACTATTATTTGTCAGTTTTTACTTCAAATTTGTGTGATACATCAGCAGCAGCTTTTTTAAGAGCACCTGTAAGTTCATCGGTATATTTACCTTCACCCAATTGCTTAATTATATCTTTGTGCTGAGTGTTCATGTGTAATAAAAACTCATCCTGAAACTCAATAATTTTATTTACTGGTACTTTTGAAAGAAGGTTATTAGAACCACAGAATATAATTGCCACCTGCTCACCAACGGTAAGAGGTGAATACTGAGGCTGTTTTAAAATTTCAACATTACGTTTGCCTTTTTCAAGAACCGACATTGTAGCTGCATCCAAATCTGATCCAAACTTTGAAAATGCTTCAAGCTCTCTAAATTGTGCTTGATCAAGTTTAAGTGTACCAGCAACTTTTTTCATTGATTTAATCTGTGCATTACCCCCAACTCGTGATACAGAAATACCAACATTAATAGCTGGGCGAATACCTGAGTTAAACAAGTCATTTTCAAGGAAAATCTGACCATCAGTAATTGAAATTACGTTTGTTGGAATATATGCACTAACATCACCTGCCTGTGTTTCGATAATTGGAAGAGCTGTTAATGAGCCTCCTCCAACAACCATGCCTTTAAGGCTGTCAGGTACATCATTCATATCTTTGGCAATATCATCTGAATTGATAATTTTTGCAGCTCTTTCAAGTAACCTTGAGTGAAGATAAAATACATCACCAGGATATGCTTCACGACCCGGAGGACGACGTAGAAGTAATGAAACTTCGCGGTAAGCAACAGCTTGTTTACTTAAATCATCATAAATTACAAGTGCAGGGCGACCAGTATCGCGGAAGAACTCACCGATGGCAGCACCAGCAAAAGGAGCATAAAATTGCATTGCAGCAGGATCAGAAGCTGTGGCCATAACAATAACTGTGTATGCCATTGCACCGTGCTCCTCAAGAGTTTGCTGAATATTAGCAATGGTAGATCCTTTTTGACCAGATGCAACATAAATACAATATACAGGCTCTCCTTTTTCGTAAAACTCTTTTTGGTTGATAATAGCATCAATGGCAATGGCTGTTTTACCAGTTTGGCGGTCACCAATAATAAGTTCACGCTGACCTCTACCAATTGGTATCATTGCATCAATGGCTTTAATACCTGTTTGAAGTGGCTCGTTTACAGGCTGACGAAATAATACTCCTGGTGCTTTACGCTCCAAAGGCATTTCATAAGTCTTTCCTGTAATAGGTCCTTTACCATCCAAAGGCTGACCCAATGTGTTAACAACACGACCAAGCATACCTTCACCAACTTTAAGAGAGGCGATAAGTTTTGTGCGTTTTACTGTGTCACCTTCATTTATATCACCTGGTTCTCCTAACAAAACAACCCCTACGTTATCTTCTTCGAGGTTAAGAACTATACCTTTTAGCCCTGTCTTTTCAAATTCCACTAATTCACCTGCTCCAACATTTGTTAAGCCGTAAACGCGGGCAATACCATCACCTATTTGTAATACAGATCCTACTTCTTCTAATACTGCTTCCGACTCAAATCCTGCTAATTCTTTACGCAAGATGGCTGATACTTCAGCTGGTTTAATGTCTGCCATATGATGTTCTTTTTACTATTTTTTAAATTTGTGTTTCGTATAAATTATCCGAAAAACTCTTTTTCAATCTATTCAATTGATTAATTATACTTGCATCGTATTTGTAATCCTCAAAGTTAACAACAAAGCCTCCTATGAGTTCTTCATTAACTTTTTCAGTCATTTCAATATTCATTTTTGTAGCTTCTTTGAGCTTTTTACTAATACCATCAGATATTACTTTATCTGCTGTAGATGCTGTTGTAAGTTTCACTGATAATATATTTTTGTAATCCTTATATATATCATAAAACGCATCACTTATGTAAGAGATGTATTGTTCTCTTCCTTTATTGGTGATAAGCCTTAAAAACTTTATCGTAAGCTCCTGAACTTTACCATCAAACAGCTTATTAAGAATACCTATTTTTTTATGAGTATCGATAGTTGGATTAGCAATTATCACTCGAAGTTCACGATTTTCGGCAAATACTTTACTAACAAGCTTTAGGTCGTCATTAACCTTTTCAAGTATTTTGAATTCAACTGCCAAGTCAAATACTGCTGTTGCATAGCGTTTTGATAATAGTTTTATTCTCATAACTACGCCTCTTAGTTTAAGCTGGTTTCTTTAAGAAGTTTTTCTGCGTAAGCAGTTTGTGTCTTCTTATCTTTAAGTTCTTCACGAAGAATTTTCTCAGCAATATCAACAGAAAAAGTAGCAATCGTATTTTTAATCTCTACCAAAGCAGCTTTCTTCTCATTTTCGATACTCTCACGAGCATTTTCAACAATGGTATCAGCTGAAGCTTGAGCTTTTGTTTTAGCATCCATAATCATGCTATCTCTTAATTCACGCGCTTCTTTAATAATACTGTCTCTCTCGTTTTGGGCTTCTTTAATTAGCTCTTCGTTGCCAAGCTTAAGTTGCTCCATTGCTTCTCTTGCTTTTTCAGCAGAAAGCAAAGCCTCTTCAATTGAATCTTCTCTTTCCTTTAAGGAAGTAAGAATCATTGGCCAAGCAAATTTAGCTAATATAAAAAGTAATATACCAAAAGCGAGGGTCATCCAAATTACCAGACCAAAACCAGGATTTATTAATGACATATTTTTTTATTTTATAAGTTAAAAGTAATAAGTTTGAAAGTTAAAAGTTCAACATATTAAACTATGACTTCGCAATAAACTTATACTTGTAATACTCTAAGTTTTTAAATTAAACACTGTTATGATGCAGCCAACCGCTACATCATAACAGAGTAATATCGTTGTAGTTTATAAGAAAACGATCAACAAACAAACAACGATTGCAAAAAATGCAACACCCTCAATAAGAGCAGCAGCAACAATCATATTCGAACGAATGTCACCAACAGCTTCTGGCTGACGGGCAATAGCTTCAACAGCACCACGACCAATTTGTCCAATACCAATACCTGCACCAATTGCAGCGATTCCGGCACCAATACCAGCACCCATTTTTGCATAAGGGCTTAGGTCGGCTGCGGCCTGTAATAAAATTGCTAATAATTCCATAGTTATTGTTTTATAAATTAATTAAATGGATAATTTCTTTTTAATGACTTTCTTCGGTTGCCATACCAAAATACAGAGCCGAAAGAAGTGTAAATACATAAGCCTGAATAAAGGCTACCAATAGTTCCAGCACATCCATAAATATTGAAAATGCAACTGAAATTACTGCTACTCCATAACCCAGTCCAGTGCTCATTTCGCCAAAAATAAAAATTAGGCTTATGAACCCGAGGATAATAATATGTCCAGCGGTGATGTTAGCAAACAAACGTACCATAAGAACAAATGGTTTTGTGAATACTCCCATAATTTCAACAAACGGCATAAGTGGAATTGGTAATTTTAACCACCAAGGCACTCCGGGAGCATTAACAAGATGTATCCAATAATTTTTATTTCCGCTAAATGTTGTAATAATAAATGTAAACGCAGCAAGTACACCTGTCACACCTATGTTTCCTGTAACATTAGCTCCACCGGGGAAAAATGGAACAAGTCCAAGTATATTGTTAATGAGTACAAAAAAGAAAACAGTAAGTAAAAAAGGCATATATTTTTTATACTTCTTTTCACCTATTGAGGCTATTGCAATATCATCACGTACAAAAAGGATAATAGGCTCAAGAAAAGATTGCAATCCCTTTGGTGCTTTTCCTTTTCTTGTTTTATATGATTTTGCAACAGATAGGAACACAAAAATCATTAGAAATACACTTATGAAAATTGCAAGTACATTTTTCGTAAAAGAAAAATCTAATACAGGTCTTATCTCTGCACCACTGGAATCCAGTTTTACAATTTTACCCGAGTTCATATCGAGATGTGAAATAAAATAACCATCATGAATGCCATTATTATGATGAAAAGCAGACGACATGAAGAAATGAAACTTACCTTCATCGTAAAGCATAACAGGCAAAGGGATGGTGTAATGCGTGTCATAAATAGTGATAAGGTGCCATTCGTAAGAATCTGATATATGTTCAATTATCATATCTCCAGCCTTAAATTCTTGCTCAGAAATCTCTTCCTGCCAAGGTTCACTGCCTTCGGTTTCATTGTGCCCATTGTGCTGAGCCGATAAATTTGCAGAAAATGCTAACATCATCACAGCAATAAATACTGTATACGTAAGGGCAACTATTTTGTGTAATATACGACTCATTTACAAAGGAATGAAGTTAATTTATTTTGGGTGCAATTTTACGAAATATTACTGAACTATAAAAGGAAAAATTAAATAATTTCATTACTTCAATTCGGGTATTGGAAATTGCTCATTTTGCACTCGTAATATCCAACATATATCACATTGTTTTTACTCATAATTTTTGTTATGTGATACATGTTAAAATCATATTAAAACCAATATAAACTCTTGGTATTTGGACATATTATAAATAAAAAATAATACCTTTTGATATTAATAAAATTCGTAATTTTATGCCAATGGAATATATTATGGTTACATTTCTCTTTTTTAGTAGGTAAAAACATATAATTATGAAAACTATTTATTCGTTAATCGTGTTGAGCTTTGTACTGGTTATAGCATCTTGTAATGAGCAAAAAAGTAAATCAGATTGTGAAGATGACAAAGATGCAATTGAGAATTTGTTGGAAAATTATATACTCGCAAATGAGAATCAGGACTTTGATCTTATTGAAAGTATTTGGGCAGATGATGATGATATTATTCTTTATGGTACCGATTCGGATGAACGATTAATGGGCTGGGTAAGTATCAAAGAAGCTATAAATGAGCAATTTGGACTTATTACCGACACATACATTTCTGCATCAAATCAATTTATTAAATTTAACTGTACAGGTAATACTGCATGGTTTGCCGAAACATTAAATTACAATTATATGTACAAAGGTGTGGCACATAGTTTTGAGGGGATGAGGTTTACCGGTGTTGTTGAACAAATTGATGGCGAATGGGTATTAGTACAAGCACACTTATCATTGCCAGCATCTGTAGGTATAGGTAAAAAATAATCGTCATTAAAAATATTACAACATAGAAATGTCCCTTTTTTATGTAAATCAGTTATCCTGTTGATACAGAATTTATGATTCCGAATTAATTATAACTTGCAATCCCAATTATAATTTTGCGAAGAAAGAAATGTCGAACCTAAACTATTACAAAAATATGCTTGACATTTAATGATATATCATCCCAAAATATTGGACCAAAAAAAACGACACAATTGTATCACAACATGAAACTACAAACATCAATCTTCAAACTCAGTATATACTTAGTCGTATTTATTTTAATGCCAAGCTTAACTTATTCACAAGCAACAATTGTAACTATTGAACAATGCCGTGATTCGGCAAAAATAAACTGGCCTAATTTCAAAAAAACAGCTTTACAAAATGAAAATGCTGAAGTAATAATTAAGACTCTAAACAAAAACTATCTGCCAAAATTAACCATTAGTGGTAGTGCTACTTATCAATCAGAAGTTGTTGTTTTTCCTGAAATCAGTATACCCGGCATGACCGACTTCTTCCCAACTTTTCCAAATGATAATTACAGAACCGATTTACAACTACTACAAATAATATATGATGGCGGTAATACAAAAAGCGCAATAAACCTTCAGTTAGCTGCAAATACACTGGAAGAAACTCAAACAGAAATTGAGAATTATAATCTAATGGATCAAATCAACCAATTATATCTTAACATTCTGCTATTAAAGAAAAACAAAGACATATTAATAACTGCAAGAAGCGAAATAAATGAGAATATTAAAATATTACAATCGGCCTACAACAATGGTGCAGTACTGGTTTCGGAGCTAAATAAATTAATTGCCGAGCAATTAAAGATAGATAAGCAGCTACTTGATACAGAGGCTACACAACTAAATAT
>JASFZK010000118.1:0-8626 GCA_045267845.1 Bacteroidota bacterium | reverse complement strand
GGGCCCATACAAAATGGGAATCTAACTGTTAGCTCTGTTAAACTTTATGTTGATGGTGCTCTTGGATCGCGAGGTGCATTACTACTGGAACCTTATGCTGATGACCCAAGTAATACGGGATTGTTATTAAATCCTCAAACTTATTTTGATAGTATTTGCAAAATGGCTTATGACGCCGGCTTTCAGGTAAACACTCATGCAATTGGCGATTCGGGAAATAGAATTATGTTACGATCATACGCAAAATACCTAAAGAGTAAAAATGATAGAAGATGGCGTATTGAACATGCACAAGTGGTAAACCCAAAGGATTTGCATTACTTTAGTGATTATTCAATTATCCCATCAGTGCAGGCAACTCATTGTACTTCTGACATGTACTGGGCAGATGAGCGTTTAGGTGAAGATCGTATTAAGAATGCTTATGCCTATCAGGAATTGCTAAACCAGAATGGTTGGCTTATAAATGGAACTGATTTCCCAATTGAAAGTATTAGTCCGTTAAAAACATATTACGCAGCAGTTAGCAGAAAAGATTTAAAGGGATGGCCCGAAGGCGGTTTTCAAATGGAAAATGCATTGAGTAGAAAAGATGCTCTACGATCAATAACCATATGGCCGGCCAAAGGAAGCTTTGATGAAAGTATTAAAGGAAGTATTGAAGTTGGTAAAGTTGCTGATTTTGTAATTCTTGAAAAAGATATACTACAAATACCTGAAATTGAAATCCCCTCAACAATCGTAATTGGTACTTATGTAAATGGTGAAAAAGTAAATTAAGACCGTTGCAATAGTAACACTTTATAAAACCTTACTTTTATCAACACTTCGTTAAGTTTTCGTTTCTCGCAAAGGCGCCAAGTCGCAAAGATTAGATTATCACAAACATAGCAAAATGTTGATATTTATAAGTATTAGAGTATAAAGCAAATACAAAATATTAACGGACTATTATTTATAAAATCTTACTTTTATCCTAATTGAATACATTATTATTATTATGTACTCAGGTTTTTATTATGATTACCTAAACCGCGGCAAGGACTGAAATGGTAGCTTGTTGAAGTGGCGTTGATTTTTTTGTTGGTAGATGGCAGTCTGTCTAAAAAGGCACTCTTTTGGTTATATTTGAATGTATACAGAGCTTTTTAAGAGGTTGTAATAATTTTGACTGAAATTTCTATACAAATAATTAGTAGTCTTAGATTGTCTTAGATCAAGCAATATTTGATAAATTTGGTTAAATAATAAAAGAATCAACTCTTTTAGATATTTTGCAAGTTCTTCTTTGCTTAAAAGGCTGATTAGACGGCGAAGATTGTATGCTATAAATATAAATCCAACATCTGCTTCTGCTCTTTTCTTGTATTTCTTTGTCATAATATGGTCAAATCCCCACTGACGTTTAATCGTTCCGTAAGGGTGTTCAACTATAGCCTGTCTTTGGCGATAATAGTCTTTGTCTTTTGAAATTCTCTCTTTATTATTATCTACATAATCTTGATATTTACTTCTTTGTATTGTTCTTCCTACTTTTGCATTGGTACACTCTTGCTTTACTAAACATTGCATACATGCTTTTGTAGAGTAATGCTTATAATCATAGTGTTTTCCTTTGTAAAAAGTTCCAGACGTATTAAGATGATTTCCTTCAGGACAAATATAAAAATCCCCTTTAGTATTGTAAATGAAATGCTTTAGATTGTATTCAATATTTGGTGCATGTGAGGCAGGGTCAGGTATAGATACTAAAACATCAATACCCAAATCATTAGCCTTTTTAAATTCGGAACCATTATGATATCCTTTGTCATAAAGGGCTGTAAATTCATTTTGACGCAGTATCGTTTTTGCTCTTCGTAACATATTACCCATAGCATTTAAATCACCAACATTTGTGACTGAATAATCTATGGGGATTTTATAATCTGAATCAACCGTAGTTTGTACACAATAGGCTACATCTGTAGTCCTACCCCGAGTAAACATATGTCTGCTTTCTGGATCCGAAGTTGAAACTTGTTTCTCATCAGTTTGTTCAAATTGTTTTTCAATATTTTTGTATCTTAATTTTCGTTCCTTTTGTTCTATTATTTTTTTGTTTATCGATTCTACTTCATCATGATCTGCTTCTGATAAAGCATTTTCATACTCCGCTAACTTATTGTCAATGTAATTTAAGTGTCTCTGTGTCTTTTTCTTGTTAAAATTATTCTGTTTTGAATTTTGGGCTCTAAGTTTGGTGCTATCACCAGCAATAAGTTTGCCCCCTATTAAATTAAAATGCTTAGCCATTTGCACTGTAACCCTAAAAACTTTTTTTATAGCCTTGGGATTATCTTTGCGAAAATTAGAAATTGTATTATGGTCAGGACTTAGTAATTCCAGTAACCACATAACTTCAATGTTTCTTTTTGTTTCTTTCTCAAGTTTTCTCGAAGAACGTATACTATTTAAATATCCATAAAGATAGAGCTTTAATAAAACTTTAGGATGGTAAGCAGGTCTACCATTTTCTTCAAACTTCATATCGAAACCCATATCGCTAAGATCTAAGCTATCTACAAACATGTCAATAAGCCTAACTTCATTATTTTGAGATATGGACTCTTCGATGGAGATGGGAATAATTGTTGATTGATTTCTGTCGTGCCCAAGTATAAATTTCATGTTGTAAATATACTAAATATCAGTATATTATAGGGCGTAAAATTGAATCTTTTAGTAATAATTATGAAGGTATGTGATGAGCTTTTTAGACAGACTGATGGAGGCGGACAAAGGGAGCCACCATGCTACTTACAAAAAAACAAGGGGCACGAAACAACTACAAGTGTAAGGCCTGTTCGTCCGCCCAAATAGAAAAACTTAATATATTCACTTTGTGGCATATTAATTGAGTAGAATACAATACTTATTAGCAAATAAGAGGAAGGGTGAAAATATTTCTTTATCTTATTGCGTTGTAATAGATTACAATTGCTGACTTGACAAAGCAGGAGTTGCGAGACTGACAAATTGACTTATATGGAAATCAAAAATAAAAATACGCTATTATCTTTGACAGATATAGTAGACACAGAAACAGAATTTTTCCCATTGCTATCATCGGAAGATGAAGAAATGATGAACGCCGAGGACGTTCCCAGCGAATTGCCAATACTTCCGTTGCGAAATACAGTTTTATTTCCGGGAGTGGTGATACCGATAACCGTTGGGCGCGACAAATCAATCAAGCTTATAAAAGAAGCCTATCAAGGGAATAAAACCATTGGGGTGGTTGCGCAAAAGGATGCGGATGTTGAAGATCCAACTGTTGATGATTTGCAAAAAACGGGAACCATTGCACGATTGATTAAAATTTTGCAAATGCCAGATGGAAATACAACGGCAATCATACAGGGTAAAAAACGATTTGAAATAACTGAAGTTACTCAAACCGATCCTTATTTTAAAGCTAATATTATTAGTCTTGAATATAAAAGTGCTATACCTGAAGATAAAAACTTCTCGGCATTAATTTCTTCTGTTAAGGATTTGAGTATTCAAATTATTGAGAAATCACCTGGTATACCTTCCGAAGCTGTTTTTGCAATTAATAATATAGAAAGTCCGGTTTTCTTGCTGAATTTTATTTCATCAAATTTAAATGTTGAAAACGATGCTAAGCAGAAATTACTGGAGATGACTGATCTTGATAAGCGGGCAAGTAGAGTGCTTGAGATAATGACGAAAGAGCTCCAGATGCTTGACCTTAAGCATGATATCCAGAAAAAGGTAAAGGTGGATATGGATAAGCAACAGCGTGATTATATGCTTAACCAACAGCTTAAAACCATACAAGATGAGCTTGGAGGTGGACCACATGATAGCGAAATCATGGATTTAAATGAAAAAGCTGATAAGAAAAAATGGTCGAAGGAAATTGGAGAGACCTTTAAAAATGAGATGACTAAGTTAAAGAGGATGAATCCTGCTGCGGCAGAGTATTCTATTCAACTGGGTTACCTTGATTTATTTGTTGAGCTACCATGGAACGAATTTTCGAAGGATAATCTTGACTTGAATAATGCATTGAAGATTCTTAATGATGATCATTATGGTCTTGAAAAAATTAAGGAAAGAATAATTGAGCACCTTGCAGTACTAAGGCTTAAGGATAACATGAAATCGCCAATACTTTGTTTTGTTGGCCCTCCGGGGGTTGGAAAAACATCGCTTGGTAAATCAATTGCCAGAGCATTGGGTCGTAAGTATGTACGTATGTCGCTTGGCGGTGTTCGTGATGAGGCTGAATTACGTGGTCATCGTAAAACATACATTGGTGCCATGCCAGGCAGGATAATTCAAAGTTTGAAAAAGGTTAAGACATCTAACCCTGTTTTTATGTTAGATGAAATTGATAAAGTGAGTGGTAATAATTATAGTGGAGATCCGCAAGCTGCACTTCTTGAGATACTTGACCCTGAGCAAAATAACACGTTTTACGATAATTATTTGGAAGTTGAGTACGACCTCTCAAATATTATGTTTATTGCCACTGCCAATACTTTGTCAACAGTGCATCCGGCTTTACGCGATAGAATGGAAATAATTAATCTTAGCGGATATATTATTGAAGAGAAAATTGAAATTGCCAAAAGGCATCTTCTTCCAAAACAGCTTAAAGAGCATGGCGTTAAAGCTGCTCAGGTTAAGTTTAATAAAGGTATACTTGAGAAAATTGTTACTGATTATACCAAGGAATCAGGTGTCCGCCATTTGGAAAAACAAATTGCAAAAGTTATCCGTAACAGAGCAAAGTTTATTGCCATGGATGAAGCATACGAATCTAAACTTTCTCCGACTATTATTAATGAAATATTGGGAGTTCCAATTTTTCAAAAGGATAAGGATATTTCGAATAATATTGCTGGTGTTGTAACCGGATTGGCCTGGACATCGGTTGGGGGTGAGATACTTTTTATTGAAGTAAGTCTTAGTAAAGGCAAAGGGTTACTTAAACTTACTGGTAATCTGGGTGATGTAATGAAAGAATCAGCCATTATTGCTTTTGAATATCTGAAATCACATTATGATCTTCTTGGGCTTCAGCCTGAGGTATTTGAAAAATGGAATGTGCATATTCATGTTCCTGAAGGGGCAACTCCAAAAGATGGTCCATCAGCCGGGGTTACCATGTTGACAGCTTTAGCTTCGGCATTTACTCAGCGTAAGGTGATGGCCAAACTTGCCATGACAGGTGAGATAACACTACGTGGTAAAGTTCTACCTGTGGGTGGATTGAAAGATAAGATACTTGCAGCAAAACGTGCGAATGTAAAAGAGATTCTTCTTTCGAAGGAAAATCGTAGAGACATTGAAGATATAAAAGATGACTATCTAAAAGGGCTAACTTTTAAATATGTTGATAATATGATTGAAGTTATTGATTATGCCCTTCTAAATGTAAAGGTTGATAATCCTTTGACGATTAGTTAAACATGTGTTGTTGCACAGTTGTACAGCTTTATTGCTAAACTGTTTCACCAATATGTGGTGTAGTACTTGGTTCGTTGTACCAACAATTAATTGTATAATTGTACATTAAATAATTGTTAATTAGTTTTATGCAGTTTATTAGTAACAAATATCTGTTTTTTATTATTCTGATTAGCATATTGGTATTGAGTTCCTGCGGTTCCAATAAAAAAAATAGTGATAAATCTGTTTTTGCATACAATGAAGCATCCGGAATTATTTCTTTGGATCCTGTTTTTTCCCGTGACCAGGCTCATATTTGGGTATGTAACCAGCTGTATAACTCCTTAGTCAAGCTTGATGATAGTTTAAATGTAATACCATCAATTGCAAAGAGTTGGAGGATTTCCGATGATGGACTTACTTATATTTTCGATTTGCGTACAGATGTGTTTTTTCATGCTGATTCGTCATTTGGTGGCGGTTCTAGAAAAGTTGTTGCCAAAGATTTTGTTTATAGCTTCAACAGGTTGTTAAACCCCGCTACAGCTTCACCTGGGGCATGGGTGTTATCTAATGTAGCCAAATCGGAAGGTAATTACTCAATTTATGCATTGAATGATAGCACGTTGAGTGTTGGTTTAAAGCAACCCTTTCCTGCATTTTTAGGTATTTTGAGTATGAAATATTGCTCGGTAATTCCACACGAAGCAGTGGAATTTTATGGAAGCAACTTTAGGAGGCATCCTGTTGGAACTGGTCCTTTTAAGCTTCAAAACTGGGTTGAAAATATAAAGCTTGTGCTTCGTAAAAATCCGCATTACTTTAAAAAGTATGATGGCGAGCAATTGCCTTATCTTGATGGAGTTGCCATTTCGTTTTTAATTGATAAGATGACAGCTTTTATGGAGTTTGTTAAGGGAGATTTTGATTTTATTTCAGGAATAGATCCATCATATAAAGACGAACTGTTAACCAAATCGGGTGAGTTAAAAGCAAAATTTACCAATAGGTTTACAATGATTGAAGGTCCTTTTTTGAATACAGAGTATCTTGCAATTCTTGTTGATACAGCCATGACTTCAGAAATTGATAATCCTTTACATAATCTAAATGTTAGACTTGCTATTAATTATGGGTTTGATAGAAAAAAAATGATTCGTTATTTGAGGAATGGAATTGGAACACCGGGTACAAAAGGAATTATTCCCAAAGGTATGCCATCGTTTAACACAAATGCCGATTATGGTTATAGCTTTAATCCGGAAAGGTCGAAAAAACTTTTAAAGGAAGCCGGCTTTGGATCACATAATCCAGTACCTGAAATTACACTTGTTACCACACCTGATTATCTCGACTTATGCAAATTTGTTCAGTCACAACTTAAGGATGTTGGGCTAAGCATTATTATTGAAGTTTCTCCTGCTGCCACAGTACGTGAGTTAAAGGCTCATGGTAAATTAAGTTTCTTTAGAGCATCATGGATTGCTGATTATCCGGATGAGGAAAATTATTTATCGATGTTTTACACTAATAATTTTGCACCCAATGGGCCTAACTACACACATTTTTCAAGTAGCTTAATTGATAGTTTATACCTGTCTACATTTGATATTAATGATAAAACTATTCGAACTACCAATTATCGGATGATTGACAGCCTAATAATGGAAGATGCTCCAGTTGCTGTACTATATTATGATAAAGTTGTAAGGTTTGTGCAAAAGGATATCAGTGGAATGACAATTAACCCCATAAATATGTTGAATTTGGAGAGGGTAAGAAAACCTGTTAAAACTCAATAATTTTACATTTGTTTTTTTTAATGTAAGTATTAATTATACGCCTTACTTCTTTATTATCTCTGTAACTTACAATGCAATCGTGTAATAAACTTATATCGCTAACTGGTTGTTCTTTATTCAAATAGCCGAAACCCATATATTTACCGTTTTCGACTTTTACTACCGAGTTTTCTTCGTTGGTTTTTCCATTATTTATTACAAAAAAGTTTTGGTGTTTGAACTGATAATTATCCAATGACTCTTTAACTCTTATGTTGTAATTTAAACTGGATTCTTCATTGATGCACGCTCCTTTACAACTATGTATTTGATAATGAAAGCAGGCTCCCGATGTATCGTACAATCCGCATAATTTTTGACAAAGATTGAATTCTTCACATAAGTTTGTTAAATGCTCTTTGCCTTCTTGCAATGAGCCATATGAATAAATGGGGTTAAGTTCATCAATAATTCTCATTATTTTTAAGTTTGTGTATCCAAGTTCATCCGCAAAGGAATACAAACCATAATTGAAATATGTTCGTTTTTGTGCCTGATTGTATATTGGCTGATTCTTTTTTATATCATGAGATTCCAGAAGTAAGGCAATAAGTTCGTTTCCAGTTATCTCATATCCAACATCATAAAGTTGATTTTTCATCTTTATGGCTTTTTTATGGAGGTTGTTGTTTAAATGAGATAATACCCTGTCGTGTATATTTATAGATTTTCCAACATAAATAAGTTCTTTGTTAATGTCATAAAAATAATAAACTCCAGTTGCGGCAGGAAGGTCTTGAATTAATGATTTATTTAAGCTTGATTGTACGCCAACTGTATTTACACTTTCCAGATTTTCATCAATTGAGAGCAACATGTCAAAAAGTTTGGTCGTTGCCATTGCATCACCGGCAGCACGATGTCGCGCACTGTTTTCAATTTCAAGATCCTTGCATAACCGTCCAAGGCTGTATGATTTTCTACCAGGAATTAGTTTGCGACTAAGTTTAACGGTATCTAGAGTTTTTCTTTCATAATAATAGCCTAAGCTTTTGAATTCGTTACGAATAAACCCATAGTCAAAACGGACGTTATGACCTACGAAGATCATTCCTTCAGTCAGCTCAACAATCTTTTTAGCAACTTCATAAAACTTTGGTGCATCCTCAACCATTTGATTGTTAATGCCAGTTAGTTGAATAATCCTATAAGGTATTTTCTTTTCAGGATTTATTAAGGTTGAGTACTCATTGATAATTTTCTTGCCATCATGAATAATAATGGCAACCTCAGTTATTTTTTCATTTGAAGGACTGAGGCCTGTTGTTTCTATGTCTATTATTGCGTACATCTATTTTTTTAAACATAAGTGTTTTTACCAC
>JASFZK010000117.1:0-3866 GCA_045267845.1 Bacteroidota bacterium | reverse complement strand
ATTTGTGTCGCAACTTGCAGTTGATGCAGGTATAGGATTTAGATTTGATTTTAAAATCCTAATTTTTAGGATTGATGCCGCTGCACCAATGCGTAATCCAGCATATCCCGAAGGACATCGTTGGCGAATTAGTTATCTTCATCCCACCGATGTTGTGTGGAATTTTGGTATTGGTTACCCTTTCTAGAATTATTGTATGTTTGAGTGTTAAATTAGTAGTTAAATAATGGCAGACGAGTACATCGATAAGGAAAGTATCAATAAATCTGTAATTAGTAATTTACCGTTTAAGCCAACATCCGATCAAAAAACTGTTTCTGTACACCTTGGAGCATTTACTCTAAGTAAAAAAAATAACCCAGTATATATCTTAAAAGGTTATGCTGGAACGGGAAAAACAAGTATGCTAAGTGCATATGTTAAAACTTTGGTGCAGTCAAATATTAAATTTATGCTGTTGGCCCCAACTGGTAGGGCTGCAAAAGTATTAGCTCAATACACAGGTCATAAGGCACACACTATTCATAGGAGCATTTATCAATTTATGACAAACAAAGAGGGGATTACAAACATTGCCCTAACTCATAATCGTATGAAGAATGCTGTTTTTATTATTGATGAATCTTCGATGATTGGTGATAATAATAGTATGAATAATTCAATATTCAACAAAAGTAGTTTGTTGGATGATGTTATGCAGTACGTTTTTTCGCAACGCGGAAATAAATTGATAATGGTTGGCGATACTGCTCAGTTACCACCGGTTGGTACCACATTAAGTCCTGCTGTAGACATAAATGTTCTTAATAATTCATATTCAATTACATCTTTTGAATTTGAAATGAAAGAAGTTATGCGTCAGGCTCTTGATTCGGGTATACTTACCTCTGCAACAACGCTGCGTTCAAAAATTAAGGAAAGTAATACTTTAGTCCCCTTTTTTAATGTTGATTCAAGTTCAAATGATATAACAATTATAGAGGATGCTGGTACGTTTGAGGAATTGTTAATAGAGTCTTTTACAACCGGTTCAATGGAAAACGGAATAATTATTTGCAGATCAAACAAGCAGGCAAATAATTATAATAACGAGATTAGAAATCGAATATTAATGAGGGAAACTGAGATAGATGCAGGTGACCTTATGATGGTTGTGAAGAATAATTATTATTGGCTTGATAAGGATTCGGAAGTTGGTTTTATTGCAAATGGTGATATATTAAGAATTGTTAGATTTAAGAAAATAGAGGAAGTTTATGGTTTTAGGTTTGCTGATGTGGATGTGCAGATGCTTGACTATCCTGATGAAAAAGAATTGAATGTAAAGTTGTTACTTGATACAATTACAACTAATTCACCAGGTTTGCCTGAAGAAGATAGCCGACGGCTATTCGAAAATGTTGAGCAGGATTATTTGGATTTCCCGATTCGGCGAACAAGATTGAATAAGATTAAAGCAAATCCATATTTCAGTGCATTACATGTAAAGTTTAGTTACGCAATGACGTGCCATAAAACCCAAGGTGGTCAATGGCCCAATGTATTTGTTGATAAAGGCTACATAAAAGATAATATTATTGATGTTGATTATCTTAGATGGTTATACACTGCAACTACCAGAGCTACTAAAAATCTTTATCTTATTGGTTTTGGAGAAGAGTTTTTTGTGCAACATGACGAAATATAAATAGCATATTCTAATTTCTATTCAATACGTCTAAAATCCAAATCATGAAAATCAAAACTAAAATCAATATTTGGTGAAATTCCTTTCATTTTAATACCAACAGCTTTTCCCTCCTCGTCAAGCTGGAATATAGCAAATGCATCCGATTCCATGTCTTGGTAATTCCATTTAATGGCGAAAGTATTAGCCTTGTAATAAAACATTTCACCAGTTAATTTTGGTGATTTGGCTGAATAAAACCAAAGGGTTCCATCTTCATTTATTATCTCAACATTTCCAAACCAGTTATCAATATAGTCACCCACATAATTGTTATGATTTAGATGTTTGGTTTTCGCCTTCTTTACAGTATTCCAAACAGCATTTTTGACAGAATCGCCAGCGACCTCTCTTTTATTTATTCTTTTATTCATTACTTCAATCCAATCTTTTCGTTCAACACCAATAATACCATCTACAATTTCTTGTGGTATCGACCAATAGCTATAGCCTCCTGGATCAGTATTTGTTAACACAATAACACCAGCGTTAAGCTCAGGTATTATTACCATTTTTGATAGCATACCAGGTAAACCACCTGTGTGTTCATACACAATAAAGCCATTTTTATCACTAATTCCCCATCCTAATCCGTAGGCTCCAAAATGTGATTTATAAGGTGGCTTTGGTGTTGGATTAAATCGTGTATTAGTATGAGGCTTCCATAGTTCCGCATGATTTTTGGATGATATTAATACTTCTGTCAAACTATCGCCATACTTGCAATCGTTTAAATACATAATTATGTACTTGCTCATATCGTTAACACTAGAGTATATACCTCCGGCTGCAGCAAATAATCCACTTGGATCAGTGTATGTGTCAATTTGTTTAAGTTCACCATCGTGTGCCGAATGAGGGAATGCTATATTAGTTTTATCATCCAAATTTTGGTATAATCCGGCAGAACTGTTCATCTGCAAAGGCTGCATGATATTTACTTCCACAAATTCTGACCAACTCATGCCACTCACCCTGGCAACAATCTCACCTGCCATAATATATAATAGATTATCATAATCAAATTTCGTTCTGAATGCTGATACTGGTTTTTGATATTGGAAGCTTTTTGCCACATCTTCCACTGTGAAACTTCCGCCATCTGGGAATATCATTAAATCTCCCGCACCTAATCCCAAGCCACTTCGGTGAGTTAGCAAATCTTGAATATTAAAATTAGCTGTAATATATGGATCGTACATTTTAAATTCAGGAATAAAGTCAACCACCTTGTCATCCCACTTTAGTTTTCCTTCGTCAACAAGAATTGCCAATGCGGCTGCTGTAAATGATTTACTATTTGAAGCAATTGCAAAACGAGTATTTTCATCAACTTTTTCCTGAGTTTCAATAGATGTAACTCCATAACCAGCCGAATGGATTACTTTACCATCCTGTACAACTGCCACAGCTATACCGGCGTGCGGCATTATTGACATTGAACTATTAACGATTGAATCAATTTGGTATGACGAAAGACTTTGTGCTTGAATGAAATTGCCGTGCAAAATAGTTAGTGCCAAAAAGAATAGTGTAGTTTTTATTTTCATGTGTGTAAAATTTGATAATCAAAAGTAATGTAAATTTTTGTAGCTTTACAGATGTTTTCAGCGCAAGCGTAACGAAGTTAGGGGACATTACAGACAGACACTAATTAATCAGTAACATACTACATTATATGAAAAACATTATATTATTTATAGCACTTATTGTTTTTAACTCAGTTGGATTTGCTCAAACACAGCAATTCCAAACGTACACAGCTGATTTACTTGTTATTGCTACTAAGGGTGGCGAGAATGTTCAATGGCAAAATAAGGATATATTAGTCTTGCTTAACTATGAAACTGGAGATTTTAAAGTTACAATTAATAATGGTGATTTCTATAATAAGCAAACAAATATCAGAGTAAATGAGAGTAGCATGTCTGATAATAGCAAGTTTATATTTGAAGGTAATTTGCCAATTAGGAAGATTATCAACCAAAAAGCAATTAATCAGGGTTATGATGTTGAGCTTCAATTAACAAACAACGATATAAGTTTTAGTGAAATAGTTAATTTTAAGATGAATGTAATGCGACCTAATCAAACCCCAAAGAGTTATAGGGTATTTACTTTATCAGGAGTTTTGTATAAC
>JASFZK010000116.1:0-7032 GCA_045267845.1 Bacteroidota bacterium | reverse complement strand
CCAATGAAGTATAATTTAATTATTGCAGATGACCATAAAATGTTTTTAGATGGTTTGCTAAGTATTTTTAAATCTGAAGAAGCATACCATATTTTGTTAACTGCAAAAAATGGTGCTCAGGTTGTTAAGTACATAGATATTAATAGTAACGAGCAGATAGACCTTGTTATTACAGATATTACCATGCCAGAAATGGATGGGATTGTATTGACTAAAATTTTGAAAGAAAAAAAAAGTAATCTTAAAATCCTTGCTGTAAGTATGCATACTAATCCGGATATGATTGATACACTTATTGAAAGTGACGTGGATGGTTATGTGCCTAAAAATGCTAAAAAAGAAGAATTACTCAAAGCGATAGGAACTATTTTAAAAGGAGATAAATATTTTTCACGAGAGATCACAGATATCTATATGGAAAATAAATTTTCTAAAAAGAAAGAAGAAAACATCAAATTAACACAGCGTGAAATTGATGTGATTACACTAATAGCAAAAGAGTTTACTACCCAGGAAATAGCAGATAGATTATTTCTAAGTAAGCATACCATTGAGAGTTATCGTAAAAATTTGATCGCAAAGTTAGGGGTAAGGAACTTAGCGGGATTAACTAAATATGCTATAAAAATGAAGTATCTGGATTAATGGATTCTTGCTTTTGCCCTTAATGCATTGAGCTAAGGTTATGCTTGAATTTTATTGCTTATCTGGGCACTATATAATTCAAATTATTTGAGACGCATTTTAAAATTTATTTGGTATTACTAAACAAGTTTAGCATAAATCGTAGGAATGGCAAATCCATTTCTGAAATTGATTTTTGTCATTCTGTGCTACGACGCAGAATCCATTAATATGTCCAATCTATTGACAAATCTATCCAATTTTGATTAGTTTTTTCAATTAAATCTATTTTCCATTGCCTGTTCTAATTCTTTAATTGTTTTTCTCTTTTAATGGCATCGTTTACTTATTGAAATTGTTCAAAATACATTAATTTATTTAGACCATATTTTGATGTAAAACCTAAAACCATTTTTCTTGTTATACCAATTACACTTTAATGTATAATTGGTATTAGATAGAATATATACATAATATTGATGATAGTTTCCTCTCATTATCTATATGGATTCTGCGTCGTAGCGCAGAATGACAATGTATTATAGTACCCATGTGATGTCTCAATCGTTCCTCATTCGACATGACCCAAGGCATGACTTTATACACAAATTGGTATAACCTATAAAGATTAACACGCTTTTTTTTGGTTTTACAGACCCCTGTTTACAGGGTATTTTTTTCACTGAAAAAGATGTTTCTTTAATGTTTATGATGATGCATCTTTGCGTCATGATATTTTATAGAATAACCAAAACAAATGCAATAGAGCTTTATAATGATTTTGCAATTCGACGATTATTTCATAAGGCATTTGCAAAAAAGAGACGTCATTTTATAGAATAGAGCTCATATGTCATTTTTGTTTTTAAATTAGCAATTAGTAATATAAAGATTACCCAAATCTAAAGTATAACCTTATGAAAAATACGCTACTTACCTCTTCTTCAGTTCACTCTAAATGGACAAACTGTGACAATTTCAGATGTTATTTTAGATAAGTTCTAATAGGTTTAGGATGTCATTTCAATAACGCTTGGTAATATTTATATGCCATAGCTTAAGCGATTACGTGCCTTACTATTATAAGAAACAATTTCAATAGTCTGTAAATTAAAAGTTTGCAAACAAAAAAATCAACATTGCAATCCATCATCATTAGGTTCATCTAAAATAAATACCCCAACCATGATAAAAAATATTTTCACAACACTTCTTATACTTTTCTGTTCTAATTTATTTGGACAGACATTTAATTCTATTTGGGATACTGAGCAATCGGGTGTTTCGACTTCTAATCAAGTCACTATCCCTACAAATTCTACTTATACATACAACTATACTGTAGATTGGGGAGACGGTTTATCAGACATCAATGTCGCTGGAGATGTTACACATACTTACGTGACTCCGGGAAAATATACTATAAGCATAAGTGGCGATTTCCCTTCTATTTACTTTAATAATAGTGGTGATAAGAATAAGATTATAGAAATATTGGCTTGGGGAAGTATTCAATGGCAAACCATGGAGAATGCTTTTTATGGTTGTGCAAATTTGAATTTTGATGCTATTGATAGTCCTGACCTTTCACTAGTAACAACCCTTAAAAACATGTTCATGAATGCCAGTGTTTTTAACGGGATTTTAAATAATTGGAATATAAGTACTATCACCGATATTTCAGGAATATTCGCTGGCGCTGCAATCTTTAATAGACCATTAGACAATTGGAATACAAGTAATGTCACCGATATGTCTGAAACTTTTAGAGGTGCAAGATTGTATAATGAGCCCTTAGATAATTGGAATACATCTTTGGTTACAAATATGTTGGGTATGTTTAGTTATGCAAGTGCTTTTAATCAAAATATAAACAATTGGGATGTAAGTCAAGTTATAAATATGTCCGGGACGTTTACGTCTACGAGTGCTTTTAATCAGCCTTTAAATAATTGGAATGTAGCTAGAGTTGTAAATATGTCTTATATGTTCAGTTCCTCTAAATTTAATCAAAACATAGAAAATTGGAACGTTTCTTCTGTCGTCAATATGCTAGGCATGTTTCAAAGAAACGCCGTTTTTGATCAACCTCTTAATAATTGGAATGTGAGTAATGTTACTAATATGGCCAGTATGTTTGATGGCTTTTATTGGACATGTATTTATAATCAACCATTAAACAATTGGGATGTAAGTAAGGTTACAGATATGAGTTTTATGTTTAGATACAATCGCAACTTTAATCAACCAATAAGTAGTTGGAACGTGAGCCTTGTCACAAATATGAGTGGCATGTTTGAGAATACAACTAGTTTTAATCAAGATATAAGTGCTTGGGATGTAAGTAGTGTTACAAATATGAGTAATATGTTTGAATCCGCTTATGTCTTTAATCAACCTTTAAATATTTGGAATGTAAGTAATGTTACAAATATGAGTGAAATGTTTGATTATGCTCCAGTTTTTAATCAACCTTTAACCAGTTGGGATGTAAGTGGCGTAACAGATATGAACACGATGTTCCGGGGTACTAATTTTTTTAATCAGCCTTTAGGCAGTTGGAATGTAAGTAGCGTAACAAATATGAGGTATATGTTCAACAATGCTTTAGCTTTTAATCAACCTTTAAATGGTTGGAACACAAGTGCCGTAACTAACATGTCTTATATGTTTAGTTCTTATAATGGTACTATTACAGTTTTTAATCAACCCATAAATAATTGGAATACTGGTGCTGTATCCAATATGTCTAATATGTTTTTAAACGCCAGTGCTTTTGATCAAAATCTGAGTAGCTGGAATATTGCTGGGGTTAGCAATATGACGCATATGCTTTCTAATTCGGGGCTCTCACAAACTAATTATGATAATACTTTAGTAGGTTGGGCTGCACAATCTGTAAGGTCTGATGTGGAGTTAGGAGCCGTAAACCTAAACTATTGTGATGGGCGTTTTGCACATCAAGATCTTATCGATAATTTTAATTGGACGATTAGTGGAGATATTTTAAACTGTCCTTTTGCGGTCTGTACTTCGTTAGTGTCTCCAACAAACGGGGATACTAATGTACCATCAAATGCTAATATAATATGGCAAGCTGTATCTGGGGCAACGGGATACCGAGTAAGTGTTAGAAGAGTCAATGGAGGGAATACTCAAATTATTTATGATAATGAGGATGTAGGTAATGTCATTGGTATTGATTTCACGACTGATTTCATTCCTGGAGATCAGGTTTTTGTTACTGTTTTTCCTTATAATGACTCTGGACCAGCAACCGGTTGTGTGGAAGAGAGTTTTACAGTGATTTCAGGTTGGGTAAACGATCCAACTGCTTTTAAGCTTACCTACGATACGCGTATTTCAGAGACATATACGTCGGCTGCAAATCAACTTGAAATAGAAGTCAATAATAATTTTACATACAATTACTCCATAGATTGGGGCGATAATGAATTTGATCACAACGTTTCTAGTACTATAACCCATACCTACCGAATACCCGGTATTTATACAGTATCGATTATTGGAGATTACCCGGCGCACTATTTTACAGGTTTCTTTTCTGATAGCAGAAAATTGCTGACCATAGACCAATGGGGAACACAAACATGGCAGTCTATGGAACAAGCATTCTATTATTGCCAAAACATGACTTATAATGCTACAGATGTGCCAGATTTTTCTCTGGTAGAAAATATGTCGCGAATGTTTAGGAGTGCCTCTCTTTTTGATGGTAATATTGATGCTTGGGATGTAAGTAACGTGACCGATATGTCCGATATGTTTTATAGTGCAGCAGCTTTTAATCAACCCTTAAATAGTTGGAATGTAGCTAATGTAGAAAATATGAAATACATGTTTCTTGCGGCCCGTAGTTTCAATCAAAATATAAATACCTGGGATGTAGGTCGTGTTACAGATATGTATGGTATGTTTCAATATGCTGAAGTTTTTAATCAACCCTTAAATAATTGGAATACTGGTGCTGTAATCGATATGGCTAGAATGTTTCGAGATGCTAGAGTTTTTAATCAGCCTTTAAGTAGTTGGAATGTGAGTAGTGTCATAAACATGAATGAAATGTTTCGTGATGCCGTGGCTTTTAGCCAAAATTTAAATAGTTGGGATGTAAGCAAAGTAACCGATATGAGTTTTATGTATTACAACGCTAGTAGCTTTAACCAGCCTCTTAGTAATTGGAATGTGTCATCGGTTACTACCATGGATTCTATGTTTGCTCTGGCAACCGTATTTAATCAAAACATAGCTAGTTGGAATGTCACCAATGTGACAAATATGAAAGAAATGTTCCGTAGTGCTGAGGCCTTTGACCAGCCCTTAAATAGTTGGGATGTTAACGCCGTAGTCAATATGTTTTCCATGTTTGAAAGCGCTCTGGTATTTGATCAACTTCTTAATGCATGGAATGTTAACTCTGTAGTTAATATGTCTTCCATGTTTGAAAATGCGCAGGCATTTAATCAGCCTCTTAGTGCATGGAACGTTAGTGCAGTAGCAAATATGTCTTCTATGTTTAAAAACGCTTTGCTATTTAACCAACCAATTAATACTTGGGACGTGTCATCTGTTACCTTAATGAATTCGATGTTTGAGAACGCTCAAGTATTTAACAACCCTATTGGAAATTGGAATGTGGCTTCAGTAACGACCATGGAAGCGATGTTTAAAAATGCACTAGTGTTTGATCGGCCATTAGGAAATTGGGATACAGGAGAAGCTTTAACTATGGCAGAAATGTTCAACGGTGCTTCTGCTTTTAATCAAAATATAGATAACTGGAACGTGTCCTTTGTTGCCACTATGGAAGCGATGTTCAAAAATGCTGGGACTTATAATCAATCCATGAATTCCTGGAATGTTGCATCCGTCACAACTATGAAAGAAATGTTCAGTGGGGCATCTGCTTTTAATCAATTAGTAACAAATTGGAATGTAAGAGGTGTTACGACCATGGAACAAATGTTCAATGCCGCTACAGTTTTTAACCAACCTATTAATGACTGGAGAGTTTCAGGAGTCTTAAATATGGAGGCTATGTTTATGAATGCCACAGCATTTAATCAACCTTTAGATCGTTGGAGCATAGGTGCTGTAAGCATGACTTCTATGTTCAATAATGCTACCAGTTTGGATCAGGAATTCAGTACTTGGGATGTTAGCCGTGTTTCTGATATGAGTAATATGTTAGACAATACAGCATTGACAAGAGAGAACTATGATACCACTTTAATAGCATGGTCAGAACAAGTGCTAACCCCTGGAGTTACCTTAGGAGCTCTGGGCTTACTGTATTGTGATGCCATGGAAGAAAGACAATCGATGATTGACACTTATGGTTGGACCATTGTTGGTGATATATTAGATTGCCCTATCCCTTTATGTACACAACTTGTTGCGCCACTAAATGAAGCAACCAATGTTCCTGTAAATACTAATTTAAGTTGGGAGCCAACCCTTTACGCAAGAGGCTACAGACTTACGGTTCGTACGAACCCTGGAAATGTTACCATTGTTAATAATGAAGTTGTTACAGGTACTTCATATCAATTTGCTGCTGATTTTTCTGGAGGAGAAACCGTTGTTGTAACATTAATACCTTTCAATGATGAAGGTGTTGCTACAACTTGTACAGATGAAAGTTTTGAAACTACAAGTACTATGACTCCAACCGTGCCAGATTGCACCAGTTTAACTACACCGACTCATCTTGCAACAGGAATAGCCGTGAATTCAGATTTAGAATGGTTAGCTATAGCAAATGCTGATGGTTATCGTATTACCGTGGGTACTACCTCTGAAAATAATGATATTATAAATAATGTTGATGTTGGTAATGTAACCACATACGATATTCCTGTTGATCTACCAGAAGACACGACCATTTTCGTTACCATTACGCCTTATAATGCCATAGGGGACGCGATCTCATGTACTGAAGAAAGTTTCACAACAGAAATAATTCCAGTTGCCCCGATATGTACGAGCTTAACAAGTCCTTTAAACGGAGCTACTGATGTTTCTGTGGCTACCAATCTTAGCTGGGATCCTGTATCCAATGCTACTGGGTACTTATTAACGGTAGGTACTACCGGAGGAGGCATAGAGGTTCTTAATAATGTTGATGTTGGTAATGTAACGAGCTATAATTTACCAGATGATTTACTGCCTAACAGGTTGATTTTTGTAACCATTACACCTTATAATGGTGTAGGTGATGCTGCAAGTTGTACTGAAGAAAGCTTTAGAACAGGAAATTCGCCAGCTGTTATACCTAACTGTACCACATTAACAAGTCCATCAAATGGAGATACGGATGTTTTAGTAGGCACAGACCTTAGTTGGAATGCCATCGCAAATGCTACAGGATATAGAATCAATGTTGGG
>JASFZK010000115.1:0-12186 GCA_045267845.1 Bacteroidota bacterium | reverse complement strand
ATGCACTCGGGCATACTTTTTAATAATTTAAATTCAACGCCAAGGTGGCTATTCATTGTATGAAGTATCTCACAAACCGACAACCCAGTTATTTTAGCCGCATCATTAAAATTAGCAAAACGAGCAAGGGTATTATAAAGTGCCGGGTTTTGCATGCGTTTAAACAAAGGCGACAGTTCCATTAGAACTTGCTTTAACTCAGGATGCCTATCAAGTGTTGCTTTGATATTCGACTTTGCCAAAATTACATCTGGCAAATCTTCCTCTTTAACCGTAAATGTGGAAATTACATCCACAGGGCACACATCCATGGCCTCATCACACTGCCCAATCTCAGTAATATTTTTCGGCTGCTTTTTTAAGTAAGCAATATTATTCTCGTCAATATCAAAATTATCGGCAGCAACTTCCACACAAGCCCTGCACCCAATACATTCTTCGGATACTTTATACTTTTTCATTTCAATAATTAATTATTCTGCAAAATTATGTTTTATTTAGTGATTTACACCACTTATTACATAATATATGCAATTAATTTAGATGTGTTATTTTTATGGAGGCTTAACGGGCTTTTCATTTGTAGTTGTTTCGTGCCAAATGTGTTATTGTAGGCAATCCGGTGGCTCCCTTTGTACGCCTCCTTTTGCCAACAATAACTACATCGCCACATCATCAAGCTACCATTGCAATCCCTACCTTTAAATTTGCAAACGCAAATTTATTAAGAAAAGCAATTAGGATGAAAAATGTAGTAACTGAGTAAAAATCAATAATAACCAAGGAGTTGGTTATCCCTCTAACACACTGTTTAAGTATGATTTAGAAAATGCAACATAAATTAATGGCTCTAATAAAACTCCATGTTTTTCATATGGTTTTAAGATAGCGTCAAGGACGAGGCTTGCGAAGTGTTTAAAATCAGGAGCCCCGACAGTATCGTTGGGATGACTGGTTTTAAACACAAGTGTAACGAAGTTATTGATGTTATCTTAGGGCCACTAAATAGTTTTCTTTTCATCTTCCTTTCGATGCTCTATAAAGCTTAAAAAACTATCAGCGAAAGCTGCACCAGCTCTACTATTATAATTATACACAAACGATACACCCGCTTGTTTCAACTCGGTTATTTCTTCAACATGATTGGCCGATGCCCCAATTGAAAAAGTTCTATGTTTACAATTACTTAGCGCATTTGCAGTATTTATTATTGAAGCAAAATCGCTCATTGTCAGTAGTACAAATTCAACATCCGGCATATTTACATATTGCCAAAAATTACTATCAGTTGAATCGCCCCATGCTATATTCTTGTTTGCCTCAGAAAATTTAGCAACAACATCCTTATCATAATCAATAGCCACAACCTTGTTTTCAAATTTATCCGTAAGCTGATGGTATGCTGCCCGGCCTATATGCCCCATGCCACATATAACCACTTTAGCATCACCCAAGTCAATCGGCTCATCATCAGGATGCACACTTTTCGTATTTAGTCTGCCTAGGATATTTTTATATTTATTGAACAGCTGATGTGATTTAATATTTAAAGGTGAAGCCAACAAAAATGAAAAGGACATGGCCAATGCAAGTATTATCATCCACTGATTATCGATGAGACCCATTTTAACACCTATTGCAGCAGTAATCAACCCAAATTCACTATAATTAGTTAAACTTAATGTAGTGTGCCAGGCAGTACGTGCTCTTAAATTAAGTTTTGTAAGTATTAGCATGAACAAAAATCCTTTGGCAGGTATCGCCACAATAAGTACCAATGCTATTAACAGTGTTGATAGGGTTGGCAAGCCCGACATGCCCACATCCAGAAAAAATGCTATCAGGAAAAAATCTTTAAACGATAGCATCTGTTTTGCCAACTCTTTCGAACGTGTGTGGCTCCCAACTAATAAACCAATAACCAAAGCACCCAAATCGGGTTTAAGTCCTACAAATTCAAATACAATTGCTCCTGCTACAAATGCAGCAAAAAAACCAAAAAGTGTAAGTAACTCACCATGATCGATAACATTTAATACTTTAATAAAAAGCCACCTTATAACTAAAAGATAAATTGGCAACCCAAGAACCAGTATCGATGGTACCATCCCTTTTGATACAGATAGAAAAATTACCGCAATTATATCTTGCAAAACAAGAATTCCAATGGAAACTCTACCATGAAACGAACTCATTTCACCACGATCCTCAAGCACTTTTACGGCAAATATTGTACTCGAAAAACTTAAAGCAAAGCCTATAAGCATAGCACTTTCCAACGACATTGTTGTGGCCGAATACAAGCCAAGCCAACTAATTACAAACACTAACGACCCAAGAATAAGTACACTCAAACTCATATGTAATGAGGTGGTTAACCAAATTTCCTTAGACATCAATGATTTAATATTAAGCTTTAAGCCTATGGTAAAAAGAAGTAGCATTACTCCAATATCAGCAACTACATCAAGTGCAATTCCTCCTTGGGTAAATCCTGCAAAATTTAAAAGAAAACCACCAAATAAGAACCCTATTAATGGTGGTAAATTTATTCTTTTTGCAAGCATTCCAAACACAAAAGCCACGGAAATCCATACCGCATCAACTGTCCAAATCTCTAACATATTTTGTTTTTAATATTAAAACAAATATAAGTAAAAAAATTGCGAATAATTATTTTAAAAATGACGTTGCCAAGGCATACATATACTTATTGAAAATGCCACGAATGCACGAATAAAATTTCTTTTCATTTTAATCAGTGAGACTATGATTTTTTTTCAAAATCATTTACCGAACTGATCCCTAGCGATAGCCTAAGGATCTCATGGGTTATATTCCCCGCCCCTTGGGGCGATATTATAAATAACTCCTTTACTGATACTCCGTCTGCTTGCGACGAGGCAGTTCAGTTATTCCATTAAAAAAGAGAGTAAATTCGTGCATTTGTGGCGAAAAATTCACACGAATAAAAGTATGAGTTTGCATGATGACAGTACAAATGAAAGCATGCTATGCCACCATCAAAGAAAGTACAATGATTTGAAGTCAGATATTAAATAGCAATATCTTCCTCAACACGGAGATTATCAATTATAAACTTCTGACGATCAGGAGTATTTTTACCCATATAAAAAGTTAGGGTTTCGTCCACAAGCGACTCTCTTCTTAAAATAACAGGATCAAGTCGAATGGATTTACCTATAAAGTGTTTGAACTCGCTGGGTGAAATCTCACCAAGTCCTTTAAATCGTGTAATCTCAGGGTTTGGCTTTAAAGCGTTAATGGCCTTATTGCGCTCCTCGTCTGAATAACAGTACTCGGTTTTACGTTTATTTCGTACCCTAAACAACGGCGTTTGGAGAATATAAACATGACCACTTTTAACAATATCGGGGTAAAACTGAAGAAAAAATGTGAGCAACAACAATCTTATGTGCATGCCATCAACATCAGCATCAGTGGCAATTACAATATTGTTATATCGTAGATTTTCAATACTTTCATCAATATTTAAGGCCGCTTGAAGCAAATTAAACTCTTCGTTTTGATAAACAATTTTTTTACTAAGACCATAGCAGTTTAACGGTTTTCCCTTCAAGCTAAAAACTGCCTGTGTTTGCACATCACGTGATTTAGTAATTGAACCACTGGCAGAGTCACCCTCAGTAATAAATAGTGTTGTATCGAGTCGTTTTTCGTGATTTGTGTTTAAATGAATCCTACAGTCACGTAGTTTTTTATTATGCAAACTTGCCTTCTTAATACTTTCGCGCGCAAGCTTTTTAATTCCAGCCATATCCTTCCGTTCCTTCTCCGATTGAAGAATTTTCCGAAGTAATTCATCAGCTGTTTCTGTATGTATATGAAGGTAATTGTCTAAATTTCGTTTAACAACGTCATGTATGTAATTTCTTATACTTTGTCCATCTGGTTCAATCAAAAGCGAACCCAATTTAGTCTTCGTTTGCGACTCAAACACAGGCTCTTGCACCTTAATACTCATTGCTGCAATTATTGAAGAACGGATATCACTTGTGTCGAAATCTTTATTATAAAACTCACGTATTGTTTTAACTATAGCCTCTCTAAAGGCAGTTTGATGCGTTCCTCCTTGGGTTGTATGCTGTCCGTTAACAAACGAAAAATACTCCTCGCTGTATGATCGTGAGCTATGCGAGAATGCACACTCAAAATCACCTTCGATTATATGAATAATTGGATAACGAACCGGACCATTTCCATTAATATTATGCTCGAGTAAATCTACAAGACCATTTTTCGCCTGCATTTTCTCACCATTGAATACTATGGTTACGCCATTATTTAGGAAAACATAATTCCAAAGCATTTCTTCAATATACTCAACAAGAAAATGAAAATTGCCAAAAAGTTCGCTGTCTGGAGTAAAAGTTATTAGAGTTCCTTTTTTTTCGGTACAATCCACAATTGGTTCATCAAGTAACAATACACCCCGCTCATAACCAACAATCTTCGTCTTTCCTTCGCGAATGGACTGGGCTCTAAATTGATATGATAAAGCATTAACGGCTTTAGATCCTACTCCATTTAAACCAACTGCTTTTTTAAAAACCTTTGAATCGTATTTAGCTCCTGTATTTATTTTACTCACACATTCTATAACTTTTCCTAGGGGCATTCCACGTCCATAATCTCTAATTGTAACAGTTTTATCAACAACAGTTACTTCAACGGTATTTCCATGGCCCATAACAAACTCATCGATGGAATTGTCAATTACTTCTTTTATAAGTACATATATTCCATCATCCTGCGAGCTGCCATCGCCCAATTTACCAATGTACATTCCTGGCCTAAGCCTTATGTGTTCTTTCCAGTCGAGCGACCTTATACTATCATCAGTGTATTCAGCAGACATTTATTTCAATTTGGCGCAAAAATAGCAACATAATAGCAGTAGCACACGCGATTTGAAAATATTTATTAAACAACAGATGTTTGTAACTTAGCTAAACATGTAGTATTGCTTGGTAGTTAATTGGTTTATAGTTTATGTTTCAATCAATTAGATTCAAATTAAAGACCACATCATGCATATTGTTAATAAATAATTATTCATATTTCACATAAATTCGTTATATATGCCAATTATTAAAGGAAATAACTATGGACGGTCTGTACGCTCTTGATGAAATACGATTAAATTTTAGCGCCAGTAATCTTCATGCATTGAATATCGCATTAGCATTTGTAATGTTTGGAGTTGCCCTGGAGATTAAGATTGATCATTTCAAAAAATTATTACTAAATCCTAAATCTGCTGTTTTAGGAGTTTTCTCGCAATTTTTAGTTCTTCCATTCCTAACATTTTTATTGACAATTGCTTTACGAGATTACCTAACACCAACAATGGCTCTGGGAATGATATTAGTATCAGCATGCCCAGGTGGTAACATAAGTAATTTTATTTCATCACTTGCCAAGGGAAATATTGCATTAAGTGTAAGCTTAACAGCCATAGCAACAATTGGGGCAATATTTTTTACTCCTCTTAATTTTGCTTTTTGGGGTAAACTAACAATTGACTTTTATCAATCATCCGACCCGGATATGCTACTCCGTCCATTGGAAATAGATGCTTATCAAATGTTTCAAACCGTACTAATCATACTTGGAATACCTTTAATATTCGGTATATTTATTAATAATAGGTTTCCAACATTCACTTCGAAAATTGTAAAGCCAATAAAAACATTTTCAATAATACTTTTTGCTGCAATTGTAATCATTGCATTGGTTAAAAACTTTGAATACTTTAAAATTGCCATTGGATATATTTTCCTAATTGTACTAGCGCATAATGCACTGGCATTTGGTACCGGATATTTATTGGGAGCTCTAGGTAAACGTCCTATCAAGGATAGAAAGACCATTGCCATCGAAACAGGTATTCAAAATTCGGGCTTGGCTTTGGTACTTATTTTCAATCCTAAAATATTTCCTCCCGAATTAGAGTTAGGTGGCATGGCAATAATAGCTGCATGGTGGGGCATTTGGCATATACTAGCAGGATTAATGCTAGCTGGATACTGGACTAAATTTAGCTATGGATTAAGAAAAAGTAATTAATTATATGGGATTATCTAACATCGAAAAAAAATCATTTGGCTTTAACATTATTAGATCTATTGTAAGGTTTTGGCACAATATATTCTTTTATAAAAGTTTTATTGTACTTGGAAAAGATAATATACCAAGTGACAAACCATTAATATTTACCCCTAATCATCAAAATGCATTGATGGATGCACTTGCTTTGGCTTATAGTGTAAAACGAACCCTAATTTTTGTTGCACGATCTGATATCTTTAAAAAGCCAGTGATTGCGCGAATACTATATTACATAAAAATACTTCCCATTTATCGTATCAGAGATGGATTTGATACTGTAAAAAAGAATCAAAATATAATTCGCAAAACCATTGATATTATTAATGCTGGCAATGGTATGGCAATTCTTCCCGAAGGAAATCATTCAGGCATTAGAAGATTAAGACCATTAAAAAAGGGATTTGCACGAATGGCATTCCAAACCGAAGAAGCAAACGACTTCAATTTGGATATAAATATAGTACCTGTCGGAATTTATTATGATAATTATCAAAAATACAGAAGCTCACTAATTGTAAACTTTGGATCACCTGTTTCTGTTGGGGATTTCGTTGAAGAGTATAAAACTAATCCTGCCATAGCAATTAATAAAATAAAGGACAAACTTGCTGAGCACATGAAACCATTAATTATCAACATTGAAAGTGATGATAATTATGAATTATACAATGAGTTACGACTTATTTATTTTTCGCAAATGGCTCAAATACTTGAATTAGATCCAAAAGATGAACATAATAGGATATTTATTGAACAACGAATTATTGAGCTACTAACAAATTACGAAAAAAACAACCTTAAAGCTGTTGCTGAATTCCAAACAACTGTACTTAAATATGCCAATTTAAGAGACAAACTTTGTCTATCAAATGAAATAATTGAGCGAAACGGTCGCAGTCTGTTCACTCTTACCACAAGCTTTATTGTGTTGTCCATAACACTACCTGTTTTTATTTATGGTGGATTGAATAATTTTATGGCATATTGGCTTCCTTTAAGACTTTCAAAATTGATGAAAGACCCCCAATTTCAAAGTTCATTTAAGTTTGCAATTTCATTATTTTCTTTTCCAATATTTTACCTAATACAATCATTATTGATATTGCTAATATTTAATGATTGGCAGATAGTCCTTTTATACTTGATAAGTCTCCCCATATCTGCAGCCCTAGCATGGGTATGGCGTGATAAGTTTTTATTAATAAAAGAAGCCTGGAAGTACGAAATATTAAAGTTAAATAATGATACCTATTTCTTAAAAATGCGCGTTTATTATGGTGAAATAATTGCCCTTGCAGAAAATATATTAAAGAATAAATAAGTTTATTCTAAAACATTCCTTCAAAACAAAAAAATAGTATATTTGCAGCCCAATTTTAAGTACAGATAATGCGGATGTGGCGAAATTGGTAGACGCGCTAGACTTAGGATCTAGTGCCGCGAGGCGTGGGGGTTCGATTCCCTTCATCCGTACAAATAAAGTTTAACTCAGTATCGGTGGTAACAAAAATAGTTATATTATTATCGATACGGGAGATGCTTGAACAAATAAATAGTTATTTAAGTTTAATAAGTCGTAGGGCATAATTAAGATAACAAATTGAGTAGTTTGATTTTACTTTTCGGCTTTATCCTTTAACACTGCATAACTAATGCAGTTTTTTTTTGAACCAAACAAAAAAATTCAATGAAAATATCTCAAGAGTCAGTTGGTGAATTAACAGCTTTAATTCATATTAATCTTCAAGAAAGTGACTATATTGATGCTGTAAACAAACAGCTTGCTTCTTATAAAAAGAAAGCAAATATGCCAGGTTTCAGACCAGGTATGGTTCCAATAGGAATGATTAAAAAAATGTATGGTAACAGTGTAATGGTTGAGGAAGTTAACAAAACACTTTCTGAGGCTCTAAACAATTATATTGAAGAGAATAAAATTAATATAATTGGCAATCCACTACCAAACATGGAGAAGTCATCTAATATCGATTTTAGCAAGCAAAAAGATTTTGAATTCTTTTTTGATATTGGAATCGCTCCTGAATTTGAAATAAAACTTTCTAAAGACATCAAAGTAACCAATTACACCATAACCATTAACGATACAGAGCTAGACAAAGCTGTTGAAGACGTGAAAGTTAGATTTGGTGAAGATGAAACTCCAGAAGTTGCTGAAGAAGGTGATTCATTTCAAGGGAAATTCATTGAAATTGATGCTGATGGCAATACTGTTGAAGGTGGTGTTACAAATGATGGCTTCTTAAAGTATGAAGATATCAAACTTAGTACCATCCAGAAGAAGTTTGTTGGAACCAAGATTGGCGATTCAGTTGGTTTTAATTTGCTGAAAGCCATAAAGGAAGAATCAAAAGTTGCCTCACTTTTAAATTTGCATGACGAAGGTGATGAAAAACTAAACTCAGATTACAGATTTGAAATAGCTAAAGTTGTTAGGACCCACATTGCTGAAATTGGTGAGGATCTTTTCAAGAAAGTATTTCCTACGCAAGAAATAAAATCGGAAGAAGAATTTAGAAAAGCACTTTCCGCAGATATGTCAAAACATTATGAGTTGGATACCAACCGTCAACTTTTGGCAGATACTGTTAAGGAGCTAATTAAAATTGCTAACATAAACCTACCTGACGAATTTTTAAAAAGGTGGTTACTTGAAAGTAATGAAGGTAAAATTACACAAGAACAAATTGACGAGCAATACGATAACTATGCACGTACTTTTAGATGGCAGCTTCTTGAAGCGGAACTTCAAAAAGAACATGGCGAAGCTATGCAAGTTAAAGAAGAAGAAATAAGAGGTAAGGTCGCAGCATACTTTCAAACAATGGGCGGTGCGGAAATGAATCCTCAAATCGAAGGCATAATTGATCAGGTACTTAGTAATGCTGATGAAAAACGTAAGATTTTCAACGATATTCAGGATAATAAACTTGTTGAACTCTTTAAGGAAAACATTACCCTAAAGAATAAAAAGATTAGCACTGAAAAATTTATTGAAATTGCACAACAAACAGACTAGAAGACTATGAACAGCAGCAACGAATTTAGAAAATATGCCGTAAAACATCACGGCATTAGTAGTATTTCATTGGACAAGTATAGTTCTGTATATGGTAGCTATATATCACCAACCATTATTGAAGAGAGGCAACTAAATATTGCGCAAATGGACGTATTCTCACGTTTGATGATGGACAGAATAATATTCTTAGGAGTTGCAATTGATGATCATGTTGCAAACATTATTCAGGCACAACTTTTATTTCTTGAGTCGAATGACGCAAGCAGAGATATTCAAATTTATCTAAATACACCTGGTGGCTCTGTTTATGCAGGTCTGGGTATTTATGATACAATTCAATATATCAATCCTGATGTTGCCACAATTTGTACAGGTATGGCAGCATCAATGGGTGCAATAATTTTGTGCGCAGGTGCCGAAGGAAAACGTACTGCTCTTAAGCATTCCCGCGTGTTAATACATCAACCAATGGGTGGTGCACAAGGTCAAGCTTCTGATATTGAGATTACTGCAAGGGAAATCCAAAAGCTTAAAAAAGAACTCTACGAAATACTTGCACAGCACACAAATCAAACTTACAAAAAAATCTGGAAGGATTCTGATAGAGATTATTGGATGACTGCACAAGAAGCACTTGATTATGGTATGATTGATGAGGTTCTGGTAAAAAACAAAAAACATAAATAATCTTAGAAATTGAATTTGTTAATTATTTGTTTTTTTTCAATTAAACAAAATACATAATTCATGCTGCAAATACCATTCTACCGCCTAACACTTTTTGGGTTTAGATTGATATTTTAAGTAATTATTGTTTGTATTCACAACTCGTTTTTTTAAAGTTACTGTATTTCAACCCCTATATCTTATTTAGATTATTACATTTGCAATTTAAGATTCTATTTCAAAACTTATAAATCCATAAACTAATGGCTAAAAAAAAAGGAAAAGGACATTGTTCATTTTGTGGACGACCTGAGGACGAAACCAGCATTCTTGTTTCCGGTATTGATTCTCAAATTTGTAATTTTTGTATAGAACAGGCTGGCCTAATCCTTAAAGAAGAAGGTTCCGATACGTTTGAAGTTACTCATGATCAATCTAAAATACTCAAACCAACCGAAATAAAGGACTTCCTTGATAAATATGTAATTGGTCAAGAAGATGCCAAAAGAGTACTTTCTGTTGCCGTTTACAATCATTACAAGCGTATTGATCAGGTAGATGACCTTAATGATGTTGAAATTGAAAAATCAAATATAATACTTGTTGGAGAAACAGGAACTGGTAAAACCCTTCTAGCAAAAACAATCTCACGAATGTTACATGTTCCCTTTGCAATTGCCGATGCAACTGTATTAACTGAGGCTGGATATGTTGGAGAAGATGTGGAAAGTATCCTTACAAGATTATTACAAGCTGCTGATTACAATGTTGCTGCAGCCGAAAAAGGAATAATATTTATTGACGAAATTGATAAAATTGCACGAAAAAGTGATAATCCATCAATTACTCGCGATGTTTCAGGCGAAGGAGTTCAACAGGCTTTACTAAAACTGTTGGAAGGCACAATAGTTAACGTACCACCACAAGGAGGTCGAAAACATCCTGATCAAAAAATGATTGCAGTGGATACAAAAAACATTCTTTTTATTGCTGGCGGAGCATTCCATGGCATAGATAGAATTATCGCATCACGACTTAGAACAAATGTTGTTGGCTATTCATTTTCTGGAGTTAAAGATCAAAATGTAGATAAAGAACACCTACTTCAGTACATTGCTCCGGGCGATTTAAAAAATTACGGACTAATTCCTGAAATAGTTGGTCGATTGCCAGTACTTACATATCTAAACCCTTTGGATGAAGATGCGCTAAAACTAATATTAACAGAACCAAAAAATGCAATTACTAAACAATTTGAAAAACTATTTATCATGGATAATATAGAACTCAAATTTGATGATGATGCATTGGGTTATGTAGTTGAAAAATCCATGGAATTTAAACTGGGTGCTCGCGGACTACGTTCAATACTCGAAGCAATTCTTGTTGATGCAATGTTTGAATTACCATCTAAAAAACGTATTAAACATCTGCATATTACTCTTAAATATGCCACAGATAAATTTGACAAAACAAGTTTTGCACGTTTACGTACAGCTGTTTAGATTGTAAAACACTACTCATATCTTAGAGCTGTGGCTGGTACAATTCGTGTAACGTAATACGAAGGAATAATTAACACCAACACCGAAACAGCAAATGTCCCAATATTTAATAGTGCAAAGTTAATCAAGCTTAGCTCAACGGGTACATAATCAACATAATACGACTCAGGATCTAAACTTAATATCCTGAAATTAAGCTGGATAAGATAAAATAGTAATCCTATTAAATTACCAAGCAACATTCCTTTAATTATTATTCCCGAAGCTTTGTAAAGAAATATCTTACGAATAGAACCATTATTTGCACCCAACACTTTTAGCAACCCAACCATACTAGTACGCTCAATAATTAATATTAAAAGTGTTGAAATCATTGTAATTGTGGCAACAATAATCATCAATGTCAGTAGTACAATAACATTCATATCAAGTAGGTTAAGCCAATTAAATATTTGAGGAAACTCATCAAAAACTGTTACAACCGACACATCATAAGGTATTGTATTGTATAATTCAAACGACATATTTTGAATTTCCGTCACATCATTCAATATGATTTCAATGCTCCCAACTTCATTACTACCCCAATTATTAAGTTTCTGCAAATGACGTAAATCACCAATAATATAGTTATTATCAAACTCTTCCATCCCGGTATTATAAATCCCGCTTATGCTAAACTTTCGTCCTCTGGCATGGCTCTCTTCCTCATCAATAAACCACATTCTAATATCGTCACCAACTTCCAGGTTAAGCTTATTTGCAATTATCTTAGAAACAATCACTTCATTCGTCTTTCCCAGTTTCCCAATACTTGGATAA
>JASFZK010000114.1:0-9062 GCA_045267845.1 Bacteroidota bacterium | reverse complement strand
GGAACCCCAGCATATTAACAGCCTCATCAGGACTCATTTTGTATTTTAAACGTGGGGTAGTTAAAGTTAGCAATCCAATAACAATTACAGCAACAAATATTATCATTGTTATTACTGTTCTTTTGGGGTTTAACTCATGTACATGCATAATATATACTTTATTTGATAAATATCTATTTTAATAAGTTGGAAGCCTGAAGTAAAAAGCTGGCAAAACCAATTTAAATTCTATAATTTGGTCCTCAATCCACTAACATCCACCAGCTACTTCAGACACCTTTTTACGTTTAACTATTTTTACGGATTTTTTAGTGTCAGTTGATTGTAATTCCGAACCAGTAAAATAAATGCTGGCACCTTTATGGAATTCATAATCCTCAAATGCACTTAAAGGCTCATCTTCACTTGGCATTTCAGGGTTGATTATAAGATCTATCCATGAATTTAATCCGCCTTTCATTATATACAAATTATTAAATCCCATTCTGCGACCAATTATCCATGCCTGATCGGCCATTATATTATCATTAGCATAGAAAACAACATTCATGTCTTCAATACCTAAATAATCAATATAATCAGGTTTTAACAAACTATCAAGGGGAATATTTATCGCATTATTTAATGAAAATGCATCATATTCCCAAACACTTCTAACATCGATTAGCTCAAGTGTGGGATCATTATCGATTATTAAAGTTGCCACCTGATCAACAGTAAAATACTTAGTTGGCTGAACAGCCTCCCACATTAAATCTTCGGGTGCAATTTGTACATAATTCTCTCTCTCTGGAAGAAAAAATAATCCGGATGCTAATACTAGCATAATAACCGCAAGAAATATATAATTTTTATTCATCTATTTAAAATTTAGAACCAAGATTCAAGAGCCAAGACTCAAGACAAATTATTATCTTGAATATAATTGATCTGATCATGGATGTTTCAAATCTATTCAAATTTATACTCAGTCATGTTTTTTCTAACTTTCTTCTCAATAAGCCAAGTTACATAAAAGGCAATAATTGCAATTACTACAAAGGCAAACGCCACTACTTCCTCACTAACACCAAACATCTCACCAATAGTAACACTACCTAAGTCGTTTGCGGTATAAAATACATCGTAGAATGAGAAAAACTCAGAGAATAAAAATATACCAAATAGTACACCTCCTGCGAAAACCATTCCGTCAATTTTACCAATGGCTGCAGCTGTATAGCTTGTGCCCGGGCAAAATCCACCAATAACAAAACCAAGGCCCATAATAAACCCGCCAAGTAGCATTGAGTTTAAATATGTAGGTAGTACAAACACAAGGCTCATGTCAATCCAGCCTAAATATGCAAAATATAAATAGCCAACCATGGCAACAATCACAGCAGTAAAGAAAACTCTCAATACTACAAAGTTATATCCATAAAAAACGCCAGCAATATTTCTAGATGAGGAAAAGCCCGAAGCCTCCAGAATAAATCCAAATGCACCTCCTATTAAAAGTGCGATAACAAAGTCCCACTGACCTGTTATTATTTCAAGTGGAATTAAAGGTCCCATAATATCTAATAATTAATAGTTTAAATCCATAATTTTCTAAAGAAATAGGCAAATACATAACCTACTCCAAACATAAGAGCCATAATAAGTAGCCCTCCAAACGAAAAAGCTGCCGTACCACTTAGTGCAGCACCACTCGAACAACCACGACCAAATTGGCTTCCTATCCCAAATAGTATACCACCAATGGCAGCAGCAAACAATCTTGTTCTTTTACTAATATTTGGCCCTTTTTCTATTCTCAATTTCCCCAGTCTACCGTAAACAGCACCAGAAAGCATGCCACCAAAAAATGTTCCCAATGCTCCAAACACTAACCAGTTAAATAGTAATGATCCTTCGCCATCCTTAGCTAAGAATTTACTATAATAAGCATTACTTTCAGCATGCTCAGGGGCAATTTTATCAACTAAAGTAACAACAGTTAACTTTAAAGCACCTGTTGCACTTAGACCTCTACCTGCTATAAAAAATATAAGCAGTAGCAACAGCCCCAACAATATTCCTCCAAAGTATGGATTAATATAGTTTGGCTTTCTTTTTGTGCCAGTTTTTGTATCCATTTTTTTTATCTTTTATCAATATAAATATCTAGTAATTTGGCCAGCTTCAACCATTACATATCTAAAAACTAAACCTCCAACTAAAATTAGCAACGAAGGAATCCATATTGGAATATGAAATCCCCTAAGTTCTAATATTTCAAGTATTGCAGGAAAAATTAGGCCAAGTATTATTACAAATACCCAGAATACAACTGTAAACTCACCACCTAAAAATAACTGAGCAGCTTCTATTTGAACTTCTGATGCAGCAAGGAATCCCATGAGAAGGTGAATTATTAAAAACAATTCAACAGCTATGAAAATCAAGTCAAGTCGACTTAGCACTTTACGTTCGTATTTACTTTTCGACATCCAAATTATTGCAGCCAAACCAGTCGACATACCCGATACTAAAAATAATACACCAAGTATGGATGTATTCCATAATGGGCGTGCATTAAATGCTGAAAGCAGAATACCGGTATAAACTCCAAGTATAACAGCTAGTATCATTAATGCCCAAGCCATTGCTTTACGATACTCCGTAAAGAAATCAATTATTTTATCAATAAAATTAAATTTCCAATCCCACTTGGGAAAAACTTCCTTCATGTAAGTAGCAGCCCATATCATTGACAAAGGTGTTACAAACATTAAAGTCCAAGCTCCCCACGACATAGGCGATTCGAGCCTGATGGTTGTATAAAGCCTCCAAAAATATAACTGATGTTTAAGGTCTAAAAACAGTGCAATTAATCCAAGTACTAATGCAACAGGCACCAAAAATGGAGCATATTTAACAGTAGCTTGCATTTCTTTTTCTTTACGCATTATGGTAAAATACCCTGCAAAAAACATTATTCCAGCAGCCAATCCGCCAAGGAATAAATAAACAGGAATCTCCCAATGCCAAATATTGAGATATGGATCTATATTAGGTATATCACGTCCACTTATAAATAATTCTTCTTTCATCTTTTTAACTTTTGATTAAGTAAGAAAATACAATTGAGGTTTAGTACCTGCTTCGGGAGCTAATACTTTCCATTTTCTATTTTTCAATGCTTTCGAAACATCACTATTTGGATCTTCAATATCACCAAAATACAGGCATGATGTAGGACAAACATCAACGCAAGCTGTGTTTTGACCTTTTTCGAGGCGATGTTGACAAAATGTACATTTATCCACATATCCATCAGGGTGTGAATACCTTGCATCATAAGGGCATGATTGAATACATGCACCACAACCAATACATTCATCGTGGTTAACCATAACAATTCCGCCTTCAACAATATGACTAGCACCTGTTGGGCAACATCTAACGCATGGCGCATTATCACAATGATTACATCGCTCTGATTTTAATTCAATTTCAACATTAGGATAACTACCTACTACACTTTCAACAATCCAGTCGCGGCAATATCCGTGCGGAACATTATTTTCTGTTTGACAAGCAACAACACAGTCGCTGCATCCTACACACTTTTTAGTGTCAATGGCCATTGCATACCTCATACCTCAACCTCCTTCACTGGTTCTTCAGTTAAAAATGTCACAAAATTTCCTCTCATTCCGGTTCCACCCATAATTGGATCAACCATAACATTAGTTATTAATTCCGAATCGTTGGCACCATGACCAAACGCACGTTGCATTGCTTTTTTCGAATGACCAAAACCATGCACCATATAAACAGAATCCCATCTAATTCGCTCTGTTACCCTAACTTTTATAGGGAAACTAGTAACTACTCCATCTTGATTTTTAAGCCAAATCAACTGGTCTTTTTTAAGATTCCAAAGCTCAGCTACTTTTGGGTTAATCCAAACAGAATTCTCTTTCATTAAATCCCATAAATTGTGATTATTAGCTGTTCGGCTAAATGTATGCATTGGGGCTCTGCCATAAATAAGGCGATAGAATCCCTCCTCAGGTTCAGGATGTGGGGTGTAAACAGGCATTGGGTCAAAACCCTCAGCAGCTATGTCGTTGGAAAAAAGTTCAATTTTACCAGTAGGTGTATTAAACTCAACATCCTCACCTTTTTGAAAATATAATCCTCCACTTTTGCGATCAAACTTTTTAACACCAATTCGTTGCATTTCTTCAAGTGAAGACCCAACTTGTTTAAGCTGCCAATCGAGTAAATCGGTTATATCATCATATGGAAAATATGCTCCAAGTCCCATCTTTTCACCAAGTTGTTTTGCAATCCACCAAGCTGGTTTGGTATCATATTTTGGCGGGGTTGCCGGCATACGAAGTGCTATGTGTGGCTCACGCTGTGGTGATGTTCGAATAAGATCATATCTCTCCAAATATGTACATTCAGGCAAAATAACATCAGCATATCCGGTAACCTCCATGGGCATTGTATCAATAACAACCATGAAATCAAGAGCTTCCATAGCCGCTTTAGTATTGGCCATATTTGGCAAAGTAAGTGGCAGGTTGGTACCCGATACTATCCATGCTTTAAATGAACAATCTCTACCAGCAGCCGGAATTGTTGCATCACAAATACCTGATGACAATGCCAGACTAGCTAATTTATATTGACCCGGAAATGCATCACGCCATGTTTTCTTTGGCTTTGGATATGCAGGTATCTTAGGCTTAGGAAGGTGAAAGCTTTCTTTTAAATAAAATCCGCCTCTATTTCCCCAGGAGCCAAACAATGCATTTAATATGGCTACAGCTCTAATTCGTTGAGTGTCGTCACCATACCAGGTTACATGTCTACCAGGATGAATAATAACTGCTGGTGCAGCATTTGCCATCTCACGTACAGTTTTTCTTATTACATCGGGTTTAATTGTTGTAATACCATAGGCCCACTCAGGAGTCATGTTTTTCACATGCTCTTTTAACTGATCAAAACCATAAGTATACTGCTCAACATACTCTTTATTGTATATATCCTCATAAATTGCAACATGAATCCATGCAAGTAATAATGCAAGATCCGTTGCAGGCTTAATGGGTAACCAATATTTTGATTTACTGGCAACAGTACTTAATCGTGGGTCGACTGTAATTATTGTAGCTCCCCTGTCGATAACTTGCGACATTTCCTGAACCTGACCATTATGCATATTTTCGCCAAGATGCGAACCAATAAGCACCAAACAATCAGTGTCACGAATATCAGTAGGTTCAGGTGAACCAACTGCTTCACCAAAGGTTGCAATCCATGCAGTTTCGCGTGGTCCGCGACATTGTGCAAAAGATGGCGCAGTGATATTAGGTGAGCCAAAAGCCTTTAAGAAATTACCAAAAAATTTACCACCAGAGCCATGGTTAAAAAGAGCGACGCACTCAGGTCCGTATTCATCCGAAACAGCCTGAAGTTTTTTTGCTGTAAGCTCCAAAGCCTCGTCCCACGATGCTTTCCTAAAATAAGCTTCACCATTCTTTTTGTACTCACGAATTAGCGGAGTTTTTAGTCTATCCTCATCATAATACATCCCAATACCACCAGTTCCTCTAGGGCAAAGCTTACCATTACAATGCGGGTCAATTTTGTTACCAATTATTTTTTTAATGTCCCCTTTTTTATCGACATAAGTCCATCCGGCACATTTCCAGAAACAAACCTCGCAATAGGTTGGGTAAGGGGTCATTTCCTCATCGCTTACAGGAGTTTGATTGTTATTAGCAGCACTTAGAGTACCAATGCCTTTTATGGCACTTGCCCCAATTACCGCAGCTCCTGCACCTGCTGCTGAGATTTTAATAAAATCCCTTCTTGTCTTCATTTATATATGATTCAATTAATAAATTATCTATGTATATATGTATATTACTACATATTTATTTTGCAAAGTTATAATCATTAGGCAAAAAAGCCAGTCAGACCAGTGTTAACGCTAATAGCAGCTATTATGCTTATAATCTGCATATTAAAGATTTTATCATTTTTATGATATTTATCATGGATCTGCAATGTGCTGCTATACAGTTTTTTATAACATCTATTTGAAATAGATATAAATAGCATAGCATCACATCTACATTTGTCTATATAACCTGATTTTCAACTATTTAAGCACTCTATATAGATTATATATAAATTACCAAGCCACTAAAATACAAATAATTATTCAGAAGCTTGTCGCTTTTTATACACTGTTTATCAAGCACATCAGGTACTTTTTTTGTGGGGCAGTCCTGCCTACATTAGCATTTCGGCAGGCAGGCTTTCCATTTGTAGTTGTTTCATACTGATTGTATTTTTGTTAAGCAATCCCGTGTCTTCCTTCAGCCTCCTTTTGCTTACAAAAATCACATCAGTATTTCAACAAGCTACCATTTCAATCCTTACTGCAAATCAGGCGTGCTAAGTAATTATAGTGATCATCTTCAAAAATCATTTCACTTTCAAATCCGGCTTGCTCGGCATATAAAGCCAAATTATGATAATCCACATATAGCCAACTAAAAGGGTTAGCTTTACTCCCCTTGTATTCAATTTGGTATTCAACTTCACCATAATACTCTTCATTTAGATTTATGGTGTATGAACCATCTTCATTTTCGTATAAGAATAATAAGTCAGAAGAATCCAAAATTATTTGCCCCCCAGGGTTGAGTAATTTTTTTGCCGACTTAAAAAAAGTTAACAATCCATCAAAGTTTTTGGCAAAACCAATTCCATTCATCATCATTAATAACGTATCGAACTTACCATCATGATAATCAAAAATATCCGAATGAATAACATTTTTTATCCCACGCTTTTTCATTATGTCAACAAAACCAATTTGAATATCTAATGCTGTTACATCATTACCTTTTTCTTGTAAATAAAGAGAGTGAATCCCCGATCCTGCTCCAATATCCAATATCTTGCCCGAACATAAATTCAGCGCTTTTTGTTCAAGTTTAGGCATCTCATCAAACTTCCTGAAAAAATATGAAATGGGAATATCATCAGCTTCAAACTTATTAATATTAACAACAATTTTGGCTTCTTTGTCGCCTTCAAAATAATCGTAAAAAGCTTTTTCAAATGGGTCTTGCATGTAATGTTGATTGAATTGCAAACATAGTATTTATACCAACTATAACCCCGAATTACCTATATAAAATGTTTCTTTTCCCCTTTCTTTTTGTTAGAAAATATTTCCAGAGCTTAGGCTATTCAAATATTTTCTGCCTAAATAAAGAAAAAAATAATTCAGTTATTTATCGATAATATGGAATCATAATTGGTAATATTAACAAGAAAAGGCTGTCATAACAAAATGACAGCCTAACCAAATTAATCCCCATACAAATATACTAGTTTGTGATAACCAGTTTTTTTATTATCCTCTTCTGTAATCCTTTAATACTAATAAAGTAAGCTCCATTTTCAAAATGGCTTATATAAATTTTTGTTGTTTCTGTTGCAACATGCTCAGTAAATAAAACCTCACCAAGAATATTGTATAAAGTAATAGTTGTTCCTTCAACACCACTTAGGTTTACGATAGAAGATGCAGGATTTGGATAAACAACCACATTATCATCTACTATTTCTTCATCACCAATACCAGTAAATCCTGCTATGAAATTCGAGAATGTGTATTCAGCATCATCTTCAACATAAACAGCTTCAACAGCATACGTATATATCTGAGGATCATCAATTGACCAGGTTTCATCAATAAACTCCAGCTCTGTTATTGGTTCTGTATTAAGTGCTGGCCATTGGTCTGCTGCATCAATATCCTCAACCAATCCCCTATAAATATTGTATGAAACAACTTCTCTGTTTCCTTTACCGGGATCTTCATCTAAAGTATTAACTCTAACAAAAAATGATCCATCTGGTCCGCCAATAAATTCATTAAGTAGTATTGGAGTTTCTCCAGGATATTTAATGTAAGCAGTGTTAGGTACACCTTCTTCATAGTCAATTGTTAAGGCATCTGTATTTGAAGCATTGTCTCTCCAGTGTATCATTGCGTAGAAATCTCCTTCAATGGAAATATTCGGCACATCGATTGTCATCAATGAATCGTTATGAGTCACAAATGGCTGGCTTGAAACCAATACATTTCCGTCGTTATCCATTATGTCAATTGTTAAAAAATCGTGGTCAAGTTCATAAATATCCCAATAGACTTCCACAGAAGTTACTGTAATTATTTTTTCGTTTTCGAATAAATTTCCTAACCACACATTCTCATATGGCTCGTTCGTATAGCTTTGTGTTGGAATGTTATTATCATTTTGAAGTTTGGTTTTTTTACTTGTTACTGGATCAAACCAACTAATAGATGCCTGATCAGTACCAGGTATAGTACTAACGTTATAGGCACTAATGAAATCTTCGTTTAGTAATACAATCCCATAATCTAGATCCGAGTCTTCAATTGTTATCGTATCTGAATAATCGTTATAACCGTAATAAGTAAAAGCTATAGTGTAATCACTATCACCATAAACGTTCTCAATTAAAAACTCTCCATCAGCATCAGTTGTTGCTTCGTAATTTTGGTATCCAGTAAGTGTTACCAAAACGCCTTCAAGGGGAACATCAGGTGCATTGCTACCAACAACTTCACCAAAAACTAATACTTGAGGAAGAGGTTCCAAATAAAAATCAAGTGTTTCGTTAGGTGTGTTAAGATCAATAGTTTGAGTTAAATCAACATAACCAAGATATGAAGCAGTTATTTCGTAGGTTTCGTAAGGTAAACTAGGGAGAGTATATATTCCATTTTCACCAGTGTTTTCAACTATGGAAGTTCCTTCAACTCTTATGGTGGCATATTGAATTGTATCATTGTTTTCATCAAAAACAGCACCGCTGATTACACCGTTTTCACCAATGGGTTGATATACAAATGAAGTATATGTATAATCTGTATGTTCACCCCAATAGTCTGGCGGATCATTAGGATCAAGATTGTAAACATCACTTAATCTTATCGCTCTTACCGGTCCACTATCGTCATTTGT
>JASFZK010000113.1:0-6848 GCA_045267845.1 Bacteroidota bacterium | reverse complement strand
ACAAACTATGTGCCATGAATTTATACAAACCTTATATACCAACTATTTTGTTGTAATTTCGCAACCTAATTTATTAGTATGTCAAAACTATCCATAGTGCCAACCCCAATAGGAAACCTTAATGATATAACATTTAGAGCTATTGAGGTACTAAAATCAGTGGATATAATACTTGCCGAAGATACTCGTAATAGTGGAAAACTACTCAAGCATTTTGATATTGATACCCGAATGGCTTCATATCATATGCATAATGAACATAAGGTTGTTGAAAATTTGGCTCAAAGGATTGCCAATGGCGAAACTATGGCATTAATTACCGATGCCGGAACTCCTGCAATTTCTGACCCCGGGTTTTTATTGGTAAGAGAATGTGTTGCCGCTGGTGTTGAGGTTGAATGTTTACCAGGAGCTACAGCATTTGTTCCAGCTCTTGTTAATTCGGGATTACCATCTGATAAATTCTTCTTTGAAGGTTTTCTTCCACATAAAAAGGGTAGACAAACACGATTAAAGTTCCTGGCGGAGTTACCTTACACAATTGTTTTTTACGAATCGCCGCACAGGCTAATAAAAACGCTTACGCAGATTGGTGAGTTTTTTAGTCCAGATAGGCAGGTTTCAGTTTCACGCGAATTAACAAAAATGCACGAAGAAACTGTACGAGGAACCGTTACTGAGGTTATTGAGCATTTTAATAACAATGTTCTTAAAGGTGAAATTGTACTTATTGTTGGGCAGGTTGTCAATAATAAAATTACAGAAGAGTAGTTTAAATATCTGTAAAAAACATAATAGTAATGAATTATTTAAATCCGACCTATTATTTTGACTTTGAAGAAAAAAGTGTTCAAGAACTTATTAAAGAATTTCAAACAGATAAACTTTCGTTAAAAGAAAAAGCCATTGGAATATATCTTAAAATAAGAGATGGGTGGAGATATAATCCATACAAACTAAGTTTGCTAAAGACAAGTTATAAAGCTAGTTTTATCGCTCAAAAGCCCGATGGCCATTGTATTGAAAAATCTATTTTGTTAATTGCAAGCTTACGCGGATTATATATTCCAGCAAGGATTCATCTTGCAAAAGTTAAAAATCATATTGGTGCTGAACGCTTTTTGGAAAAATTTGGCACAGATGAGATAACACCTCACGGAATGGTGGATGTTTTTTTAGATAGTAGGTGGCTTAAAGTTTCTCCGGCTTTTAATAAAGAGCTTTGCCAAAAAAGCAATGTGGAAACTTTAGATTTTGATGGAGAAAGTGATTCAATATTTCATGAATTCGACAAATCAGGCAATAAATTTATGGAGTATCTTGATGATTATGGGTATTTTGAAGATGTACCAGTAGACTTTATTCTTAATAATTTTAAAGAAAATTACCCTGAAATTATGAAAAGAAATATAGGTTTAACCGAAATAAAAATATAACTAATATAAAAATAATGTCATTTACAACATTAGGTTTATCTCCTTCATTATTAAAAGTTCTGGATGAGCAAAATTATACTCAGCCATATCCAATTCAAAAGGCTGCAATTCCCGCAATTTTAGATAAAAAAGATGTGTTGGGCATTGCCAAAACTGGGTCAGGTAAAACAGCCAGTTATGTACTACCCATATTAATGAATTTGATGGGTAATACTGAAACAAAAAATAGGCATATTAACGTACTGGTGCTTGTTCCAACCCGTGAGTTGGCTGTTCAAGTGGAAGAAGTAATTAGGCTGTTTAGTTCAGCACTCCCCGTACGTATAAAGTCAATGGCAGTTTATGGAGGAGTTTCCATAAATCCACAAATGATTGGGATGCAGGGGGTTAATATACTTGTGGCTACTCCCGGAAGGTTAATTGAGTTAGTCGATTCTAATGCTGTTCACTTATCTGATATTGATACACTTGTATTAGATGAAGCCGACAAAATGCTAAACCTAGGTTTTAAAAAGGAAATGAATAACATTTTTGCCCTATTACCTAAAAAACGTCAAAATTTATTGTTTTCGGCCACTTTAAGTGATGATTTGGATAGTATCAACGACATATTATTGCACAATCCTCTGGTTATTAAAATCGAATCAGAAAGCGATAACATTGACCTTATAACTCAAACAGCATATACAATCTCAGAAGAAAAGAAGGGCCCATTGCTGCGTTATTTAATTAAAAGTAAAGGATTAAAGCAAATATTGGTTTTTACATCATCGGTTTATAAAGCGGATAATGTGGTTGACAAACTCCGTAAAAACGGAATAGATGCACTGGCAATACACAGTAGAAGAAGCCAAAATGCACGCACAACGGCACTGAATAAATTTAAAACAGGAAAAATTGCGGTTTTGGTTGCAACCGATTTATTATCACGTGGTATCGACATTGAGTTTTTACCCTATGTGATAAATTATGAATTACCTCGCTCACCCAAGGATTATGTTCACCGCATTGGACGTACTGGTCGTGCTGAATCGCAGGGGGAAGCAATTTCTTTTATAACTCCCGATGATAAACATCATTTTAGAGTTATTCAAAAAAAGATGGGTAAGTGGGTTACAATGATAGATGGAGATAGTCTTATTTTGAATAATTAAGTAGTAGTATTTTGAATTTTAAGAAAATGAAAAATCTTATTTATTTATTATTATTACTAATTTTATCAATTAGTTGTAACACTAGTAGTGATAACAATTCATCTAAAAATATACAAAAAGAAATAATTATGTTTGATACAACACCAAAAGTTACAGGAATTGGAGGGATATTTTTTCGATCAAAAAATCCAAAAGAAATCAGTGCTTGGTATGGCAAAAATTTAGGATTGGCTATTGATGAATATGGTTCACCTTTTGAGTATAGAAATGCAAATAATCCAGAAGAAATAAATTATTTTAGATGGAGCCCATTTGATGATACTACTGAATACTTCGCCCCATCTGAAAAGGAGTTTATGATAAATTACAGAGTTCAGAATATTGAAGGCTTGGTAAAAAAACTTAAGGAAAATGGGGTTACAATTGTTGATACCATTGAGGAATTTGAATATGGCAAATTTGTTCATATCATGGATCCCGAAGGCAACAAAATAGAACTTTGGGAACCAATCGATAGTGTTTTTACTAAAATGGGAGGCCCCACAACCAAGTAATAGTTTTTTAAAATATTCATATCTAATTCAATAACTTTATACTTCTCATCATGAAAATTTCAATTTCAATTATTTTAATATTGTTTAGTTTATTTACAGTTGCCCAAACAACAGGTGAACTGCTTGTTACAACAACAACTAGTGAAACGGGAGGTAATTTTGCACCTAGAAATATAGTTGCCATTTGGATTGAAAACGAACAGGGTGAATTTGTAAAAACATTATTAGCATATGCTCAAACTCGCAAAACACACTTAAATACATGGCAAGCAACTACAACATCGGCAGGAACTGCATACAATACAACTGATGCTATAACCGGGGCAACCAAAAGTAGCCATGGCACAAGAGAATGTAGCTGGAATGGCCTAGACTATAATGGTTTAGCTGTGGTTGATGGAACTTATTATGTTTGGATGGAGTTGACTGACAAAAATGTCACAGGAAATTATTCATCATTTGTATTTACAAAAGATGAAAACCCCAGTAACCAAACCCCGGAGGATGTGCCTAGTTTTTCTTCAATATCTTTGGTTTGGCAGCCAACAGGAGTTTCAGTTCTGGAGGTTAGTGAGAATAATATTTCCATAATTCCAAATCAAAGCAATGGATTTTTTTCAATAGCCGGGGATAATATTATTGACGTTGAGGTTAGAAGTATTTCAGGTAGATTGATTTCCAAAAGTAATTCTCAAGCCATTGATATACGCAATCAGCAAGCTGGAATATATTTGGTTATCGTACAAACCAAAAACACTAAAATCATTAGGAAAGTGTACAAGTATTAATTTACCGATTGATTAACGGGGATAACTCATACTTGTTAAAAAAGCCACTAATGCACGAATATTTTTTTGTTGAAATACAAAATTATGATTTCACTAATAAGAAAACCCAAATAGTTTTCTTAAATCCGTGTCATTTTTTCATAGTCCATTAACAAAGAGAATAATTCGTGTATTTGTGAAAAAAATTCATACGAATAAATGTATGCGTTTGCCCTGATTAATTAAGTTATTATTTGTTTAATTGTTCTACGGTTAAAGTGATTCGAATTACCCTGTTCACCATATCCAACAACACAGCTAGCTCTGTTTATTAGAGCTTCAATGGACTGTTTACTGTCTTCGGCTTCTTCATTTAAACCTGGTTTGCCTTTGTAGAGGGAATATTGTTCACGATAGTTTCCTGGAGTTGTGTTGGGCATCATAATATTTGCACCTGATTTCAGAGCCATTTCTCGACCTCCATCTACTAGTGTCTGCATTGCTGTTGTGGCTGCAATATTAATATCCTTCATCATAATGCGAAGTATTGCTATCATTTTCAGACTTAAATCAACTCTTTTTGATATGGAGGGAACTAAGTGTTTGTATTTGTACAGCTCAGTGTCGGCATGTTCAATATAGGGTCCCATTCCACACATGTCAATATCAAAATGAAGCATAAAAAGCAAATCGCTTGCCAAATCTTCAATGGTTTGAAAAGGTAATCCTATCATAACACCTGTGCCAGTTTGATATCCGCACTTTTGTAGATTTTTTAATGCTTGTAATCGTATTCCAAAATCGTGTTTCAAATTATTTGGGTGTAGTTTGTAATACAACTCTTTGTTGGAGGCTTCTATACGTAGTAGATACCTGTGGGCACCTGCGTTTTTCCACCTTTGGTAGGTTTTTATGGTTTGCTCCCCACACGAAAGAGTAATACCCAAAGTTCTTTTTCCTATCTTATTTGCAGATAAAAGAATTTTTTCAATGGCTAATATGAACTCCTCCCCTTGCAATTCGCCACTTTGAATTACTATTGAACCATAATTATTATCATAAGCAAACTGTATGGCTTTTTCAACCTCTGGTATACTTAACATAAATCGGTTTACATTTTTATTTGATGCTCCAATTCCACAATAATAACATTTTTTTGTACACTTATTTGTGAGCTCAATAAGTCCTCGTAAATGAACCTTATTACCAATATATTTTTGCTTTACCTCTTTTGCTTTTTCAAATAGTAATATCCTGTCATCACCATATGCGTTAAACAATTTCACAATGTTTTGGTGAGTGAATATCTCTTGGTTTAGTATGTTTTGGATGTTGGGCATTGTTCAGTAGTTGTCATTGGTCATTAATGGTCATTAGTCATTGGGTGCTAGATGTAGCATTATATAATTGAATAATTAACACATTGTATAATTATTTTAGAAAAGGTTCCACAGCTCTATCAAATATACCATTTATAAAAGCTATTGCCATACCATAATTTGAGACAGGAATTCCTGCATCAATGGCTGGTTTTAACCTATTGTTTAGCTGTTTACGAGTAACAACACATCCTCCACACTGAATAATTAGTGAATAGTTTTTTATATCTTGCTTCAAGCTACTTAATCCAGAAACCATGTCGTAAATAAGTTCTTTACCTGTAAATTCATTAATCCATTTTGGTAGTTTGTATTGTCCAATATCTTCGCAACTAACCTGATGTGTACACGATTCGAGCATGAGAATTTTGTCGCCATTCTTAAGATTTGCAATTTGTGGTGTTCCTTGCAAATAATCGTAAAAGTTTGTTTTCATCCGCGCAAGCACAATACTAAATCCTGTTAGTGGAATTTCTTTGGGAATTACACTTGAAACATATCCAAATGCCTGACTATCTGTTATTGCTAGTGCAGGTTTAATCCCCAGTGCAATAAAGTCTTCAAGTTCGGTTTCACGTACTGTTACACAAATGCAGTTATGGTCGAGTACATCTCTAATTGCCATAACTTGCGGGAGAATCATTCTGCCCTCCGGCGCTTCCGAATCGATTGGTGTTATTAGTAGTACAACATCTTTTTTCTTAATAAGACCTTTGAGTAATGCTGGTTTAACAAAAACAGATTTTGGAATGTTGTGTTTTATGGCTTCGGTAACAAACTCGCGATTACTATTATTTAGAGTACTTATATCAAAACACTCGTGACGAGTTTCCTTGGTGATTTGCTGTAAGGTTTCTTTTGAAACTGATGAAATATCAGCCTTATTATGAAAAATTAAATAAGGAATTTCGAGTTTGTTGAATTCATAAATTAGCTTTTGTTCAAAGGAAGCAAAATTGTTATCTGCAATTAATAATATTGCGAAATCAATGATTTTCATTACTTCCATTGTTTTTCTAATACGTTTATTACCTAGCTCACCGCTATCATCTATTCCCGCCGTATCAATTATAATTGCAGGACCAACACCAAATATTTCAACAGATTTTTTAACAGGATCAGTGGTTGTTCCAGCTATATTTGAAACAATTGCAACATCTTGCCCGGTAATCATATTTATGAATGTGCTTTTACCATTGTTCCTTCTTCCGAAGATGCCGATGTGTGGTTTTATGTCTTTTCCTTTTTTCATTTTTCCCTATAGATAATAATTATATTTCTCGCAAAGACGCTAAGGCTTTAGTAGTGGTTGTTTTTTCTTTGCGTCTCTGCGACTTTGAGTGAAATAATAGTTTCGTTACAACACTAATTAGTAGCAATAATAAAACTACATATTTTTTACTGTGTGGCGTATAAAAAGTGTCAAGGTCGAGATGAGTGAAGATTTAGTAATCAGGAGTTTACTGAGGTAAATGACTGATTAATAAATCAAATTCAGCGAAGAGATTGGCGTTTTTTTATAGCCACAAATTAATAATAAATATCCCTTTCCCCATTT
>JASFZK010000112.1:0-3791 GCA_045267845.1 Bacteroidota bacterium | reverse complement strand
CTATATAATCTGGATGATTACCATTTGATTCTCTAGTAATGCTGACATTAGCCGCAGCTTTTTGCAGTGTTGCTGACTCGGCTGCGGTACCGGCTTCATCGGAATGTTTTGTATTGATAAACCATCGCGGGTCATCCGTTGTGTTAGAATCTGTACCATCTTGCAGTAATGCTTTGTTACATGCAGCACCACTACAATAAACTTCATAGTACATGGAAACATTCCCGTCAGGACCTTCAAATGTTTGTCTCGGTGCATGTGTTCGACCGTAAAGCATAGTAGCATTTAAGTCAATATTTGAATTGTTATTTTCAGTTATTGTTGGACTGTATGTGATATCTTTAAGGTGTAAAGTTTGAAAATTAACTTTAAATGGATTTACTGATATATTATTTTCCCTATTAAAATTTGCTCTTACATGTATTTTTGCCTCACCTTTAGAGAGAGTTGAAAAGAGTAATGCAGGTAGAGAAAGAGAAAAATTTCCATCTATAACAGGAGTAGTGCTTATTGTACTAGAGTTGAGTTCAGTGTAGTTAATATGTGTAATTTGAGAAGGGGTAGTACCTGGTATTACATAAGATGTTGAAAAATTAATACTATTTGCATAGCAATGATTGGAATAATTTTGGGTAGTTTCTTTATCACTGTTTTTAGCAGTAATATTTATGTCAAATTTAATAGCACTGCCATTAAGATCATTAGATAGATATGTAAAGTTATTTCCCCAATCAATAGTTGCTGGTATATCTACTTTAAAATAACTTGGTAATATTGTTAAATTGATGTAGGCAGGTGTTATTTGTATTGCATTCTGTGCATTATTAATATTGTCATCTCTATCAACTTTAGCAAATTCATAACCATCTTTTTCTTTTAGTTGTACTCGCCAGATGCCGACGTTTGCAAATTTACTAGCATTTAATTCACCATCTGTAAAAGTATCAGCTGAAATACCAAGTGATTTATTTTGACATTTGTTAATTTTAGATACATCTGCAAGTGATGTATTAAATTCTAGATTATTAAAAGGTTCATTGTATCCTACACTTGCTTTGTTTTGCTCATCATAAGCATAATAAGTAATATTTACATCTTCGGCTTTTATTACATTATTTGCATTTGGAGATACAATTTTAAAATATTTTGGACGTATTGCAAAATCATCTATTGAGTCACTACTCTTCGCATCTGCTGTTTTTGAAGAGAGTGTAATTGGATTTTGGTTTTTTGTGAAATTCCAACAATCTGTCCAATTAGTATCTTGATTTTGACAGTAGTAAAATTGAATTTCTGCTCTTCTAACTGCACTTGTTTCATTGAAATCTTGAATAGGAATTCTACCATTATGATCAGAAAAATTATTAAATTCTCCAAGATATTTAATTGGAACTGGCGGGTTGGGATCTACTATTTGAGAAAGAAAAACACCGACACTCCTGTTTTGAGCAGTTTCTAATTCTGTTTTGTTAACTTGTCCATTTGTACTGTTTATTTTATATAAAAGAATGTCAAAAGCGATATTTTTTTCAACTATTTGTGTTGTCAAATTTTTATCGCTAAAAGATTCACCTTGATTTCTATCTCTTTCAATAGCATCAAAAAATCCAGGTACTAAAGTATAACGACTGGTTCTGTCATAATTTGTATCTGCCATGCACATATAGTCATAATAAGCATAAAATGCGCTATTATCATCATTATGGTATGTCCAACCTTCATCATCTTGTATAAAATTTAGCCATGCGTTGGCAGCATAGTTTCCATTTGGTTCATAGTAAACTTCATTATCAGGTTGACATAAATGTTTCCCATGTGGTGAGTATGAGGCAACTTTTTGTGAGTTGCAATTTCCAATTTCTTCTCCTGCTCCAATATCTGCCACCCACCAATCATTTGTTTTGTTTAGATCTTGCGAACCAAGAATAGAAACAAAGCCTTTATGTCCCATTGAATCATTGTAATTAGACATTGTCGAAATGTTATGCATTGGTGAACCACTCATATAACCTTTGACATAAATTTGGTTACCACCCCAATCGTTTCGTACATCATCTTTATCAAAATCTCCCCCGAATGGAAAATAAATGCCTAATGGACCGTATGGCCATATATGTTCATACCCAATATTTGAAAGATAGTATTCTTGACTTGAATTATGCCTATACATTTTATATTTTTCACGGACAGTTCCTGTGTAGTTAATCCATCCATTATCTCCATCTTTGTGGGTTTTTAAATATTTTCTTACCCTATTAAAAGTTTCTTTTGTATTTGGAGTAAAGAAATAAAGTCCAAGTTGAGAGCAGGTGTCTTTTCCCTCGGTAATATCCGTTTTAGAGTTTGTTACAACACCATCTAAGGCTGTTAGGAATGTCCATACATAGTGTAAATCTGTTTGATATTTACAATAAACAGTAATTGGACGGTGTGCCCCCTTTGCCCCTAAATCTGTGCTGTTGTTTCTTGTTCCATTCGTTGTTGGAGTTTCGTTTGGGTAAGCAGGCTCACTCGTTAAAATATTAAAATGACCATTAATATCGCTGTCGTTAAGAACCCCTACATTATTTGGAATATATGATGCCATTTCTTTACAACTGTGTTGTAATACTTCTTCGTTGTTGTAAACTAAAAATTTATAATCATCAAGAAGGGAGAGATTAAGTGTTTTAATTTTACAACGGCTCTCTCCGTCAGCAACAAGTGTATTGTATTTAACAGCTTGTTTAAAAGCTTTTCTTAGTTTGGAAGTATTACAGTCTTGAAGTTCACTATTATTCCAGTCTATTGTAAAAGGTGTACCAATAAGATTAATATTACTAAAAGTAGAACCAAGTACTTTATAGGCTTTTTCATCAGTTGTTATGTTCCAAGGTTCCGTTGAACGTGCTTTTATAACAGGTATAGTAGGTGTTGTACCATTGTATGTAATGTGTCCGCCATCAATTTCAATGGCATGAAAATCAGTTCTTGGGTTTGCCGTTGTATCATAATAGTTTAAAGATGTGTTTTTGTTATTAAAAACAAAGTTATTTGAATTGTTTTTTATTGGGAGTGCAATTAAGTCATGCCAGATATTTTGAGTATCTTCGTGACAAAAGAGTTCAAAACTATTGTCTTTATTTCCATTGTCTGGGTCAACAACATGAAAACCTTCACCTAAATCATTAGTTTCACAGTAGCTTATAGGACAGGGTTTCATCTTGCCTTGATGTAAAATGCCATTTTTTTTGTAGCTTGCAACCAAATCATAATTATTATCATTCAAAAAGCTAAATAATGATTCTGTGTATGGGGTTATACCCTCATTTTGACTCAAATCTTCTAAATCAAAACTAACACCATCATTAAATGCTGAAAACATCATAAAGCTTGCTCCATTTGCATCTTCACAAGTGCCACTCCCATCTTCAACACCACAATTTCCAAAAGCACTAAATAAACTACTTGTTCCTAAAGCTACTTGAACATCAGTAAGGGTGTTGCTATTGAGGTTTTTAACAGGCATTCTAGTTTTATTGAAAACACCTACACCTAGAAGATTGATGCCTTCTTTAGTAAAATTTCCATAACATATATCATCAGCGGCAGGACTAACTGTAATTGTTGTGATTTTTAATTTATTTTTTTTCTCGGGAACACTGGCTCCTGCCCATCCATCTTTTGAATTGCTAAAAGTGTTATTTGCAAGTACGGTTGAAGCAGCAACTAAATTTGTAGATATAAAAATAGTAAAAAAGAATACATATCGAATAAAATATTTCATAACAGACCTTTTTAATGAAGCAAAA
>JASFZK010000111.1:0-17045 GCA_045267845.1 Bacteroidota bacterium | reverse complement strand
ATTAGTGTAGGTGAAATTATAATTAAAACTTAGTGACCAGGGGATATTCCAATCCACAAAATCTTCGCGGTTACTATTTATATCATTCAAGGCATCATCGGCAATATCCTCAACATTTTCTTCCTTTCTAAAATCTTCATCTCCAAATTTATAACCAAAACTTAATCGCCACGAAGTATTATCAAGGCGTAGTAGCCTACGGTTAACATCCCATTCAAATTTATTTATTCTATCACCTGCTGAATCATTAACATATGGATCCCACACTGAGCCGTATTGAATACTAAAGTTTTTAAATAAAGTAGTTCTGCCAGACATGGTAATCACAGACATGTTTAATGAATCGCGCGAAAGATCATAATTACCAGAAATAGTAAAGTTTTCTATAAGTTTAATCTTTTTCATACCAGTGATGGTATCTTTTCGTGATGGCACTTTAATCTCAAGATTATTACCCAAAGTTATTCCAACTCTTCCTGATTTTTGACCTGGTGGAGACCCATAAAGGGTTCCTTCGAATTGAGAATATGAAATTTCTTTACCCGTATTTCCGTCAATATAACTTCCGTAATAACCTAGTTTTTCATCTCCAAAATTTGGAGTGTATGAATAATTTATGCTTGGTGTAAGTACATGTCTTATTGCCCTAACAGGTCCTTTTTTAAAAGCAACCATGCCAAAAAGCTTTGTGGTAAGTGAGGTGCTGAAACTATAGTCAAGAGCATTCCTAAACCCTGGTATTGTATCAACAGCAACCCCAGGCGTTATTGTATCATCTCCAACATAGGTAGTGTCATTTTCCCAGTATTTTCGGATGCTTCGGCTGTACATTCTATCAGTAAAATTAATGCTAGTGCTTAAGGTAAAATGTTTTAGTACTTTTAATGGTAAGCTAATGGGTACTTTGTGAACGGCTCCGGCCTGCATATTGTTTTCGAGGGTAACCTTATCAAATAGAACAGAATCGCTTGTGTTGATTGTATTTCTGGAGTTCATGGAGTATGATACACTTAAGTCCTCATAAAATCGTTTTTTGCCCCCTTCTTTTCTGAGCGGGTAAAACCTGTTTACCGTAAAAGTCATTTCAGGTAAATTTATATCAACTTTATGTGTTTTAGTATTTTGACGATGACTTCCATTAATAGTTAAATAATATTTTCCTTTCCAGTTTGTTTGGTATGCAACACTTGATTGAAATTCATTTGATAAATAATCCTCAGCTGATACCACATTGTATTTCACATAATTTGCACTAACAATATTAACATTGGCAGAGAAGTTACTGTTTGGCCTAGCCTTTGGGTCTTGTTTATGCGTCCATCTGATTCTAAAATCAGTTGTTTTGGAATAATCGGGAGCGCCCTTTGTGCCAACAACATTTTCGGCATATCCCAAATCAATATTACCACTGTATTTATATCGTTTTTTATATCTGAAACGTGGTTTAATTCCCCAGCCGCCACGAGAGTATATATCGCCTAGTATTTGAAAATCCATATATTCATTAATTGCCCAGTAATAGCCACCATTTTCAAGATAGAAACCCCTATTGGAATATTCACCATATGTTGGGATGATTATGCCGGATGTTTGACCGGTTTTGTTTGGGAAAAATCCAAAAGGAAGTCCAAGTGGAGTTGGCATACCTTCTATTTCCATATAAGCAGGGCCGGTTATTATTTTCGAATCGGGAATAACTTTAGCTTTTCTAAATTTAAAACCAAAGTGTGGATTTTCTTCCAAATTACATGTTGTGTAATTTCCTTTAAATAAATTTATTGTATTGTCATTTAGCTTTTTTACTACTTGACCATGTAAAAACCCGTTACCATCTTCAGTTACAACACCTGTTATTAATCCTTTTCTTGTGCTAAAATTATAAGTCATGGTTTTCGATTTAAAAACCTGTTCGGCTTGGGTAAATTCGGGTAACCCTACCATTTTGCCTGTTGAGTCTTCTGTACCAGCTGCAAATACAGTGTTTGTGAGTAGGTCTATTTCTATATAATTGGCTTTTAGAGTAATATCATCATAGTTTATTACAGCTTCTCCGAAAAGGAAAACTTTTCTGTTGGCAATATCTTGAACAATTGAATCTTTGGCATATCGTTCAACTTTTGCATCAATACGGGCTCGGTTTACATTTTCATCAATAACGGTGTCTCCCGAAAGACTAGTTGTAATTATGGTATCACCAATTATTGTGTCGTGGTATAACAATGTGTCCCTAACTGGTACAGTAAGTGAGTCGGTGTTGTGTTGTATTAATGTATCTGAAATATTATTAGATGTAGTTTGTGTTGAGCCTGTGGCTATGCCAAAGGGGACAAGACAAATAAGTAACAACCAAATTCTTGAAATGAATATTGGTTGCATTTGAAATACTAAATCTAAAGTTTTATTTTTTATCAATTGATACAAAAAAGTAAGTTTTTTTGAATTACATGCAAATATAATTCCAAAAATAAGAAACTTAACAGATAGCCTGAATTTAGAGTGGTTTTATTTCCATTTTAACTTCATCAAGCCTATTACCACTTGATTTTACTATTGTAAATAAAAACTGATTAATTATTATTCTTTGATTAGCGATGGGTATGCTGTTGTGATTATGTATGATAAATCCAGCAAGTGTTTCGTAGTCGTCGAGTACTGGTATATTGAACTTGTATTTTTCGTTTAAATAGTCTATTTCCGTCCCTGCCGAAAATAAAAAAGTATTGTCAGATATTTGTTTTTCCACATCTTTTTCCTGATCATGTTCATCTTCAATTTCACCAAAAATTTCCTCAATGAGGTCTTCCATGGTAACTATTCCAGCCGTACCGCCAAATTCATCAAGTACTACAGCTGTGCTTTTATGCTCATCAATAAAGTACTTCAGTAATTCCTTTGCAGTGGTGGTTTCTGGGTAGGGGTCAATAGCTCTTATAATATCTTTAATGGATGTTGGATTACTGTATAAATCAAATACGTGAACATAACCCACTATTTGGTCAATTGTATCTTTATAAATAAAAATTTTAGAGTGCCCGGTTTCGCGTAATAATTTCCGAAATTCGTTTATGTCTTTTTTGATTTCCAGTGCTTTAATTCCGGTACGAGGAACCATGCATTCGCGCAATTTAACATGTTTAAAGTCAATTGCATTTTGAATCATTTGTATTTCCTGGTTAATTTCGTCTCCTTTTTCATTGTCAATGTGCGAATCTTTAACGTATTCTTCAAGATCAATTGCGCTGAATGAATATGAACCAACCATTAGTTTAACTCTAAAAACCCTTTTAATTATAAACTCCGAAATTCCCAAATAAACTAATATTAGAGGGTAGAATAAGTAATAAAATATCCACACAGGTAGAGCAAAAACTTTTAGAATGGCATTTGGGTTAATCCGAAATAGTACTTTTGGTATAAATTCGGCTACAATTAAAATTAACAGGGTTGAGATAACCGTTTGAATTAGAAGAATAATATATTCAGAGGATAGAGCTGAAGGTAGTATATTAGCAATTATTGGCTCTATCAATTTAGCGGTTGCAATACCGTAAATAACCAAGGCAACATTATTTCCTAGCAATAGTGCGCCAATAAACCTGGATGGATTATTGTAAAATGCAGAGAGAATACGTGCCGGAATTAATTTGCGTTTTAAATCAAGCTCTTGCATAAGCCTGTTCGAACTTACAAATGCTATCTCCATTCCTGAAAAGAAACCCGAAAGAAGTAATGTGATTATGATTATTAAACCGCTAGTGCTCATGTTTTATTAAAGTGTAAAAATAGTAATAAAATGTGAATTGTATTTGCCAATAAAAGTTATAAGGTGATTGGCAATTAGGTTATTAGTCATGTTTTATTTATCTTATTCATTATCAGCTTCACTTTCCTCAACTTCAAACTCACCTCTTACATTGTAAATTTCATGTTCGGTAAAAGCTTCATTTGCCCACATGCTATCTCCAAAAATTACTTTGTCGGGTTTAACCATTTTTACAAAAGTATTTGATCTTATTATTTTCTTTCTTTGATCCCATGTGAGATTTTCGGTATAAAGTTCTTCTTGAGTTTCATAGTTTTTTATAACAACGTTATCACGTGCATTCATGAATTTACGTTTATCATAAGTTATTCCATAATTGGCTGTAATAACTGAAACTTCGTCTCCTTTAGTATCATAAAAAGTAATTTCAAACCCTTGAGGAAATTCAGAATACGCATCTTTACCACCATATCGTTTCATTAATTTACTAACTAATTTAACTCGTACAAATCCCGAATCAGATCGTTCGTAAATCATATTGTAAGTTGAGATGGCTGCTAGAGTATCCTCTGTTGTGGTTATCTCTTTAATTTTTGTAATTGAATTTTCACATGAAAAAAGCATCAGCACAGCTAATACTGCAATGATGCTTTTATAATTTACCGCTATTCCAAACGCAGTGAAAGATTTCATTTTATTACTATTTTATCTGTAGATGCTACTACTGCAATGTTGTAACTATAATAAAATGGTAATAAGCTATAGCTACAAAAGCAGCTTTAAATCTAAAGTTTTGCAGCCCTAACTTTAGTTGTTTCATTAATCCAACAATCAACTTCATAGCTTTCACCCTCATTTAAGTTATGGAAAAATAATAACTCAGTTGGAGGAAAATGTTTCTCATATGAATTTATCCTTTTGTTCATTGAAGCTGATAGATCAGGTTCAACTGACTTAGCTTTTTTATACTTGTCAACGGCAGTCCAGTAAGCAACTTTTTTAGTTAGATCATCAGTTCCACAATCAGAAGCACTTGCAGCATACATGTCGCCAATAATAATATATGGTTTACCAGCTGTAGGATTTAATTTTGCAGCTTTACGTGCAATGATTCTTGCCTTTTCAAATCTATTAAGTGACTGGTAATCTTCGGCAAGGAAAATTAGGGCTTTATACGCTCTTAATTCATTTTCCATTTTAATTGCTTCTTCAAGATAAGGAACTGCTTCGTTGTACTTTTCTTCTTTAAGCATCATTTTACCAATTAAATATGCCGATTCGGGCGATGGTGCTAATTTGTATAGAGCAACTGTAGCCTCAAAATAAAATTCTGATTCTTGACAGTTCTTTTTATCAAGAAGCTTTGTAACTTTGTTTAGTAAATCGATATCCTCTGGATTGGCGTCATACTTCTTTTTGTATATTCTAACTAAATCAGTACAGTTGGCAAATGGCTCAAAAGTATTTTCAATATTGCCTTTAATATTTCTCCATGTTTCAGCCTTTTTTGGGTTTTTGGCTTTTTCATATTTAAGGATGTTTGCATCAACATAATCACTGATCATGTCGTAAGCATCAACAACTGCAGTTGTATCACCATCTCCTTTTTGTGCCATTTTTGTAACAGTCCTGAAATAGTAAACATACACAGGCCCTTTGGCATTACCTTTGTCAAGTTCAATGGCTCTACCAAGTATTTCATTTGTTCTTAAATAATTCTTGGCAGGATCGAGTTTGTAAAAAGCCACACCTTTTCTACCCAATATTGCACCAACTTGAGGTTTTTTTGTTTTATAATGAATAGGAAAAAATTCAATTCTCCTATCATAAATAGTCATTAAAGTATCAATAAGTCCTGTTTTAACTTCATGATCTTTTGTCTTTTTAATTTTGAAACTAAACATTTTAACACCATCAACATAAATGTTTTCTGTAGCACGAGGGCAGTCATCGTAAACCAATCTCCACGATTTAAGGGCATCAACAATGGAGTTGTTTTTGTATTTACTACCTTTCCATTGTTTATAAAACTCTCTGTATAAAGATAGGTTCATTACACAAGTAACACTGTCTGTTCCGTATTTTGAGCCATCGTCTGATGGTAAAACTAAGTCAGCAGGTGTAGATGCAAATGACATAATACCAGTCATTATGCTTAGTGCAATTAATAGTGCTTTTAATTTCATTGTACTTTATCTTAATTAATTATTATTGATATCTGCGTTTATGGAACCAATGTTCCTGTATTGATATGCCCAATGTTACATTTACAAAATTCTCTTGTATTAATAGTTTATCAGTGGTCCCTCTTTTACCAATCTCAAAACCTAGATCAAGAGCTGTTTTTGACTTCTTCATAGGGAAACCTAATCCAAAACTTATGCCAAACTCATTTATGCGTGTATCTCCGAACTTTAAGTAAGATTGATTGTATCTAACCCCTGCTCGGTAGGTCATTCTTTTAAACAACGATGATATATTTGAATGTTTGGGTTTAAATTCTCCACCTAACGTAATATGAAACGAATTAATAAGAGTATCAGCTACATCATAAACAGCAAACTCTTTCCAGTTTTGCCATTCAAAATCGGCACCAATTACCCAATTATCTTGTTTTTTTATTGCAATACCAAATCCAAAGCGTTGCGGTACCACGATGGTGCCTTTTTCGTCCGAAATATACTGTATAGTATCTTTAACATATTCAATTTCACCATTGTAACCACCACTTATTGTTGTTGACAAGTAGGATCGTTTCGCGTTTAGATCAAATTTGTTCGCATAAGTTAAACCAATTGTTGCTTGAGTTTTGCTGTTGATATCAATATCATACTGAATGCCATAATCAAAAATAAAACCACCACCTCTAGTTTTACTTTCCACTTTTGTTCCCAAAATAAAAACCGAATCAGGATAGAATATCGTACTTGTTCTGGATGCTTGCCCAAATAGATATGTAATGTCAACGCCAGCCCTAAGTTTTTTAGTAACATTAAAACCATTGCCCCAAAATACTTGATTCAAGCCGCCATCACCACTAAAAGAGTGTACAACATTACTGAAATTTGGTACTTCGATAAGAACCTCAATGTTATAACCTATTTTACTATAAGGCATTATACCAACTCCTGATTTCCACCAACTAGTGATTGGGAAGCCAGCAAAAATATAGCTTAACGTCGCATCATAACCACTTTCGGTAAGCGTTGAGGTTTTTAATGTTGTAAGATTACCTGCAATTCCAATCTCAAACAAAAATGATGACGAATCTAAAGAACCATATGAAGCCGGGTTTGCCGGGTTTAAAGCCGTTGGGTCGTGTATGGCAAGTGAAAGTCCACCCATACCCATCGATGCTGTGTTTAAGTTCTCATTATTAAGTTGGCCCAACCCATATCTCGAATATGGTGAGTTTATTCCTGTTTGTGCATTTACGCTAATGCTTATAACAGAAACAATTAGTAATAGATATAATTTAATTCTTTTCATTAAAATCAAGGATACATTTTAATCCAGTAACCACAATATTTGGTGCTGCAAAGATGTTACTTTTTACTAGTTTTTCAAAATATTTATAATCACCCCCACTAATAACAATTTTCAGGGGTGAAAACATGGTACTGTATTGATTTATAATACTTTCTATTTCAGCTGTTAATCCATTAATCACACCACTTAAAATCGAGGCCTCCGTCGAATCGCCAATAAGTGCAATTTTCGTTGCTGATTTCGGTAATTTAATTAACGGTAATTTATGGGTAAAATTATGTAATGCTTGCAATCTCATACTTAATCCGGGGCTAATCGATCCACCCAAATATTCTTTATTTATTGTAACAATATCAAAAGTAACACTAGTTCCAGTGTCAATTATAAGGATATTTTCATTTGGGTATAGTGTAGTCGCTGCCGTTGCAATTGCAATTCTATCTTTGCCCAGAGTGCTGGGAGTGCCATATTTATTGTTAAAAGGCACTGGTGTGGTGTGATCTAGTTCAATAAAAAATCCCCGTTTTAATAAATAATCATTAAGCTTATAATCGTGTAATGCAACGCTAGATAATATTGATGAGCTAATCTTAGGAAAGTCATTTGTAACTTTTACAAGGTCTTCAACTGTAACATTTTTTATTGTATTGAAGCTAACAATAATGTCTTTGTCAAAAATGGCTAGTTTTGATAATGTATTACCTATGTCAACAATAAGTTTCATAATATTAATAATTCGTGCGGACAACCGTGCTTTCCGTTTGTAGTTGCTTCATCCTGTCTGTATTTTAATAAGTAGTACGTGTGCTTCGTCTACTACGCATCCGTCTACTAATAAAAATAACAGCCAGTATTTCAGCAAGCTACCACTTCAATCACTGCCGCGAATACCGTCTGTTGTAATCAGCCTTGTATTATTATTAAGTGCAAAAATAGTACTATGTAACAAGTTTTAAGAAAAAATTAAGATTTTTTTTGATAAATAAAAATAAAGTGTACTTTTGCACCTCCAAAATTTGTTGGTGCCATAGCTCAGTAGGTAGAGCAATGGACTGAAAATCCATGTGTCCCTGGTTCGATCCCGGGTGGCACCACACAATTTGAAAGACAAAAACCTGATAATCATTTGATTATCAGGTTTTTTTGTTTTATTAGGTGGAATATTGAAAACCTTGACAATCATAGACAATCAAGATTTAATTATTTGGATAATTAATGACTTGTCCTAAAAATCAGCACTAAATTGTCCATCAGTAATTTCTTTTGTTTCACCATTTGTGTTGTAGCCTGTAAAGTTAAAAGTACCAACAATCTTTGTAGCGCTTAATTCACTTATTGTAACCGTACCTGAACCGAGAATTCCATTTGCCACATAAGTTTGTTCTTGTCCTAATCCTTCAGTCCACCTTAGTTGACTTGTTGAACCAGTACTTATTTGATATGTACCTGCTTCGGTTACACCCATCAAAATTACTGAAGCCTGGCGAGCTTCGGAATCGCTTCCTGTAATATTTATTACTCCATTGGTATTAATTGCTTGTACAGCGAGTGAGGCATTCCATGATGTACCACCATAAACTAGGCTCATAGTTCCATTGCCTGTAACTGGGTCGTCACTGTCATCATCTTTTTTACACGAACTCATCACAACGCTAAATACTAGTAGCATCATTACAATTAGATTTCTAGTTTTCATAAGTTTAGTTTTTTAAGTTTAAATTTCATGACAAAATTACTTTGGTTTACGGAAAATAAAATACGACGAAATACGTATTTTTCGAAGCCAAGTTTTTATAGTTTATCATTCGTAAAAATAAACAACCCACTGAATATCATTTGATAATCAATGGGTTAGTTTTGCTAAACTATTAAAATCCTAATTGTTACTATCTATAATTCCATCACCACCGGTAATTTTTATAACAACCTTTCTAGCACCTTTGCTAAAATCTAACTTATTTAAATCAACTGATCTAACTTGTAAATTATCATAGGTTCTGAACATATATCTACGGTTGGTTAAATCTCTAACAACAATCCATTGGGTGTAATCATATTCAGTTTTGCCATTTGATGTTATTCGTGATACTCCTTTTGGAATATCCACACCATTAATAAAGTGTAGAGCTAAATTTACTGCTTCGGTTGCATTATTTGGCGTTAGCGCATTATGCGACGTAATTGCTGATTTTATAAAACGTGATGGTGGCGACCAGTCGCCGGGCAAACCAATAAGCCCTGCACCCTGACCCAATGGTGAAAATGATTCGCCATTAAAATTGATAGAATCAGGATTGTTTGGTGTTAGGTTTAGATAATTACGAAGATTTGCCATGTGCCAATCGTAAGGTGGAGAGTTTGTTAGTACTCCTACATTATTGTTGTAAACTGTTAAACCATCAGCAGTATATTCAATAATTATTGATTTTCCAGAAGCATCGGTTATATTATAATGGAGTGGGCTAATACTTGATAAGGATTTTATTTGGCAGACATAAACGGATTTCAATGCACTTTTTACTTCCTCAACGCTACTAAAATTACCCAATACCCATGCGCCAAAATCTAAATTCCATAATGCTTTATCATTTTCACCTGATGGGATTTTTTGATAAACAGCATAACCTGGTAAATAAAGGGCACCAAAGGATAACCCTGCTTCGTTTAACCCATCCAAAGCCAATGGATATCCCAAAGCATTCATGTACACATAGCCATATTTATTAGTCCATTGCAGGCCAGGCGTACTATCAGATGTAATACTTGTAAAAACTTCACCACGTGGTTGTACGTTAACTGCTGATTTGAGGTCAACCTCAAATTCCATGCTCCTTACATTAACTACCGAAGCATCTTTTGCTTTAACTAGAATTTCGGTGCAGGCTTTTGAAGTATTAATAGGAAACATTAATGTGCTTGCAATAATGATTAATAGAAGTTGTTTTTTTGCTTTCATGTAGTTTGTCTTTATAATTTCAAAAGTGCTAATTTATAAACATTCTCAATTACAACATCATTAAATATGAAAATACAATCACAAAACTCCTGGTTAATCCATCGGGTCGTACTTCACGATCAACTATTGGTGCTGCTAGAATAAGTTTCATTATAGAATTGTTTTCAAACTTTTTTACAGCGCTTGCATTTAGATTAAGGGTTAAACCCAAAGAGTTTGGTACATCTTGCCCATCGTTAATTTTATCATTCCATAAGTGATAAATGGGCAGCACTCCAAATATTAGATTGTAATTTTTAACATTAAATTCTTTTTCAATTCGAAACATTATGTCATCGGCACGTTGTAGGTGGTAAGATTCATTGTAATTATTAAAGTATTGCGGATTACTATCAGTATGGTCAAACTCATTAAGGTTATGCCCAAACGAGTGTTGGTAACCAAAACTTATATGCCATGCTTTATAATTTGTACTAATTCCGGCTATAAAATCATAAGTGCCCAAGCTGGTTTGATATGCCATTGGCAGGGCATAGCCATTTTTAGTTTTATTTGCATCATTCGACGGAATTTTTATTCCTGCAACGCCAACAAAGTCAATGCTATTTAGTGAAAATAACTTTTGATTTAATGTCAAGCTTAAATCGCCCAGGCCACTAATATTACCAAGATTGCCAAATGTGAAATTATATGGTATTTTTATTTGAACCAACTGATTTTTAATTGTTGGGATATTTACCTCCAGTTGCGTTGTAAGATGAAATACATTTTGTTCGCCGAGTCCAATTATGGTGTATAAGTTTAAGGTTGTATGCCTTTCTGTAGATTTGAACCCGGAGTCTAATCCTGAAATTGTACAAAGTCCGGCATCGCTACAACCCTGACTTACTGAAAATAATGGGAAGCTAATTATTACCAAAAAAGTTATGATAGTTCGCATGCAAATATTTGAAGTAATTGTCGTGCGGAAGTTTAATTCCTTACATATTTTAGAATTACTAATTGGTTAAATATTACATGCCCCGCGGGAGTGATTGCAGTGGTAGCTTGTTGAAATACTGATGTGATATTTGTAAGTAAAACTAGGCTGACGAAGGAAGACACGGGATTGCTTTACAAAAATACAATCAGTATGAAACAACTAAAAACGGAAAGCGCGTTTGCCTGCCGGAATATTTTCATGAAGGTAGGTTAAGCCGCCAAAATTAAAAAAAGAAAACAATAGCAAAAAGATAAATATATTTGCAACGAAACTTAATGTGAGATGCTCCTAAAAACTAAAGGGATTGTAATAAAACAAACTAAATTTTCTGATTCGGGTGTGATTGTGAAAATTTTTACTGAAGAACGTGGGATACAATCGTTTTTTGTGAGAGGACTGCGTGGGAAAAGATCGAAAAGTAAAGCCGCCATGTACCAACCACTAACTTTGCTTGATATGGTTGTGTCGTATTCTGAAAATAAATCGTTGCATAATATTAAGGAGGTGACTGTTAGCCATGCATATCAAACAGTTACCGAGAGTATGATAAAAAGAGCGTTGTTGTTTTTTGTGGATGAGCTGTTGCATAAATCCTTAAAGGAAGAAACGCAAAATAAAAAGCTTTTTGATTGGATACATAATTCGCTTGTGTGGCTTGATTTGGCAGATGATAGTGTTGTTAATTTTCATTTGGTTTTTATGATGCAGTTGACCATGTTTTTGGGATTTTATCCGAAAAATGAAACAGGTGCTGAAAATACTGTTTTTGATATGCAGGAAGGTCGGTTTTCTAATGCCAGACCAGTTCATCCATATTATGTTACAGGTGAGACGGTTATGTTGCTAAGTCAGATTCAAGGTGCTGGATTTGAAGATTCTGTAAAACTAGGTTTGAATTATAAAAACCGAAAAGTAGTTTTGGAAACTTTAATATCATATTACAAAATTCATATGCCATCGTTTGGTGATTTTAAATCGCTTGAGGTATTGTCGGTTATTTTGGAATAATTGGTTAACTTTTTTGGCATAATACTAGGATAAATATAGCACCTTCATTAATTAGTATTCCAGCTATTTAGATACATTATAAATTTTAAAATCTCAATTATTCGCCTTACATTTTTTTACTTTTACAAGCCAATAAAAACTAGTTAAAAGTAAGATGCGAATAACAAGAATTCATACAGATACTGTGGAGGTTGAATCCGAAAAAGTAGACCTGTCTTCAATCGATTCGTTGATTGAAAAATATCGAAGTAAAAAAGGGAATATGATTCCTATTTTGCAGGGTGTTCAAGCTATTTATGGTTTTATCCCTCGTGAGGCATTCGATAAAGTATCCAAAGAAACAACTCTTGAGCTTAGTGATATGTACGGTGTTGCAACCTTCTACTCACAGTTCAGATTAACCCCTGTTGGCAAACACATTGTTAAAGTTTGTCATGGTACTGCATGTTATGTTCAAAATGCTAAGTCGTTAACAACTGCTTTACAGGATAGACTCAAAATAAAAGATGGCGAAACCACACCCGATAATCTGTTTACTTTGGAATCGGTGGCATGCCTTGGCTGCTGTTCGTTAGCTCCAGTTATTATGATTGGTGATGAGACTTATGGTAAGCTTACTGGGGATAGTGCGGTTAGGATTATTCGTGACATCAAACGACAAGAATCTAATTAGTTTGTCCAGGATGTCCGATTTCTTCGTTATTCTTGTTTTGAAAACAGTCATTTACGAAAAGTAAACTCCTTAATTTTCAAAACTGCAAAAGCCTCGAACTCGACCATCCTGAATCAAACTTCTAAGTATAGAGATATGTTATTTATTGTTCGTTAAAAATAGAAGCATAGAAAAGTTTTACAAAAAACTAAAGAAACTTTTGAACGGACACTTATATTAAAAGACAAACCGAATTAATATGAATGATATAAAAGTAATTGTTGGACTAGGTAGTTGCGGAATTGCTGCTGGTGCAAATAAAGTTTATGATAAGCTAAAGGATATTCAGGAAACTGAAAATATTACATTTGACTTAAAAAAGACTTCCTGTATTGGCATGTGTTACCGTGAGCCACTTGTTGAAATTATCGACGAAAATGGTTCGTACATGTATGGCGATATTGATGCTGACAAGGCTGCTGAGATAATTGAGAAACATGTTAAAAACCATGAGCCAATTAAAGATTACGTTGTTAAAGCTGATACTTTTAAGACCGTTGATAATACTTTTACAGATGATCAGGTAAAAATAGTTCTTAGAAACTGTGGTTATATAGATCCTGAAAAAATTGAGGAGTACGAAGCCCGGGATGGTTATAAAGCGATGAAAGACATTTCTAAAAACGGAACTTCTCGTCTTGATATTATTCAAACAATTCTTGACTCAGGATTACGTGGTCGTGGTGGCGGTGGGTTTCCAACTGGTTTAAAATGGAAATTTGCAAATGCCAATAAATCCAATCAAAAATATATTATTTGTAATGCTGATGAGGGTGACCCCGGAGCATTTATGGATAGATCTGTACTTGAAGGCGATCCACATTCGATTATCGAAGGAATGATAATTGGTGCATATGCAATTGAGGCATCGGGAGGTGTAATTTATTGTCGTGCCGAATATCCCCTTGCCATTAAACGCCTCGAAATTGCCATTGAGCAAGCTCGCGAAAAAGGTTATATCGGTAAAGATATTTTTGGAATAAAGGGTTTTGATTTAGACATCTATATAAAAGAAGGTGCCGGTGCATTTGTTTGTGGTGAAGAAACCGCATTAATTGCATCCATTGAGGGCGAAAGGGGAATGCCTCGAAAACGTCCTCCATTCCCAGCTGCATCGGGTCTGTGGAAACAACCTACAAATATTAACAATGTGGAAACATTGGCAGATATTCCATGGATTATTAATCATGGTGCTGCTGAGTTTGCAAAATATGGTACCGATAAAAGTAAAGGAACTAAAGTTTTTGCCCTTGCTGGGAAGATTAAGCGTTCGGGTTTAGCCGAAGTGCCAATGGGAATGACAATTAGAGACGTTATTTTTAAGATTGGTGGAGGTATACAGAATGATAAAAAATTTAAAGCTGTTCAAATGGGTGGTCCGTCAGGCGGATGTATTCCCGAACATTTGCTTGATACCATAGTTGATTACGATTCAGTAAATGCCACCGGTGCAATTATGGGTTCGGGCGGAATGGTTATCATGGATGAAGATACTTGCATGATTGATGTTGCCAAATTCTTTTTGAATTTTACTAAAAAAGAATCTTGTGGTAAATGTACATTCTGCAGAATCGGAACAAAACGTATGCTTGAAATTCTTACCCGAATTACAGATGGTGATGGTAAGGAAGGCGATATTGAAAAACTTGAAGAGCTAGCATATCAAATTAAAGATAGCTCACTTTGTGGATTGGGACAAACAGCTCCAAATCCTGTGCTAACTACAATAAAATATTTTAGACACGAATACGAAGCTCACATTCATGATAAGAAATGTGCAGCGAAAGTGTGTGAAAAATTACTTACCTACGAAGTTGTTGCCGAAAATTGTACCGGATGTACCGTTTGTGCAAAAAATTGCCCAACAGATGCCATTGACGGAGGTAGAAAAGAGATTCATTTTATCCGTCAGGATGCTTGTATACAGTGTGGTGCATGTTTTACAAAATGTAAATTTGATGCAATTAAAATTTATTAATTATTTGAATATAGAAAGAGATTAGAAATGAGTGATAAATTAAATGTAACAATAGACGGCAAGGTAATTCAAGCAGATAATGACGAAACAATTCTGAATTTTGCCAGACGTAATAATATAGAAATACCAACTCTTTGCCACGATCCACGATTAGATCCTTTTTCGTCATGCTACGTTTGCGTGGTAGAAGTTGAAGGCATGAGAGGACTGCAACCTTCGTGTTCTACCAAGGTTGCCGATGGCATGAAAGTTATAACTAATAATGGTAAAGTTAGAGATGCCCGAAAAATGGCTCTTGATTTAATGTTAAGTAATCATTATGCCGATTGTACTGCACCATGTATTCAAACTTGCCCTGCAGGTGTTGATGTTCAGGGTTATATATCCTTAATTGATAAAGGTCAGTATCACGAAGCTGTTGAGCTGATTAAAGAAACCAATCCTCTGCCAGCAATTTGTGGTAGAATTTGTGTTCGTCCGTGCGAAGTTGCTTGTAGAAGAAATCTTCTTGACGAAGGCGCACCCGTTGGTATCGACTACATGAAGCGTTTTGCCTCGGATTACGATCTTATGTCGGAAAGCAAATTTGTACCCGATATCAAACCAAGTACTGGTAAAAAAGTTGCTGTAATTGGCGCTGGTCCTGGAGGACTTTCGGCTGCTTTCTTTCTTCAAAAAGAAGGTCATCAGGTTGATATTTTTGAAGCTGCACCATATGCTGGTGGTTGGTTGCGTTATGGAATTCCTGAATACAGGCTACCAAATGATATTCTGCAAAAAGAGGTTGACAATATTACCGAGCTTGGAGCAAATATTTTCTATAACAAGGTATTTGGCGATAATCTCAAATATGATGAAATACAGAGCAATTACGATTCCACAATTATTGCCATAGGTTCGCAAAGAGGCACATTAATTGGCTGCGAAGGTGATGATGCTGAAAATGTATTTTCTGGCATTGATTTCCTTAAAGAAATGGAAATGTCGGGTCAACCTGCTGACTTTACAGGTAAAAAAGTAGCCGTTGTTGGTGGTGGAAATACTGCCATGGACTGCTGCCGTACTGCCAAGAGATGTGGTGCTGATGAGATTTATATTATCTATCGCAGGACTGAAAAGGAGATGCCTGCAAATCCAATTGAAATTCATGAGTCAAAGCTGGAAGGTGTTGATTATAAGCTGTTAACAAATCCTGTTAAAGTAAATAAAGACGAAGAAGGAAAGGTTAAGTCAGTTACTTGTCTTAGGATGGAATTGGGTGAACCTGATGCTTCCGGACGTAGAAGACCTGTGCCAATTGAAGGTTCGGAGTTTGATTTGGATGTAGATTATATCCTTGCTGCCATCGGACAAAAAACTGATGTTAATTTCCTTGATGAAATAAATAATTCAACCAATGAGGGTGAGTTAAAAGTAAACCGTTGGGGTGATATTGATGCCGATGCAAAAACTCTGCAAACAGGAATTAAATCTGTTTTTGCAGCTGGTGATGGCGTTACCGGTCCTTCAACTGTAATAGCAGCCATTGCACAAGCAAAACTTGCTGCCCACAGTTGTAATCAGTTTTTAGCTGGTGAAGAATTAGTTCCTCCCGGTTACGAATTTATTAGTAAGAAAGATAACTTTAAACCTCAGGTTACTGAAGAATACAAAGGTTGTTTTGTTGAGCAAAAACGCGAAGAAATGCCAACCCTTGATCCTGATGATAGAATTAACTTTAAAGAAGTTGAACTTGGGTATGCCGATGAAGATATTGCCAAGCACGAAGCACAAAGATGCCTTGAATGTGGTTGTGTTGAAGTGTTTACTTGTGATTTGAAAAAGCATGCTACTGATTATCACGCAGTTCAGGATAAATTTGAGGGTGAGTTTAAAGAATATGATATTGATGACAGACATCCGTACATTGAGATAGATAACAACAAATGTATCCTTTGTTCGAGATGTATAAGAATTTGTAGCGAAGTAGTTGGTGCAAATGCTCTGGGTTTGGTTGAGCGTGGTTTTGAAACACACATTGCGCCAAGCATGGGCGACAGACTACAGGATTCTCCATGCGAATCGTGCGGATTGTGTATTTCCACTTGTCCAACTGGTGCAATTACTGAGAATGTATTGTTTAAACCAGGTCCAATTGCAACAGATTCTTTCAATACA
>JASFZK010000110.1:0-38040 GCA_045267845.1 Bacteroidota bacterium | reverse complement strand
TTAAAATAGAAGCTGTAATTTTGGTGATGATAATGATACACACGAGCGCGATAATCGTAAACAATTGCATAACCAGCTGATAAAGCATCTTTTGCCCAAAGAGTATCTTCTGAAAACATTAATCGTTTAAATGGAAGCTTAAGTTTATCGCTTTTGCGATACATGGCGTTTACATCATCCCAATTACAGTATGTATGCTGTTCTTTTCCGGTAAGGCTTGTAAACTCTTTAGTATCTTTAAATTGATAAGTAATAGGTTCTGCCTCACTCATAGGCCTAAACCATTGTATTGGGTTTTTGTCAACATCATGAGCTACTATTTGCTGACCACAAACCCCAGCAACTTCGGGGTTATCAAAATGTTGAAGCATTGTTTCCAACCAAAATTCATCTGCTGGAGTTGCATCTTGAGTTGTCATAACAATAAATTCACCATTAGCTAAATCAACTCCAACATTACGTGTATCGCCATGATTAAAGTCTTTAGGCTCAATGTGATGAACTTTTACACCATACTCAGTACAAATATCATGTGTACCATCTGAGGATGCTGAGTCGAGAACAATTACCTCCGTTTTTGAAATAAGGGTTTGATTAAAAATACCATCAAAACATGACCTTAACGTATCCTCACCATTTCGGGTGGGTATTATAATTGATATTAGAGGTTTTTTATCCATAATTACAAACTATTGATAATCTGGGCGATTCTATTATCCCATGTATTATTAGTTACGAATTCCATAGTCCTGTCACGCCATTCCTTTTTTAATTTATCATTTTGATTTAGTACATCATCAATCATTTTTTCAAGGTCAGTCAACTTATTGCATGAAGGTATTAAATCACTAAAATCAGAATTGATATTGGAATGATAATTTGTTGAAACAACAGGTACTTTGGCCGCCAGATATTCGTAGAATTTCATGCTATCCACATCTAGCCATTCAATATCTCTGTACATACCAAGTGCAATATCAACGTTTTGCATATAGGCAGGTACTTCATCAGCAAGTTTAAAGCCAAGCATTGTAACATTTGACAATACATCAAGATCGGCTGATAAGCCAGTTTTGTAATTTCCTCCAATGAAAATAAAATTCCATTCAGGGTGTTTTTTTATGAGATTAACCAATAGTTCAGTATCTATCCATTTTGATAGAGTACCCACATAAAGTATCCTTGGATGTTTAATATTAGTCAAATCATTAGGTTCAGGCAAATTATCCATAAACCTTGATGGATCAATTCCGTTTCTTGCAGTTAGGCAATTGGTAATTCCTTTGTCTTCAAACCATCTAATCATGCTACGTGAAGATGATAGTATAAATTCACATTTATTTCCTATATCAACAAGTATATTTGCTACTCTATCTTTTTCAGAATCAGGCAGGTTATCGTCACCAATGATGTTGTGATCAACATCAAAAATGTAGCGTCCCTTAATATCTATTTTTCGGGCAAATAAATATGCAGCTATCCAATATATCCATATAATATCGGTACTCTTGCTAAATCTTCCTGTTTGAATTAGAAATAAAAAACTAGTTAAAAGTTTATTTATTTGCTTTGATAATGGAAGCCACTTCCGCTCGGGCAATAGGGTTGTAATAAAAACATCTACTACCTTATTTGTAACTTTTTTGCTTTTAAGGATATTTTTTAATACACCTCCTCGTGTTGACTGCCTGACAACAAATACTTTACTTACATCTTTATTATTGACAATACTTTGTAGGAAACATGTATTCCTTCTTCTAAAACCATGAACAACCAACTCCTCCCAGGGCATATCAGCACCGAAATAGTAAAGGCAAATATTTTTTGATTCATTACGCTTCATTCTTAACAATTGATATAATTACATGTTTTAATAAAGAACTAAATAATCGAATCTGATTCAAATTAAGTCCTCACCATTCATAAGAAACTATTTATTGAGCAGCTTTTTCTCCATTACTTCTGAAGGCACTTTTCAATCCTACCCCCATGTTAACAAACTTCTTACCTATTATGGGGAATATGAGCATCTTCCAATTACCAGGCAGCTTCCATCCATCACTAATAACCTCAGAAGCATATTTTCTAGCCAGTTTGTAATCTTTGGCATTTACTGCCAAATTGTACATATATCTTAAATCATCCCTATTTCGACTTCCTTTTGGCTCTTTGGGCTCTTCAACAAACTTTGGCTCTTCGGGTGAAGGTGTAATTTCCTCACCACGCATTAAAGGATCGGTTCCCGTTTTTCTGCGATCATTTGAAAACTCCAGTAATAGGTTCCTAAAATGGGCAATTTTATGTGAATATCTGGCAGTAGCCGATTCGCCATGTATACGCATATAATACGTACATTGACTAAGTATTGCAATTTTATTCTTCTCCAACAACCTTAGCCACAAGTCATTATCTTCTGATACAATAAATTCAGGACGATATTTACCAAGTTTTATAACATCTTCCCTACGATAGCAGGCAGTACCGTGAACAACCGGACTTGATGTATTTGTGCTAAAATCATCGAAAGATAAATCTCTAAAATCTTTACCATCGAAATATGTATTATGCGGTAACCTAAAATTAGGAGCGACTTTACCCGAAGAGGTCATAAATGACTGCTGGTTACAAACCATAACATAATCAGGATGTGCTTCCAGAAAATCTATCTGTTTTTGGAGTGAGTCAGGTGTTGAAATATCATCAGCATCATGCCTTCTTACATATTTACCCCTTGCCACCTCCAAACCATTATTTAACGAACGGGCAACACCTTGATTTTTCTGATTAATAAGAACAATACGGGGGTCTTTATAAGATTCAATGATTTTTTGTGAATCATCTTTTGAACCATCATTAACTATTAATAATTCAAAATCATCATACGTTTGAGCTAAAATAGAATCTATGGCAGGTCTCAAATATTCCTGTCCGTTATAAACAGGCATTAATATGCTAACTGTTGGTATATGACTCATATCAAAATTTTTATTAGAAAAAATAACAATAAAATGCCAATAAACTCATCATTACTGCCTCACACCAGTTTGTCTTCAATTTTAAACTTCATAATTGAAGTATAAAAATTGAACTATTAATTACGTGTCCATTTTGATTGTAGCACAACTTTTGCACGTTTATCAAACGAATGAGGTCGAAGAATATATGAGTCTCCTTGCTTTATGCTAAATTGAATACAGTTTTCGATATAATCGTAAGTACCATATGCATTGCCCAACCAAAGTGAAATATAATAAGTACCAGGTGCAAAAGTTATACTCTTAACAAGCACCTGAATTTCAACATCCTCACCTTTTTTAATGTCTTTAATATGGAACAGATCATCAGCATTTGTTACGTGTCCAATAAATTCGTTGGCATCATTTCTAATGTCAAGCGTAAGATCGGTAATATCAATTCCTTCTTTGGCCTTGGCTTTAATATCAACAATAAAATCTTCTCCAAGGAAAAATTCATTGTGTTTCTTGCCATTCATATCTTTAACTTCATAGTCAGTAAACTCAATAACTCTAGTTCCGCTTCGTTTAAGATTATCCTGATCTATGGAAGATTTTTTGTAAGCAGTCACAATATCATGTACATCGCCAGTTTGAACAATAGTACCATTCATCATTAGTACACCTTTTGTACAAAGTTGCTCCACTGCGGTAAGGTTATGACTAACAAAAAGAACAGTACGTCCACTTTGTGATACAGCCTTCATTTTACCTATGGCTTTTTTCTGAAATTCGGCATCACCAACGGCAAGCACTTCATCAATAATAAGAATTTCAGGTTCAAGATGAGCTGCAACTGCGAAAGCAAGCCGCACATACATACCCGAAGAATATCTTTTAACAGGAGTATCAGCATATTTTTTTACTCCTGAAAAATCAATTATTTCTTCATACTTGGAGTCAATTTCTTTTTTAGTCATCCCAAGGATGGCACCATTGAGATAAATATTCTCTTTACCCGTTAACTCGGGATGAAAGCCCGTACCCACCTCAAGTAGGCTAGCAATACGACCTTTTACTTTTATTTCACCAGTGGTTGGTGACGTTACCCGTGACAATAGTTTTAGTAGGGTTGATTTACCAGCCCCATTTTTGCCAATAATTCCGAGTACTTCTCCTGACTTTACCTCAAGATTTATATCCTTTAGTGCCCAAACATACTGACTATCAACACTATCAAGAGTATTTTTACTACCAATCTTAAGTGTTGGGTCATCCTTTCCCATAATCTTAGCAAAAAGCCTATTTAAATCATGACTAAGAGTTCCCGTTCCTACAACACCCAAACGGTATTGTTTTGATATATTATCGAGTTTAATTATTGTTTCTGACATCTGATTATCTTTTAAAATTAATAATTACAATTGCTTCACTATACAGTATCCATAAAGCTTTTTTCAACTTTATTGAAAATTAGCACACCAAAAACAAGGACTGCAATGGTAAACCCAAGGCTATAAAGCAATTGATAATAGTTAACCTCACCAACACCCAACAACGCAACTTTAAATGTTTCAACAATGGGCGTCATGGGATTTGCCAATACGAATAATTTATATTTTTCCGGAATCTCCGAAAGGGGGTAGATAATTGGAGTAGCATACATCCATAAAGAAACACCAAATGCCACAAGATGAGTTAAATCGCGGTATTTTGTTGTTAATGAAGAAATAATAATTCCGAATCCAAGTCCGAGTCCAGCAATAAGAAGAACTAAAAACGGGATTAATAACACATTCATGTTTGGATGAATATCAGAACCAACAATCATAAAATAAGCAAGAAAACAAAGTAATAGTAGAAACTGAATTAAAAAACTAACTAGGTTAGAAATAACAACAGAAATTGGAAGTGCCAGACGTGGGAAATAAACTTTCCCAAAAATTGATGCATTTTTTATAAAGGTTTGAGACGTATCGTTAAGACATGTTGCAAAATACGTCCAACCAACAATCCCAGAAAGATAAAAAAGCATTTTAGGAATGCCATCTGTAGGTATACCTGCAATGTTTCCAAAAACAATTGTAAACATAATGGTTGTTATCAACGGCTGAATAATAAACCAAAGTGGACCTAATATTGTTTGCTTGTATTTAGACACGAAATCGCGCCTAACAAAAAGGCCAATAAGATCTCGATATCTCCATAATTCTGCTAAATCCACATCAAAAAGACTCCGTTTGGGCTTAATGATCATCGTCCAGTTTTCTTGTTTGCTGTTGGTTAACTCTTCCTTTTCAATTGTTTCCATATTTATTTATTTTTAACTTTTCCAATTTTCATTTCCTGAGTTCAAAACTCCGAAAAGGTTATCAAGTATAATTATCCTTAAAATCTTTATATGAATCGGCTATTCCATCTCTTATGGAAATTGATGGTGTGAATCCTAAAGCCGTTAAACGTGATACGTCTAGTAATTTACGAAAAGTGCCATCGGGTTTTGATGTATCAAAAACCAACTCACCTTCGTAACCTATTACATCTTTAATAAGCAGAGCCAGATCTTTTATGGAAATGTCTTTACCCCATCCTATATTGAAAAACTCATTTCCTTCATAGTTTTCCATAAGGTGAAATAATGCTGCTGCAAGATCATCTACATGCATAAACTCACGCATTGGAGCACCTGTACCCCAAATTGTTACATTTGGAGCTCCTGCAATTTTAGCTTCATGAAATTTGCGAATAAGAGCAGGAAACACATGTGAATTTTGCGGATCGTAACTATCTGCAGTACCATATAGATTTGTAGGCATTGCTGAAATAAAGTTAGTTCCATACTGCCTATTGTAGCTCTCACACATCTTTAAACCAGCTATTTTGGCAATTGCATATGGTTCATTTGTATTTTCGAGTTTACCAGTCAAAAGATACTCCTCTTTAATGGGCTGTGGCGAATCTTTTGGATAAATACATGATGAACCTAAAAACAAAAGTTTCTTCACTTTATGCAAATAGGCATTGTGAATTATATTATTTTGAATTTGTAAATTTTCAAATAGAAACTGGCCTCTGTAAATATTATTGGCAACTATGCCTCCAACTTTTGCTGCTGCATCAAAAACATAATCTGGCTTTTCCTTTTCATAAAAAGCGGCAACATCATTGTAATCCAATAAATTAATTTTTACGTACTGAACACCTTCAGTTTGACGGGGTTTACGTCGGTTAATACTGCCAATAATATTTGTAAACCCCTTTTTGAGTAATAATCTAATTATTGCACTGCCAACCATGCCTGTTGATCCTGCAACAAATATTTTGTCGTTCTTATTCATAATAGCTATGGATTTTGTACCCCCCGTCTTTGAGATACTTATCTTTTGTCATGAGTTTTAAATCAGACTCAACCATTTCATTAACCAACGCTTCAAGATCGTATTTTGGTTCCCAACCCAATTTTGTTCGTGCCTTTGTAGCATCACCAATTAGAAGCTCAACTTCAGTTGGTCTAAAGTATCTAGGATTAACTCTAACTACTACAGTACCATCAGCTACCTGATATTTAGGATTTGTGCACTCAATAACTGTACCCACTTCGTCAAGTCCTTCACCAGTAAATTCAATTATGATACCTGCTCTTTTAAATGCCATGCGAACAAACTCGCGAACCTCAGTAGTTACACCTGTTGCTATAACATAATCATCAGGTTCGTCTTGCTGAAGAATCAGGTGCATTGCTTTTATGTAATCCATTGCATGACCCCAGTCGCGCTTAGCTGACATATTACCCAGGCTCAAATCTTTTTGCATACCTAGGGCAATTTTAGCAACTGCACGGGTAATTTTACGAGTAACGAACGTTTCTCCACGTACTGGTGATTCATGGTTAAATAGAATACCATTACATGCAAAAATATTGTAAGCCTCGCGATAGTTTACCATAATCCAATATGCATACAGCTTTGCAACTGCATACGGTGATCGTGGATAAAACGGTGTTTTTTCACTTTGTGGAACTTCCTGTACCAAGCCATAAAGTTCACTTGTGGATGCTTGATAAATTCTTGTTTTATCGGTTAATTTTAGTAGCCTTATGGCTTCCAATAAACGAAGAGCACCAATTCCATCAGCGTTGGCTGTATATTCGGCAGTATCAAAGCTAACGCCAACATGCGACATGGCTGCTAGGTTATATATCTCGTCGGGTTGACATTCTTGAATAATCCGAATTAGATTAGTAGAATCTGTCATATCACCATAATGCAGTTCAAATTTACGATGATCAACGAATGGATCTTCATAAAGATGGTCGATTCTATCAGTATTGAATAATGAAACCCTGCGCTTAATACCATGAACATGATATCCTTGTTTAAGCAGATACTCTGTAAGATACGCGCCATCCTGACCAGTGGTACCTGTTATTAATGCTACTTTACCCATATTAATATATTTTTTAGATTATTATTAATTAACAATTTATCACTACAATATTATTAAATTAAATTTTTCTTAATAGGTCAATAAGTTTCCGGCGAAACCCGACTACAAGTTTAACAAAAATATTCCGTTTTTTTACCGTTTCGCCATAAAATATTTTATTAACATCACTTACTTTCCATTTTACATCATTTAAAATGATGTTTAAGTTATTCATATTGTTTTTTACAGCCTCATTTAAACTATTTGCAACTTCCTTCTTTTTAGAATAGTTATTTCGAACCACAAAAATCGTAGCATCGGTATGGCTATTAAATAAAAAAGCGTCTCCAACAATACTTATGGGTGGTGTATCTACAATAATATAGTCATACAAACTTCTAAGTTCAGCAAAAAGAACTTTTGTTTTTTGAGATTCAATAAGTTCATCAGGATTAGGAGGCATTGGTCCAGATAGAAGCAAATCAAGGTTTTTAGTCCTAGTTTTTTGAATTACTTCATCGAGGCTTAGAGGGTTAATAAGATAATCGGTAATACCGATTGATGGGTTAACTCCAAAAGACTCAACAATTTTGGGTCGCCGAAGGTCGAAACCTAATAATAGAGTACGTCTCCCGGCCAAAGCATAAACAGAAGCAAAGTTTGTTGCAAAAAAGGTTTTGCCTTCATTAAACGTAGCAGATGTTATCAAAACAACTTGTTTTCCTTCTTTAACATTTAATCCAAGCTTTATGCGGATAAGACGCAACATTTCTGAAAATTGCGAATTTGGAATAGCAAGTACCGTTGAATTAGATCTACTAACTTCACCAAGAAATGAAATATCAGTATCCAACTTTATATCATCCAAAGACATCACCCTATCATTTAAAAACACTAAAAGAAATAAGAATACTGCAGGTATCAATATCGCCCAAACTAAGGCGCTTATGTAGGTTGATTTTGGACTTTTTGATATTTTCCTAACACCAGTATCACCGGCACGGTCTATAATTTCATGATCGGGTAAATTTGCAGCTCTTTGAATCTCAACCTCAGACTTACGGCGTAATAAGAAATCATAAAGGCTATTATAAATTTTATACTCACGCTGTATTTCAAGATAATCACGTTCGATACGCGGAAGTTGTAGGAACTCCTCATCGGTTATCTCAATCCTTTCGGTCATATCAGTAAGCTTAATATTGGTAGTAACTATAATACTGTTCATATTTTCTATCAATGCTTCCTTCATATTTATTATCTCTTCTTCAAGCTTTTGGATATAAGGATTTTCAATGGATGAATTTGCAATACTATTCTCTTTCTCCAATGTTAGATATGCCAGTTTTCCGACTAAAGCGGTAAAAAGAGGAAGTGATACACCAACTGTTGATGGCATAACAACATCTTCAAAGTTTATATGATTTATCATATAATCTCTTAAATACTGATAGTATTTTAAGTCGAGTAGTAGGTTTCGTTTTGACTTGGTTTGAGAATTCATTTGACTAAGAAGTGCCGCTGATTTATGAGACAATTCCATAAACTGATGACCCTTTCGGAAATTTTCGAGGCGTAGTTCTGATTCTTCTAACTTTGCACCAATGGAAGCAATCTGTAACGAAACAAAATCAATTGTATTTGTAAGTATTTGATTTTTCTTTTCAAGATTAGTCCTTAAAAACTCCTCAGTGAATTTATTTAGGTAATCTTTTTCTTTCTGTTTATTATAACCAGTTGTAGAAATTACGACTATGGAAGTATTTCTTTGAATATATACATTTGTCCTGTTCTTATATTCATTTGCAACTCCATTTATATCTTTTATTGTAAAACCGTACCTCTTATTAACTATATTTTTGAGTTTTACATCAGGCTTTAATACAATGCGAAAACTATAATCCTTACTTTCAATTTGCTCACCAATGTCAAAAGTTCTGGGTAAAACGAATGGCACATAACTTTCAGAAGAAATACTGAACCTGTTATCAGGATGAAAATATATATCAAACTTGCGATACCTTATTTGGGGATGATGATCATCATAAACTACAATAAAAGGCGTTTTCTTGTATATCTCTGTCCATATATATTTCCCTTTGGAAAAATAGCTAACTTCAAAATCGAGTTGCGAAATAATATTTTTTATCTGTGCAAACGATTTTAAATAGGCTATTTGATTTTCGATGAGCTTTGTACTTAGATAGGTTGGTGAAGAAAGAACTGCAGCTGTTTTATTAAGTACTGAAGTATTACTTTTATCCTCGATGAGTAATGAAGCACTCATGCTGTATTGTGGTACAATGTACTTATTATCATTTTGAGCAAACAAAACTGCAATAACAATTCCTATTGCAAACATCCACCAATTTTTCACATACTTATCAAGAATACGTTTAAAATCGATACCATTACTTTTTGATGATATTTCCTGTGTCCCCATAATTACTTACTAATTGATGAAATAAGAACAACAAGAGTTAAAACTGTCGTTATTACGGTTAAAGAAAAAGTAGGTGTTAAACCTATGGATTTTGCCCACATTGGCTCAACATAAATAATATCGTTTGGATACACAAAGAACATATTCTGGCCTATTAATTTTCCGCTATTCAAATCAATCATATACAGTTTTCTTTCGCCATCAACTGTACGTAAAACCTTAACTTTATTTCTTTTTGCATAATCAGTAAATCCTTGAGCTAGGGTAATAGCTTCATAAATTGAGACTTGTGTTTTTGTTATATTATATGAGCCTTGTTTTACAACTTCGCCCAATATACTTATGGTATTATTTATTAGCCTCACCTCCACTCTGGCATTTCCAACTAAACTTTCTGAGGCAATCTTAACAGTTTCCATTGCCTCACGTAATGTTTGTCCTTTTAAATAAATCCGTCCCACATATGGGTAATCAATTGTGCCATCGCTATTAACATAATAACCTACTAATGATTGGTTTTCGTCACCGGTTTGAAAAATAGTGGCATTGGATTTAAATATATCAGTAATTGATCCCTCAACTGATTTAATGTCAATATATAAGTAGTCGTTTTCCTGAATACGGTATATGCTATCCTCATAATCGGTACCATCAAACGTTAATGCATATGTACTATCAATCATATCGTCATACTGCATTAATATCAATCGTTTTTGAGGAATGCAAGATGAAATTACTGCAATCACAGCTACAACAAAAAGAAGCTTAATAATTAGTCTAGCAAAATTTGGCATAGGGGTTATAAATTTATTATTAAGTATGCTAACAAAAATAACAAATTATTTGAAGTATTTTGCTGTTAATCAAAAAAAGAATTCAGCGAAGAGGGAAGAAAGGAAGAAAATATTAAAAATTAAATGGAAGTAACAAACTTCTTTATATCATTTCGATTAATTGGCTTTATTAAGTAGCCTTTAAAGCCAGACTCTCTAATTTTATCCGAATACGATTTTGCTGAGTATCCTGTTTGAGCAATAAATGGAATGTTTTTATACTGTGCCCATCTATTGATTATTTCCTGTTTCAAGGTTATGCCATCCCACGGAGTTGGTAATCCAATATCAGTAAATATTATATCAAAATCAACACCTTTATTATGAAGTGTTTCGATAATATAAAGAGCTTCATCGCCAGAAAAAGCAGTTGATGTATCAACATATTGTTGTAGGTGATTTTTTAATATAATTGCATTTAGTTTATCATCTTCAATAATCAATGCTTTCTTTTTAGTATCGCCAGAGGTTGTTGATGATTGTGATTCGGCACCACTCTCAGAAGTGTCTGTACACAAGGGCAATTCAATTAACACTATATCACCAAAATCATCACTTATTTCAAATCTCATCTTTGCATTGATGCTATTTAAGTTTTTTAGTAGTGTTGATAGTTCAGGTTCTGACGCTAATATTTGATTATCAGATTCGTAGGACGATTTTTCATTTTCTGCTTCAATAAAGCTTTTGATATCCTTTGGGATGCCTTGTCCAATATTATCAATAACGAGATCCAATTGTCCATCAACTTTTCCGGGTCTAACTTTTACATCAATAAACATATTGCGACAATCTATTATCGCTTTATCGATTAAATAATTAACCACATTGAAAAGTATTGATTCATCAGATATTACAGCAAACTCGCCAGGTAAATCCATCACCAACTCTATGCTATTTTCATCAGCTTTTGATTTGAGTAATATGTGTACTTTTTGAATGATTGTGCTCAATAAACATCTTGACAATGATTCGTTGCTATTGTCTGATTCAGAATAATTAGAAAAATTTAAGGTTTCTTCTAACTTGGTACTATTTCGGATTATTGACTTTACATACCCAGTAAGTTTTCTGTCAGAAGTTATATTCTTCTCCTTTAACAACAGGGTAGAAAAGCCAAGTATTGTATTTAATGAGTTTCGTACATCATGCTCTTCATCTTCAGTCAGTCCTGTATTCGACACTGTATCACTAGGCAAATTAGATCCCAACTCCTTATTTGATGTATTTCCTGACAGCTTATTGGAATCAGTAACTTCTGATTGTTCGCTAACTATGGCTGGCAGAATTGTACACAAAAATTTACTCCCTTCAATTTCGGTTAATTGTAATTGCACTGGCACCAAATAACTTGAAGATTTTATCAAATACAGCTCTGTCTCAAATTCGCGAATATCATCAGAATCTAAGGGGTTTTTATATCCAGTTAATGTAACAAACAACTCACGTAACCTATGATTAAGAAACTCTTCCTCGGAATAGCCAGTAAACTCTTGTGCCTCTTTATTAACTAATAATATATCACCATCCAAATCTGCTAAAAAAGCACATGAATTCTTATTATCAATCAGAGATTTATAATAACTTCGGTTTGAGAGCTTCTTTTCACTTTTATTCCCTCTTCCCATAAAAGATGAGCCAAATGCCATTTACAATTACTTTTCTTAGTTTGCTTGAATTAAAATATTGATTTGTCTTACGATTCAAACCAAATAATGTTCCAAAAATAATACAATTTCCACTTTATCATTTATAATTAGAATTAAATATAGCCAGCAATTTTATAAATAAAATACCCTGTAACTTCATGAATTAGTGAATCCCATTGGTAAATGCTTAAGGCTGATGGGAGAAACAAAAACTCAAAACTATTTTCTCTTCTTACAATTGTATTATTTGTACTATAGATATCAATATCAACACCTTCCTTTATAAAACAAGCATGTGCTCTACGCATATGCAATGCAGATGTGAATAACAAAAAATCACCATCAGGAAACTGTTCTGCCAATAGCTTTTTAGTCTCCATGGCATTTTCGTGAGTATTTCTTGAATTTGGTTCAATTAAAATATCATTTTTATCAATTCCTGAATTCAACAAAAAAGCTCGGGCCAGTATGGATTCATTATACTCAGAACTAAATAAATTACCAGAACTACCAGTAATTAAAATTTTATCAATTACACCTTCATTATACATTTTCAAAGCTTGCATAATTCTATCAGAGCTTTGACCATAAACCAACTTGTTCGTACTTTCATCATAATCAATAAGTCCACCACTTAGCACAATCCCCACATCATATGTTTTTTCATCCTCTGAATAAAATGCCGAATTCTGCTCCCATAGCCGTAAGGCCTCTTCAGCAATAAATCCATTTGAAAAAATATAAAACATAAGTAAGGCACCCAATAATATTCGTTTAGAAGAAGCTCTACTTTTTGCAAAATATACCCAAATAAGTAAAGCAAAAATCCATATTAATGGAGAAAGAAATATTGATAATATTTTAGATAAAATGAAAAACATAATATAATTACAATATACTGCAAATATAGTAAAGTAAGCTTAGGAGGCACCTATATCTAACAAAAAAGCAGAGGAGAAAACTACAGTTAATAGGTAAGAATTAATCGCTCAGGATTAAAAGTTATAAATGCATTTGCCAAAAAATTCCACAACGTAACAAACCCTATGGCGAAAACTTTTGCAAGATAAAAATTAACTTTAAATTTACTAACAAGTATCCATAATAACAAAGTATTTACTGCTAATCCAACTAAAGAAATCAGAAAGAACTCTGTAAACTCAACCATCACTTCTGGATTTTTACTTTGAAATGTCCAAACACGGTTTAAATAATAATTTGAAGTAGCAGCCAATACAAAGCCAATCGCATTTGATATGTATTTAGGGATTTTAAATTTTTCTTTTGCAAGATAAGTGATGCCAAAATCGATAAATAATCCCGAAAATCCAACAATTCCAAATTTAATGAACTTAAAAAAATATGCTTGGTTTAACACACTATCCATGGTATCGTTAATGATAAATTAATTGGCAAATATACGTGAAAAGGGTAACGAAACATGAGGATTAATTATTGCCCTCAATACTAACAACAATATTCGACCGAAACTATTCAAACTTTTCATATTTTTGGCAAAAGATTAAAAATGGCCATAGGAGTACGTGAAAGGAAAATCATTAATGCATCATGGGTTGCGGTGGTTGGTAATGCTTTACTATCGGTACTAAAAATTACGGTAGGAATTACTGCAGGCAGTTTTGCAGTTATTGCTGATGGTATCGACTCGGCAAGTGATGTGCTCACATCGCTAATTACATTATTTACTGCTCACATAATTGGAAGACCCCCAGATATAAAATACCCATACGGTTACACGAAAGCAGATACGATAGCTACAAAATTACTGGCATTTATAATATTTTTTGCAGGAGCTCAATTGGCAATATCAACTACTGAAAAACTTTTTTCACATACTAGCTCCAATATACCTGATACAATTTCAATATACGTAATATTATTGTCTATTGTTGGAAAATACGCATTGGCTTATTATTTGAAGAAAACAGGTAAATCAACCGAGAGCCAAATGCTTATTGCAAACTCACGCAATATGCAAAATGATGTAATAATTTCAATGGCAGTACTAACCGGACTTATATTTACATTTATTTTCAACCTATCAATTATTGATCTAATTACCGCATTTGCAGTGAGTATTTACATAATGATTATTGCTTTTAAGATATTTATGCAAAGTAATATGGAATTAATGGATGGGATAAACGAGCCTCTTATTTATAAAAAAATTATTGATGCTGCAAAAAGTGTTAGTGGCGTGACAAACCCACACAGAATTCGAGTTAGAAAAATATCTCATCAGTATATTGTTGCAATTGATATAGAGATTAATGGTGATATTAGCTTGTATAAAGCACATAAAATATCGACACTTGTCGAAGAAGAGATAAAAAAAGCAATCCCAAATGTATATGATATTCTTGTTCATACTGAACCAACTGGCAATATTGAACCCAACGAAGTTTATGGAATATCGGAGGATAAATTATAGACTTATTGGTACCGAGTAATAATTGTTTATTTTTGTCATCAACAGTTTGATGAAATAAGTTTTATAACTAACTATCTTATGATAAGTAATTTATTTCTTAGCATTTTCGCTCTCTATTTTTACTTTCAGCATCGTACCAACAATAAAAAATGGAGCTTATTTTTCCTTTTTATGGGACTCTCAGCATTTGTTGGAGGGATATATCATGGCTTTCCAGATGTTGGAGAGCAAGTTAGATTTTTCTCTTGGAGTTTATTCTCAGGCTCCTTAATTTTTGCGCAACTAGCTGCTTACCAATACACAAATAATCTATTTCTGAAATTGATTTTTATTTCAAAATCAATTTTATTTTTAATAATTTCTATTCAAACTGCAAATTTTAGTTTTATGGTGCTTGACACTGCCATTAGCATGCTTGGGTTTATTGTAGTTGGTAACAGTATATATCTAAAATCATTATCCAAATACATTACTTATGGAATATTAATTTCATTTGCTTCTGCTTTTTTTGTGATTTATAAAATAAGTTTTTCCGATCAATATCTTAATTATAACGACATTGGACATTATATTTCCATAATATCACTCATCGTTATGTCAAAAGGAATACGCCTTGATTCTATCAGTCATCTGTTAAAAAAAGTATAGTTTATTAAAAAACTAAATATGTTAACAATTTTGGATTAATAAATTGTACAACTTTATTCCTTTTCCATCTATTATCACCCCTACTACAAACTCCTTTCCTTATATTTGCACGCATCTTTTTACAGCTTAAAAACAACATCATGGTATATTTTTTTCAGCTTAACACCAATCACTATTTTCTTGTGGAAACAGAAGGAAAGATTAATGAAACAAACCTTAAAAAGCTGAGTTGGCTTTTTGACAACGCCGTGATTATCGATAGCTATGAGCTTGAAGGTGTGTTTATTGGTCCGCGTAAGGAAATGATTACACCATGGAGCACCAACGCTGTTGAAATAACCCAAAACATGGGAATTGCTGGAATAATTAGAATTGAAGAAATGCTATCAACAGATAATGATTCTCCTAATTTTGATCCAATGCTTAAGCAATTATATGATGGTCTTGACCAAGATATATTTACGATACCTGATGCACCTGAGCCAATATCTCATATTGATGATATTTCAAACTACAACAAAAGTGAAGGACTTGCTTTAAGTGATGATGAAGTTGAATATTTAAACGGAATTAGTGATACCATTGGACGAAAACTAACTGATTCGGAAATTTACGGATTTGCCCAAATTAATTCAGAACATTGTAGGCATAAAATATTCAACGGCACATTTATCATCGATGGTGAAGAAATGAAAGACAGCCTGTTTGCCTTAATTAAAAAAACTTCTGCCGAAAACCCAGATAATTTGGTTTCAGCATATAAAGATAATGTGGCATTTATTGTTGGCCCGAATGTTGAACAATTTGCCCCCAATACGCAAGATAAAGCTGATTTTTTTAAGATTACAGATATTAATACTGTATTATCGCTAAAAGCTGAAACACACAATTTCCCAACAACTGTTGAACCATTTAATGGAGCTGCTACTGGATCGGGAGGTGAAATACGCGACAGACTTGCGGGAGGAAAAGGAAGTTTACCACTTGCAGGAACTGCTGTGTACATGACGTCATATCCTAGAAACAGTAGTGATCACCCTTGGGAGAAAAATATAGAAGCACGTAACTGGCTCTATCAAACACCCGAAGAAATTCTTATTAAAGCCTCAAATGGGGCTTCCGATTTTGGAAATAAATACGGACAACCACTCATTAATGGTAGCCTACTAACTTTTGAACATCAGGAAAATAACAAAAAGTACGGTTTTGACAAAGTGATAATGCAGGCTGGTGGCATTGGGTATGCAAAAGCAATAGATGCACAAAAAGACATCCCTGAGACTGGTGATATAATTGTAGTCCTTGGTGGCGATAATTACCGTATCGGAATGGGTGGTGGTGCAGTTTCATCGGTAGCAACCGGCGAATTTGGTAATGATATTGAATTGAATGCAGTACAACGGGCCAATCCCGAAATGCAAAAAAGAGTTGCAAACGCTATACGCTCAATGACTGAAGCAGACGTTAACCCAATTGTTTCCATACACGACCATGGAGCTGGTGGACACCTAAATAGTCTTTCGGAACTTGTTGAAGATACTGGAGCTCGTATAAATGTTAATAATTTACCTTTAGGCGACCCTACTTTATCTTTTAAAGAAATTCTGGGTAATGAATCACAAGAAAGAATGGGGCTTGTGATAAAAGCTAAGGATTACCCGACCCTAGAGAAAGTTTCTAAACGTGAAAGAGCACCAATTTACAAAGTTGGTGAAGTTACTAATGACATGAGATTCGTAATTGAATCTGATGGCGATAGCTGCCCGGTTGATCTTAAGCTAGAGTATATGTTTGGAAAACCTCCAAAAACTGTTCTAACAGATACTACTCAAGAATCGAATTTCTCAAATGTTAAATACTCGCAAGAAGAGATAAGCAAATATTTAGCAAACGTGCTTAAAATTGAAGCTGTTGCATGTAAAGATTGGCTTACTAACAAAGTTGACAGATCCGTGACCGGTAAAGTTGCTATGCAGCAATGTGTTGGCCCCATACAGCTACCTTTAAATAATTTAGGAATTATTGCTCTTGATTATCAAGGCAATAGTGGTATTGCCACAGCCCTTGGTCATGCTTCAGTAAGTGGGCTAATAAACCCAAAGGCGGGTTCACGACTTGCAATTGCCGAGTCATTAACAAATCTTGTTTGGGCACCTTTGGTTAATGATATAAGGGGTGTAAGTTTAAGTGCTAACTGGATGTGGCCTGCAAAAAATGATGGCGAAAATAGCCGTCTATACCATGCTGTTGAAGCTGTTAGTAGTTTTGCAATTGAGTTGGGAGTTAATATACCTACTGGAAAAGATTCTCTCTCAATGACACAAAAATATTCAAATGGTGAGGTTGTGTACGCACCAGGTACTGTTATTATTTCTGCAGTTGGTGAGGTTACAGATGTTAAGCAAGCCATTACACCTGTAATAAAAACCAAATCAGGCACTAAACTTATTTACATAAACTTTTCCAGCTCACCTTACGAGTTGGGTGGTAGTAGCTTTGCACAATCCTTAAATAAAATTGGCTCTGTTTCTCCAGATGTTAAGGATGCAAAATATTTTGCAAAAGCATTTAATGCAATTCAACAGTTAGTAAAAGATGAAAAAATATTAGCTGGTCATGATATTTCGGCTGGGGGTATGATCACTACTTTATTGGAAATGAATTTTTCTAACTGTGACCATGGAATGAAAATTAACCTATCGGAAATTAAAGAAAATGACATTGTTAAATTGTTGTTTAGTGAAAACCCAGGTATTATTGTTCAAGTTGAAGACATTGTTACTGTTTCCTCCTATTTAAAAAAACAAAGCATTAATTATAATATTATTGGTGAAGTAATTTCAGATATGAAACTCGAAATTATTCATAATTCAAATGAGTATCTTTTTGACATTGAGAAATATAGAACCATCTGGTACAGCACATCGTACAACATGGATAGAAAACAGAGTGGGGATGGTTATGCTCATTGCAGATTAAAAAATTATCATAAGCATGATTTACATTTTAACTTTAACAATAGTTTTAGTGGTAAAGCTAAGGATTATGGAATTGAGATGAGCAGAAGAACCCCAACAGGAATTAAAGCTGCAATAATTCGCGAAAAAGGAGTTAATGGCGATCGTGAAATGGCATATGCAATGCACTTAGCTGGGTTTGATGTAAAGGATGTTCACATGACTGATTTAATATCCGGCACTGATGACCTAAGTGATGTAAATTTCATAGTTTTTGTGGGAGGATTTTCCAACTCAGACGTACTAGGGTCAGCTAAAGGCTGGGCTGGTGCATTTTTATACAACGAAAGAGCCAAGAATGCACTTGATAACTTTTATGCACGAGAAGACACTCTTAGTTTAGGAGTTTGTAATGGATGCCAATTAATGACTGAGCTTGGATTAATTTATCCTGAGCATCCCGAAAAACCAAAAATGCTTCATAATGATTCTGGCAAATTTGAATCAGGTTTCATTAATGTAAACATTAACGAAAACAACTCGGTAATGTTAAAGTCGCTTTCTGGAAGCAGACTTGGAGTATGGATTGCCCACGGTGAAGGCAAATTTAGTTTCCCATATTTTCATGATAAATATTTGCGGGCAATGACTTATAGCTATGAGCTATACCCTGGTAACCCAAATGGTTCAGACTGGAACACAGCTGCAATTTATTCAAATGATGGTCGACATTTGGCTATGATGCCACACCTTGAAAGATCATTTTTGCCTTGGCAATGGTCATACTATCCCGAAAATCGCAAAGATGATGAAGTTACTCCATGGATTGAAGCATTTGTTAATGCCAAGGATTGGATTAAGAAAAAAACAAACTAGGTATTACAACCGGCTGTAGTTAACAACATTTCATCTTTCAATTAACTTACTTAACTTAATGTAGAGGTTATGTATAGCAACAATCGTTGGTGGAACTATATTTATATAATATTTTTGCGGTAGAAAAATTCAATATGAGAAAGAAAACAAAAATAGTAGCAACAATCTCCGATTTTAATTGTGAAGTAGAGTTCCTACAAAAACTTTTTGACAATGGTATGAATGTAGTTCGCATTAATACCGCCCATGCTAGTTTTGAAGGAGCAAAAAAAGTAATAGAGAATGTTAGGTTAGTATCCGATAAAATCGCATTATTAATAGATACCAAAGGGCCCGAAATACGTACATTACCACAAGATGATGAGATTGTAGTAAAAGAAGGGCAGTTAATAAAAGTTACCGGTGAGTTACCAAAAAAATCTTCAAAAGAAATAGTTCACGTAAACTATAAAGAATTCGTTAATCATGTACCCGAAGGAAGTAAAATACTAATTGATGATGGTGCGTTGGAGCTTCTTGTTTTAAAAAAAGAGAGTAATTATTTACAATGTGAGGTAATGAACAGCGGCATTATACAAGGTAAAAAGAGTGTTAATATCCCTAAAACTCATATGCAATTACCTGCCCTTTCGCCAAAAGATATTGAATTTATTCATTTTGCAATTGAACAGAACCTAGACTTTATTGCCCACTCATTTGTTCGTAAAAAAGAAGACATTGAAGCTGTACAAAAAGTACTTGATGAGAAAGATAGCCCCATAAAAATAATTGCCAAAATTGAAAACGAAGATGGCGTAGAAAATATTAATGAAATATTAGATATTGCATATGGTGTAATGGTTGCCCGTGGGGATTTGGCCATTGAAATATCACCCGAAAAACTACCCGGAGTGCAGAAACGTATTGTTGCTTTGGCAATTGAAAAACGTCGGCCGGTTATAGTGGCAACACAAATGCTACATAGTATGATTGACAACCCTCGCCCCACCAGAGCTGAAGTTAATGATGTGGCTAATGCCATTTACGATGGTACTGATGCAATAATGCTAAGCGGCGAAACCGCTTATGGGAGATATCCGGTTGAATCGGTAACAATGATGAGGAAAATAGCCAAAGAAGTTGAAAGAAATACCATATCATTCAAATCAAAATTAAAAGTTAAAGCTATTCTTCGCAAGTCAAATAAGCCAACCACACAAAGTGATATTGTTGGCGCACATTTAATGAAATCAGGTATTGATATTTCTGAGGATTTAAATGTAAAAGCTATTATTTCAGATACCACATCAGGAAGAAACATTAGGGCTCTTGCAGCTTATCGTAGCCGACATACAATTTATGCACAATGCTACCTCAAGCAAACCATGCGCAAATTAGCATTATCATATGGTGTTCATGTTGATTTTATGGAAAAGCCTGCATCCCATGAAATGTTCATAAATAAAGCCCTAAACAATCTTATAGACAATAAAGCATTTAAAAAAGAAAATTTAGTTACTATTATTGCAGGAAACCACGGCAGAGCATCTGGTGTTTCTTACATAGAAGTAGCCACAGTAGCAAATTTATTGGAGGGTAGAGAGTTGATATGCTAATTATTCTTCTCGATTACCTATTTTGGTGCTTTCTTTAGTAGATATAATGCTATTATTAAAAATATAAAATTGGGAATCCAAGATGCGATTAGAGGTGATAGATTACCAAAGGTTGAAAATACCGTTGACACTTGAATTAAGAGGATATAGGAGAATGTTAGACCAATACCTACACCAAGGTGCATTCCTATGCCTCCTCTCACCTTTCTGCTCGACAAGGCAACGCCAATAACAGTAAGTATAATTATTGCCACAGGACCAGAAGCACGTTTATGCTTTTCAATTTCAAATTTTTTGTATGCTTTGGATCCTTTTTCCTTTTCTGATATTATGAATTCATTGAGTTCATAATAATCCATTTGCTCAAATTCTTCCTTAATCTTATATAAATCTTTGGCCTTCAGCACAAAAGAGGTGTCAAGCTCTGCGCCCTTAACCAGTGTTTGACCTGTACTATCAAATGTTCTGATAAAATAGTTTTTAAGTTTCCAATTACCAGTAACAGTATCTAAAGAAATTCGATCGGCCATCATCTTATAAATCATCTTTTGTCCATCAAATTTCTCCATTGAGAATTTATGTCCAGTATTTAATTTACTACTATACGATTCAACAAACACAAAGGTATTAGGAGCTATTTGAAGATGAACATTTTTCGATTTGTCCTTTGTTAGATTCTCCATGTAGGCATTCTTAAAAGCCCTTCTTTCCTCATTTGTTTTTGGAATTAGAAAATTGCCAAGATAAAACGATAGAAGTGCCAAAAGAACCGCAGATATCATATAAGGATATAATAAACGCCAAAAGCTAACGCCACTGCTAAGTATCGCAATAATTTCGCTATCACCAGCTAGTTTTGAAGTAAAAAATATAACCGAAATAAATGTAAAAAGATATATAAATAGATTTATGAAGTAAGGAATAAAGTTAAGGTAGTAATCAAAAACTATTGCACCCAAAGGCGCTTCTTTCTGAATAAAGCTATCGAGATTTTCACTAACATCAAAAATAATAACAATCAATATCAACAACGATATTGCATAAAAAAAAGTTCCCAAAAACTTTTTAATTATGTACCTGTCTATTATTTTTAACATCTAGTTCCTATTGTTTTTATTAATACGATTAACCGTATTAAAGTCGTTGCGAAACTTTAACTACCATTTTATCTTTCCATTCTGCAAAATCACCAGCAATTATATGTTTCCGAGCTTCACGCACCAACCAAAGATAAAATGCAAGGTTATGCTGACTTGCTATCATTCCTCCAAGTAATTCTTTTGACACAAATAAATGTCGCAAATACGCCTTAGTATAATTATGATCTACGAATGAAGTTCCATCAGGATCAACTAGTGAGAAATCATTTTTCCACTTTTCATTCTTCATATTTAGAATTCCATTTTGGGTAAATATCATTCCATTTCTACCATTACGAGTCGGCATAACACAGTCAAACATATCAACGCCAAGTGCAATGCCTTCGAGTATATTTGCAGGTGTACCCACACCCATCAAATAACGTGGTTTATCTTTTGGTAGTATGCTACAAACCAATTCGGTCATTTCATACATAATCTCGTGTGGCTCTCCAACTGATAAACCGCCAATTGCATTTCCATCTGCGCCACGCGATGCAATATATTCTGCCGACTGTGTTCTTAAATCACGATAAGTACTTCCCTGCACAATTGGAAATAATGTTTGCTCGTAACCATATTTGGATTTTGTTTCGCTAACCCTTGTTATGCACCTATCCAGCCATCGGTGAGTTAATCCCATTGATTTTTTCGCATAATCATAATCACAAGGGTATGGAGTACATTCGTCAAAAGCCATCATAATATCAGCACCAATTGTTCGCTGTATATCAATTACATGTTCCGGATTAAAATTATGACGTGAGCCATCAATGTGCGATTGAAAAATTACACCTTCCTCGGTGAGCTTTCGCCGATGTGCCAACGAATAAACCTGATAACCACCACTATCGGTAAGTATTGGCCTATCCCAGCCGTTAAATTTATGCAGACCTCCAGCTTGTTCAATAATTTCCAATCCAGGGCGTAAATAAAGGTGATATGTATTACCTAATATTATTTCGGCATTAATATCATCTTTAACATCACTTATATGAATTCCTTTTACTGTACCCACTGTGCCGACAGGCATAAAAATTGGGGTTTGTATCTTACCATGATCAGTGGTTATTTCTCCAGTTCGGGCTGAAGATTTTGAGTCGGTTACTTGTAATTTAAAATCCATTCAATAAAAAAATTTTGGCAAAGATACGTGAATTCAGATAAGTTGAATAATTATATATCACTTTGATGATAGCTTTTAAGATTGATTATGAATTTTGCCATTACCAGATAATTAAGTCGTAGTATATAAGGCTGATTAGTTAAATACAGCGTTAAGGATTGAAGCGATAGCTTGTTGAAATACTGATGTAATTTTTGTAAGTAAAACGAGGCTGACGCAGGAAGACACGGGATTACTTTACAAAAATACAATCAGTATGAAACAACTACAAGCGAAAAGCCTGGATACCTAACGTAATGCAATGGAGTTAGGGAAAACGCCCACATAAAACAAAAAAAGTCCCATCGCAACAAAGCAATGGGACTTTCGTAAAGTTAATTAAAACTTATTTTTTCTTCTTGCCTTTTCTGGCAAGTAATTTAGCTTCTTTTTCAGCAAGCTCTTTTTCCTGCTTATCGCCGCCAAGTAGATCGTAGGCAACGGGGCTGGCCGTGAATACTGATGAATATGTACCTACCAACACACCAATTAACAATGCGAATATAAAGCCACGGATTACCTCACCACCAAAGATGAAGATTACGAGTAACACAACTAAGGTTGTACCAGAAGTATTAATTGTACGAGCCAAAGTGCTATTCAATCCATTGTTAATATTCTTTTTAAGACTGTGTTTTGGGAACAAGCCGGTATTTTCACGAATACGGTCAAAAATAATCACTGTATCGTTAATTGAATAACCAATAATTGTTAGGATAGCCGCAATAAATGCCTGATCTATTTCCATACTAAATGGTAAAACACCGTAGAACAGCGAGAATAGACCAACTGTAATTAATGTATCGTGGAACAGTGCGATTACACCAGCAGCACCAAATTGCCATTTGTTAAATCGTGCAGCAATGTAAATAAAGATAATGATAAGAGCAAAGAATACAGCCATGTACGCTTTGTTTCTAATATCATAAGCAATGGTTGGTCCAATTTTTTGTGAACTTAAAATACCCAATAATTTATTTTCGCCTTCAGTATCTGAAGAGAAATCGTAATACTTAATATTTTCGGTATAAAATCCTTTCAGACCATTGTGTAGTTTGACCTGAATAATTGAGTCAACCTCAACACGATCGTCATCAATTAAATACTTGGTAGTAATTTTAATTTGAGAATCGGCACCAAAAGTTTTTACTTCAGGAGCATGGTTACCAAATTCGGCTGTAAGAATTTTTCTTGCCTCCTCAGTATCAATATCTGTATCAAATCTAATTACATAAGTACGTCCTCCTTTAAAATCAATACCAAAGTTTAAGCCTTTAGTTACAAGAGATCCAACACTAATTACAATTAAGAATGCTGAAAAGATATATGCTTTTTTTCTAACATCAATAAAATTAAAGCTAGTGTTTGCTAAGAAGTTAGCAGTAGCTTTTGATGAGAATGAAATCTTTTTGTTGGTGTTTAACATCCATGTAAAAATCATTCTTGAAATAAAGATTGATGTAAACAATGATGAAAGAATACCAATAATTAAAGTAGTAGCAAAACCTTGTACCGGACCTGTTCCAAATATGTAAAGAACAATACCTGTTAACAATGTAGTAACGTTACCATCAATAATAGCTGAGTAAGCATTTTTATAACCATCTGCAATGGCAAGACTTAAACCTTTACCGGCTCTAATCTCTTCTTTAATACGTTCGTAAATAATTACGTTGGCATCAACCGCCATACCCAATGTAAGTACGATACCGGCCATACCAGGTAATGTTAGTACAGCACCAAGTGATGCAAGTACTCCAAATAGGAAGAACATGTTTGTTACAAGAGCAAAGTTGGCAACAAGACCTGCTCTGTTATAATAAACAATCATGTAAGCAAGTACAAGTAAGAATGCAAGAATGAAAGAGTTCATACCGGCATTAACAGCTTCGCGACCAAGTGATGGACCAACAACAGCTTCTTCAACAATACGTGCAGGTGCAGGAAGTTTACCAGCTTTTAAAATATTTGCAAGGTCTTGAGCCTCATTTAAATCCATACTACCACCTGAAATAGATGAACGTCCGTTTGGAATTTCACCGTTAACAACCGGGAATGAATAAACATAATCATCAAGAACAATGGCAATTTGTTTTCCAATGCTTTCGCCTGTAAGTCGTTTCCATACTTTAGCTCCTTGAGAGTTCATTTGCATATCAACTGCAATACCACCATTTTGGTCGTAATCCTGACGAGCGTCAACAATTACATCACCACCTAAGGCAGCACTACCATCACGGTTACTAGCTTTAAGAGCAATTAACTCAAGTACATCTGGAGTTTGTGGGTTTGGCTTAACTGTCCAAACAAGTTTTAAATCTCTTGGAAAAAGATCCTTTGTAAGTTTAAGCATGCCATTGATACGTGCAGTATCTTTAATGGCTGCAAAACCAATACGTGCTGTTGCTGCAGGATAAGGTCTTCCTGATTCGTCTTGTGCATATGAAGGTTGTAGATAAGCATATAGAGGGAATTTCTTGGCATAATCCTCAAAATTTGATTCATCGCCTACCCCTGTAGTAGTATCTGCTTCAATTTGCTCCAATAGTTTATTTGTCGATTCTTCTTCTTTAGTTTCTTCAACTGCAGTGTCTCCACCAACTTCACCGTCAGTTACTACTGTTTCGCCATCAACCGATTGCTCAGTACCTGATTCCTTATTTGCTTCAGCTTCTTTATTTTCTTCGTCAAGTATACCTTCAGTTCTTAATGTAGCATTTGCTTCATCAAAATATGTGTATAAATCCGAAAAGTTATAAGTTTCCCAAAACTCAAGTTGTGCAGTTCCTTGTAGTAGTTTTCTTACACGCTCAGGATCTTTAATACCAGGAAGTTCAATAGCAATACGACGTGTTGTCGAAAGCTTTTGAATATTTGGTTGTGCTACTCCAAAACGGTCAATACGATTACGAAGAATCTGGAATGATCTGTCAAAAGCATCATCAGCTTCTTGCTTTATAACAGCAAGTACCTCATCGTTAGTCGAACTTGTGGTAATTCCTTTATCTTTAAATTCATATAGGAAAATTGAAGCAAGACGTGCATTTGGATCAATCTCGTTAAACGACTCACCAAATAATGTAACAAACCCATCGCCACTATTCTTTTGCTTTTCAGTAGCCATTGTCATAGCTTTTCTGAATACCGGATCCTGACTGTTACCAGATAGGGCATTAACTACTTCACGTATAGATACTTCAAGAACTACGTTCATACCACCTTTAAGGTCAAGACCAAGGTTGAGTTGTCTTTCTTTACATTCCTTATAGGTATAGCCAGTTATTAATAGGTCATAAACTACAACATTGGAAACGCTGTCTTCGTAATACTTTTTTCTGGATTTAGAAATGGAATCCATAAGGTAGGTTTCCAAAGCCTTATTTCCTTTTGCAAGTTTATTAGCCTGTTGAACTGCAACTTCGCTAGTAGCGTACTCTTTAGCTTTAGTTTCAACTCTGCTTGTAACAAAGGTAAAACTTAACTGATAAAGACAAACCAGCGCAAAAGCAATGGCAAAAAACTTAATAGCTCCTCTATTCTGCATTTGATTTTAGTTATTAATTATAATCTTCTATTTTTTTGAGGGTGCAAAAGTAGAATAATATTTGTGAATTAGCAAATTGATTTTAATTAACTTTGCCCCTGTTTCAATTTATTGCTTAGGATGGCATGTTTACAATTTTGCATCCTCCTAATTTACACTTTAATTATACCGTTAATAACTTATGAAAGTACTGATTTTGCTACTGTTTCCAATCATTCTCATAACGTCATGTTATAATCCATCACCAAATGATACAATTAACGATCTTAAAATCATTGTTGGTAATTGGCAATCACATAAGGGTGTCGCATTTAACGAAAATTGGAGATTTGTTAATCAAAATATTTTTGAGGGCGAGGGTTTTAGTCTGAATGGTACAGATACAGCCTTTTTCGAATCTTTAAAAATTGAGAAAATTAATGATTCAATATATTACAAGGTATATTTTGACGAGGATGCCGAATCGGTTGATTTTTTGCTAACCGAAGCCACGAAAAATAAGTGGAAATTTGTTAATCATAATAACGATTTCCCTTCAATAATTATTTATCACATTGAAAATGATACACTTCTAAACGTAACCATTTCCAATATACGAGGTAATAAGGAGCAATTTTTCTATATGGAGAAGATTAATTAGTTTCTTTTGGGCGGCTGATACCAACTAAACATCAGAATGCGCTGATAAATCTTCACCTTTTTAGTTTTACCTTCTTGATAAAATTTCTCCGTAACATTGGCTATGCAGATATTTTATCACTTCGCTAAAACTAAAAATCTATTGATTAATTAAGCGCATTCTGAAATTTAATTGGTATAACACGCTTTCCATTTATAGTTGTTTTGCTCCAGCTGGTTTTTGTAAGTAATGCATGGGCTTCCTTCGTCAGCCGCTGCTTACTAACAAAAATCACATCTTACACTTCAACAAGCTAACATTGCAATCGTTGCCGCAGTGCAGAGTTTCAAAGTACATTTAACTTTATAACTTTCAACCTACCTACGGCAGGCAAGCTATACAACTTTAAAACTATCAACTCTACAACTTTGTAACTTTACAAACTTTCAACTTTAAGAACTTTCAACTCAGCTTTAATACTTCTTAGTAAGCCATTTCCAAAGAATAGCATAGCTAACTTTTTGTCCGTACATTAATATTCCTGTTCGATAAATCTTGCCCGCAATCCATGTTGTAAAAATAAACCCGACAATTAGCAAGCCCATGGAAGTATATAATTGCCACATGGGAACACCAAATGGAATTCGCATCATCATGGTTATTGGCGAAGTAAACGGTATCATCGACATCCATATTGCCAAAGGTCCATCGGGCTGGTTTATAATTACCCCCGATAACGCAATTGAGAATATCAGCGGAATTGAAACCGGCAGCATAAATTGCTGACTATCTGTATCGTTATCAATTGCTCCTCCAATGGCTGCAAATAGTGAGGCATACAATAAATAGCCTCCCAAGAAATAAAATAAAAAGCTAAATACCATAACCTTGAGGTTTATACCACCAATTATTTCATTTACCATTAGCATTGGATCAACACCAGTGTTACCATCATTCATCTGATTCAATAATTCGGTTTTATTACCTAGTAGCTCCATGCCTGAACCACCTTCTGTAAACACTCCCGTCTGGAAAATACCCACAAAAACCAGAGTTAACAATATCCACAGCATAAACTGTGTTAAACCCACAAATGCAATCCCAATTATCTTACCAAGCATTAACTGAAATGGTTTAACCGATGAAATTATGACTTCCACAATTCGGTTAGATTTTTCTTCCATAACACCTTTAAGTACCTGCACTCCAAACATAAATATAAAAAAGTAAATCAATAGTCCTGCAAAAATCGCCAAGCCAACTTCAACTTCGGTGTTACTTTTCTTTTCAACACCACCTTCTTCAACCCTTATCATACTAAGGTTAATATTTACCTTGGCCGATTTAATTAATTCAGGATCAATACCAGATGCAAGTAGTTTTTTATTTTCTATAATTTGTTTCATCACCGACTTAACATATGATGTAACATTTAAACCTGGTTGCTTTATGGAGTACATCTCCGAATTTACCGGAATATTCAACTCTGTTTGCGGAACATAAAGTAATAAATCACCCTTTGAAAGTACATCTTTCTTTTCTGTCTCCAAGTCATTAAAAACATAATAAAACTTTATATTATCCTGATCTTTAAACTTTTCAAAGAACCACCCTGTTTCATCCAGTACAGCAATTCGCTTTTCTGATGCACCACTCCAATTGGCTAAATATGCTGGAAGTATCATCATAGCTGCCATCAAAAGCGGTCCCACAATGGTCATTATAATAAACGACCTTTTCTTTACTCTTGAAAGATATTCACGCTGTATTATGAGGAGTATTTTATTCATCTTATTGATGGTTAGATTGTTGAATTGTTAGATTATTGAATTGTTGAATAAAACTGTAGACTGAAAACTGCTGACTGAAGACTGAAGACTGCCGACTGAAGACCATATTCATACATATCACCCACTTACTTCCTTAATAAAAATATCATTAATTGAAGGCAATATTTCTCTAAATGAAACAACATTAACCTGATTTAATATTTCTTGCAATAACTCATTGGGTGTACCTCCATTATTAATCTTAATGGTTGAATAATGAGCATTATGTATATCTTTTGTCTCTGTAATTGAATAATCCTTTTCGGCCAAAAGCAACCTACTACCCGACCGATATGCTACTTCGTAAACATTGGCTTTATACTTGTCTTTAATATCATGTATACTACCCGAAAGTACTGTTTGGCTATTGTTTATTAGCGCAATATTATCACAAAGCTCTTCAACAGATGCCATATTATGTGTTGAAAAAATAACTGTTGCACCGTTATTACGGAGATTAAGAATTTCGGCTTTTAGAATATTAACGTTAATTGGGTCAAAGCCGCTAAAGGGCTCATCAAATATAAGCAATTTTGGTTTGTGAAGTACTGTTACAATAAACTGAACCTTTTGTTGCATACCTTTGGAAAGCTCTTCAACTTTTTTATCCCACCATGCACCAATTTCAAACTTTTCAAACCAAATTTTCAACTGAGTTATGGCATCACGCTTCGTCATACCCCTTAACTGTGCAAGATAAACAGCCTGTTCACCAACCTTCATTTTTTTATAAAGCCCACGTTCTTCGGGTAAGTAACCGATACTCTCAACATCCTTTGTTGTAATTGGATTACCATTTAACAATACCCTACCCTCGTCCATCACCGAAATAAGGTTGATTATTCGAATTAAAGTAGTTTTTCCTGCACCGTTGGGACCTAGTAACCCAAAAATACTTTGTTGAGGAACTTCTATGCTTACTTTATTAAGCGCCTTGTGATTGGCATAGCTTTTAGAAACATTTATAGCCTGAAGAGCAAAATTTTGATCCATTTTTTTTGAATTCGTGTGTAGGGCACAAAAATACAATCTTCACCGACTTGTCATTTTAAAATATGTTAAATTATTTAACAACATAATTTAGTGAGAATATATATTTTTGTTGATAATTTTATAAATTACTTTGCATAAAAAAAGCGAAGATTCAATTTATATATAACTTAAACAGTTAGTCACTTAGTGCAAAAAACTGATTAAAAAAGCTATAGTGCTTATATTAGATTTTTAATAATGATTATGAGAAAAACTCTCTCATTCTGTCAAAATAGCTTTTATCCTTAGTTGTTGGATTGGGTTTGAAATTTTTGGAGTCCTTTAATTTCTCCATCATTTCAGCTTCCTCTTTTGTAAGATCACGAGGAGTCCAAATGTTAACATTAACAAGTAAATCACCTTTTCCATAACCATTTACGTCCGGGATACCCTTACCTTTGAGTCTGAGCACTTTACCGCCTTGTGTACCTGGTGCGATTTTTATTCGGGCTTTGCCATCAATTGTTGGAATTTCATTTGTAGATCCAAGAGCTGCATCAGCAAAATTAATGTACAAATCGTACAACACGTTGTTACCATCACGTACCAAATCAGGATGTTCTATTTCTTCGATTAGCACAATTAAATCACCAGGAACACCACCTCGGGCACCTGCATTTCCCTTACCACTTACCGATAATTGCATACCATCAGCAACACCAGCTGGTATATTTATTGTAACAATATCTTCACCTTTTACAATTCCATTACCATGGCACTCTGTACATTTATTGGTAATCTGCTCGCCACTTCCTCCACATTGCGGACAGGTTGAAGCAGTTTGCATTTGGCCTAAAAATGTATTTGTAATTCTTGTTACCTGACCCTGTCCGTGGCAAGTTGGACATGTTGTCGGGGTACTTCCTTTTTCAGCTCCTGAACCGTTACAGGCTTCGCAACCTTTATATTTGTTGAGTTTAATCTTCTTTTCTACACCATGTGCAACATCCTCAAGAGACAACTTTACTTTAACCCTAAGGTTAGAGCCTCTGTTAACTCGTCTTCTGCCTGATTGTCCACCAAATCCACCGCCGCCACCAAAAGCTCCGCCAAAAATATCACCAAAATGACTAAAGATATCATCCATTGACATACCGCCACCGCCGCCCATACCACCGCCACGCATACCAGCATGACCAAATTGATCATATCTTGCTTTCTTGTCGTTACTACTTAGTACTTCATAAGCTTCAGCAGCTTCTTTAAATTTTTCTTCGGCTTGATCGTCATCAGGATTCTTATCAGGATGATATTTTAGTGCCATCTTACGATATGCTTTTTTGATCTCTGTCTCACTGGCATCTTTACTTACGCCAAGTATATCGTAATAATCTCTTTTGTTCATAACTATTATTCAATAAAACTACTTTTCAACTATTTGAGCTGCACAAATAACTAATAACATCTCAATAGATACACTATATCTAACTACCCACTACAACTTTTGCAAAACGAATTACTTTACCATTTAGCAAATAACCCTTTTCAATTACATCAACAACTTTACCTACCATATCCTTTGATGGAGCAGGAATATTTGTGATGGATTCATTGAAGTCAGTATCAAATTCTTTACCTTGCGATTTCATTGGTTGTAAACCTTTCTGAGATAAGGTATTAAATAATTTACTGCGTATTAACTCAAGTCCTTTTTTTATTTCTTCATCAACACCATGCTCATCCATTGCTTTAATAGCTCTGTCAAAATCGTCAAGTATGGGTAATAAATCAACAATGACTTCTTCCGAAGCACTTTTCAATAACTCAAGTCTTTCTTTGTTGGTACGTTTTCTATAATTATCAAACTCCGAGTATAACCGCAGGTACTTATCATTTATATCATCATACTTTTCTGTAATCTCGTCAAGTTTTTTTTCGGCTTTTATTTTCCTTTTTTTCTTGTCAGACATTGGTTTCTCATTAACTTCATCCGCATTATTCTGCGAATCATCGTTATTTTCAAAAGTTACGTCTTCTATATTTTCTTCACTCATTATCTTATGGTTTATTCTTTATCATTACATATTCCAGAAAATGCATATCAAAAGTTTTGCCAAGTGTATATTTTTGTCAAATTGGCAGAAATAATTAATGGTTAATGGCTTAATTAGATAATTGATTAGTTGAATGCGAAATAACCTGGAATAATTCCAACCTCAAATGAAGATATTAATATACCATTACTTGAATATCGATAAACCATTCCATTCCGATTATAATCAAGAGCATCTGATACATAAATATCTTTCTCCACTGGATGTACTCCAAGTGAGTAATAATTTCTATTAGCCTCATCAATTAGTACATTATCAGGCAATTGCTGACTATTTATCGACATGGCAAATACTCCGTTATTTAAAAAATAAAGTGAATCGCCAGTGCCGTTGATACATAAATTATCGGGGCTATTTTGAATATCTGTAAAGGTGAGCTGCTTTAATATTTCGAGTGTTTGCGGGTTTATTTTCCATAATGTTGGCATTTCATCATTCATAAATCCTCCACTGCACAATACCCAAAGATGATCTTCTTTATCAATTACCATACTATTTGGTTCGATACCAACAACTATTGAATCACTTACAACATCAGTATCCGAATCCACAACCATAATTGTATTATTAATACCGGTTTGATTATATGCTGACCAGTTTGCAACCATTACCTTATCATCAAATTTCACCATGCAATCGCTACTCTTACCCAATTCAATTGTACCTGTTATTTCATAGCTAACAGGGTTAACGATAGTAATTGCACTGCTATACAAATCACTAACATATGCTTTTTGATCATTAATAAATATAATCTCACGAGGTGAAGTCAAATCATTAATCTTCCCTTTAAATTCAAGAGTTTTACTATCAATAGCATAAATGAGTCCTGAGTTATTTATCACCACATAAATCAACTGGTTATTTATTGTAATACTTTGAGCAACATCACCAAGAGGAACATTATTGACTTGATAAAATATACTATTTGTTATTTTAGATGCTGAAGGGTAATAATATGATAATGATGAATTTGCTACTGAAAAATTACCTTCATTGGCAATAAAAACTCCTCCTTTATTAATTTCAACTCCATCATTATTAACATCATTATTTTTAGAGCAAGAGAAGAATAATGAGATACTTAATATAAAAATTATATTTTTAAACATATCGTTCTAGTTTATATTTGGATTCACATTGTAAAACTCAAAGAAATTTCATAATTACGTCCGGGCATTGCTCTCCATAATATTGCTTGATAATCAATATTGAAAATATTATATACTTTGAACCTTACATCAAGATTTGTTTTTTTAAGAGCTAACCTCTTTCCAATTGATACATTATTCAACATATAATCAGGTAATGGAAATGAGTAGTTTTCATCGTTGTTAAGAGATGTGTTTCGCGAGCTGGTGTATGACAAACTCCAGTTAACATAATATCCACTAGTACTTAAAACCATATACCCGTTAGCAGTATGTATTGGCACATACATTAATTGTACATCCGACAACCCTGAAGCTACTGCACTATCGCTGTTATTTGTCGTACGAGTGTATGAATATTCGCCAAAAATATTGTAATCAACCTTACCAAAACTACCAGCAACACGTGCAGAAAACTCACCACCCCTGGCATAAACTTCAGCAATATTTTGCGGACTCCAATATCGATAATCTCCTGGAAGCCAAATAATCCAATCGTCGACCAATGATGAATAGGCACTTAGACTCAGAGTTAAACTATGTTTCATATTTAACTTTGTGGCATAATCTACACCGGCTTCCATTTCTAAACTTTTTTCAGGATTTAGATCCTCATTTCCACCTGGATACCAATACAGATCATTTAAAGATGGAATATTATAGTTACGAGAAATATTAATTCTAAAATTGAAATTTTGATTTGTAAAAGGTTTATAGTTTATCCCTAACATAGGCATTATGGGGATAAATGTTGCATTAATTATTTCTGCCCTGAGCAAGGCCTCCGCAGTAAGTTTGTCTTTAAAACTTTTTTTAAGACTTACATAGTTACTTAAACTATTTCGTTGTTTAGTATCCAAATAATTATTGCTATTAACCTTTTGCTGAAGCATCTCCATTCCAATTTTAAAGATAAAATTATCTTGTAATTCAGAAGAAACATTCCATGCAAATGAATAGGTTTCAACCTTGTTACGTGAATCAATCAGTGAAATAGGATTATTTAACTCATCTTTTGTCTCCAAAAAATAATCTAACTCTTCATAAAAATATGCTCCTACAGCTTCCCACCTTGTTTTTTCGTTATGCAATACCCATTTCAATATATTTCGAGAAAAGAAATTAGTATTCCACTCAGTTTGATTTCCACCTTTTTGGATATTAGTCATTATTGCAGGAATATTTCGTGTATTCCATTGGTTCCATGTAATAAATGAAACTTGCTGTTTATCAGATATATTATATGAAAACTGCTGAGTAAATCCTATGTTAGTAAACTCAGCATCAGACTGGGTCATTTCTTCACCTGAAGGTAATATTGCATTGTTGTAATAAGAAAAGTTGTTTAATGATGATTGCCTGATAATACGTGTACTCGAATACAAATTTGATTTATTAAGATACACTGAGGCTGATGTGAGATAAGTATTATAACTCCCTATTGATTGTTGGATATTTATTTGATTATCCTTTTTAATCCCATTGCTTTCTAAACGTATGCTTCCACCCAATGCACCACTCACACTTGTTAATGACCCCCCGCCATATTGCAGTTCAATTTTATCAAAAAATGAGCTTGGCAATAACGAAAAATCAGTTTGTCCAAGCATTGGCGAATTAATATTAATGCCTTCCCACAACACTTTTGTGTGCGATGCCCCTGTACCCCTAAATGAAACTGTTGAAAGTGAACCACGACCATATGACTTAACAAAAACAGGGGTAAAAGCAGCAAGTAATTCTCCAATATCCTGCAGGTTTAGCTCTTTACGTGCAATGGAATCAATGGTTGTAACTTTTGTTGGTGAATTAAAATTATTAATATGACCCACAACCTCTAATTCACTAAGTAACAGGGTGTCGAATATGATTTGACTTTGCAGGTTACCTACAAATAAAAAAGCTAAAATTAATAGTTGATATTTGATTAAAGAGTTGATGAGTTAGTAAGTTTGTAAAGTTTGTAAAGTTAGAGAGTTAGTTTTTTATGAGCTTTGTTGTTAGTATATTAATGTCGGTATAAATCTTAACTATGTAAAAGCCGGTGGGTAAAAAATTGATATTAATATGCTTATTATTTGGATTAATTATTTCTGACTTGTAGCTTCCATTCAAATCATAAATAATAATTTTTTCTAGCTTATTATGTGACAAGATATTAAAATACTCGTGTGCCGGATTTGGAAAAATAACACTACCAATATTTTTATCTGTCTCATTTACAGATGTATTATTGCGATTGTTAATTACTCCAACGGCATCAAGATCAAAGCCACTCGATTCGAATGGTGTTGGCCATGGTTCATTAATTATATTTCCATTTGAGTCAAATGTGGCATAATCACCATTGATACTACCTACCACATCAATAATTCGTACAGAAATAATGTTGGATATATCGAGTCCGGATATATCTTTCATCTCGTACAAATTAAAAGGGGTTCCAAACCTTACTTTATACTTTCCAGCTAAATTGTAAATTTTTGTTGCATCTACCAATCCGAATGTTGCAACTTGCGTATCTTGCTGAGTTAAAGATATTGAATTAAACCTATGATAATCAATACCGTTAGAGCTAACCTCAACAAAAGCCAACTCCAAAAAATCATCTAAAAACGAATTTTCAAAGACAGCAAAATCCCAACCATCACCATCGGATATTGGAGTGCTAAAAGTTAATGTGGCTACTCCACCATCGCCTAAACTTACAACTACATTATTAGCTTTTCCAACTCCCGAAATATCATCTCCATAGGATGCAAAACCCAACTCGTAATTTGAAATATCAGCATAACCTCTTTCGATAACACAAGTATTTGCCCAGTCGACAAAAACAATACTATCGGCATGGATTGCAGTTGTACCAAAGTGTCCAGCAGGTGGTGCATATTGAGCAAATGAAGTTCCACTCATGAATACCATGAATAAAATGTATAGTATTCGAGATGTATGTGACTTGAGTTTTCTCATTTTATTAGAGAAAAGTTAGGGTTAGACTTGTTGCCCACCCTAACTTTTATTAAAAATTATTTTTTTACAAACGACTTAGTAATTGACTCATTTCCGTTGGATAAAACAAAGAAATACAATCCACTTTTAAGTGTGCTAATATTAATGTTTGCTGATCCTTTTACCATGTTAACAGAGCCATTAATAATAATTCTACCGCTAATGTCTACTACGCTGAAAGTATTAGCACTTATACCAATGCCATCACTAGCATCAATGGTAATTACATATGATGCAGGGTTTGGATAAATATTAATTGTGCCATTGGTAAGCAAATCATCAATTCCGGTATTATCACGATAATCAATTGCTATTGCATCGGCTGAGATTCCAGCATCAAAATTTCCTATTTCAATGCCCAGAGCATTATAAATAGTACCAATTCCTGTTGAGAAAAAATCTGTAGTTGTAATATAAAAAACACCGTCGATGGTATCCATAGCAACTCCTGCAATTGTTAATGTAGAAGCTTCAATATAAGCTGTATCAGCAACTGAAAAGTCAGATAGATCAATAACTCCAACGCCATTATTCATAACAGTAAATAGCAGCCCATCTATTTCACCTACCATTTTCCCAAGTACGGCATCAACTAAATATACATCAGTATGCGACCCTATTGTATTCATTGCTAATAAGTATCCAAATGTAACTCCCCATGGTGTTCTGCAAACCGACATTATCTGATTATCGTAATAGAATAGATCATTAACACCAACGCCTTGTTCATTAAAATTTATTTCATCAATTAATGAATAATTGCTTAAATCAATTATTGCAATTTTACCAGTTGTACTTAAATATCCTCCAGGTACTGCAACATAGGCAAGGTTTCCTGCAACTAATATACCTGCTGATTCGTCAGAAACATCTGCAATATTACTTACTAGTGCTAAATCAGAGGTGGAAAATATCTTTACGAAATTTTCAGTTGCTGGCCATTGAAAAGATGCCAAAAGCACATTGCCACTTACTACCAACCTGTTAACTCCAAGCGCCTCAACAATTGCTACTTTTTCGTAAGTATCAATGTCAAACTTAGCGATTGAATCCTGAGCAGCCACAAAAGCAAAATTGCCGCTAATAACAATATCTTGAATACTTTGAGTATCAATATTACCAAAGCTGGTTGTTACACCATCATTTGGTTTGTATGATGCCAATGCAACATTATTTGTGGTGTCGCCATAAACACCACCTGAACCAACAATTACCTGGTTCACTACCATGTGCTGAGCCCTAATGAACGATACATTAAACGCAAACAGCATTACCATAAAAAATAATAAGTAAGTTTTTTTCATAAAGAAAAGTTTTAAGATTAAAAATTAATTAAACCTCAAAACTTTACAGGAAAGCGAAATAGTATGATATGAATATCACTTTGCTTTTATCCCGAAAGCTTTGATCAAATTTAATAAAGGCAGGTCTTCTGACTTACTCACTTTTGAGGCCTTCCCATCTCGATTTACTCGAAAAAGTGACCAGGTTCAAAAGCTATAATTGAGTTTACAGCAGCGGGAACTGTACAGGTTTTACACCTGATTCCCTATTAAGTCATCCATCAGGTCAGATGGAATTGACACCAGTATTGTGGACAAAAGTAGTTAATAAATGGTTCTATTATGATTTTTTGAGAATTATTTAGGGATAAAATGTGATAATG
>JASFZK010000109.1:0-56193 GCA_045267845.1 Bacteroidota bacterium | reverse complement strand
CATCTTAATTTGGGGTGGAATGGTGTGTATTTGTGGGATGGAAAGGTTGAGGGAACACTTGAAGATGTAATGCTTTTTGAGGTAAAAGATTTTTTTCAAACAGATCTTAGTCAACTTAACTCACATGCAACTTATCCCCAACTATTTAAAAATGCATTTAATGTTGATGAAATCACATATAAAGAAGCTGCTTATGCACTTGCACAGTATCAAAGAACAATGATTTCTGGCAATTCTAAATGGGACAAGTACTTGCTTGGTGAGGCTACACTTACACAGGCCGAAGCTCAAGGATATGAAATTTTCTTCACCGAAAAGGGAGATTGTTTTCATTGCCATGGAACCATATTATTTACTGATAACCTGTTTCATAACAATGGATTGGATAGTTTGCCAGAGCAAGGAAGAGCTAAAGTTACCGGAGATATAGTTGATGTGGGTAAATATAAATCGCCAACCTTAAGGAATATTATGCTTACTGCCCCATACATGCATAACGCAAAATATGCTACCATTGAGGAGGTAATTGATTACTATAGCGAAGGCATTGTTTGGTCGGAAACGGTTGATCCACTAATGAAAAAAGTTAGTCAGGGTGGTGTACATCTTACACCCCAAGAAAAACAGAATTTGATAGCTTTTCTTCATACACTAACTGATACTACATATCTTACTAACCCTGATTTTTCGAATCCGTTTCAAAATAAATAGTAATTTCTGATGGTTGCTTTAAAGATGCTTTGGAGGAAATAATCAATGAAAGGCAAAATATCAATAATAAACATTCATGGTATAAAGCTATACGTACTACTTTGTATGTTACCCATGCTTAGTTTTTCTCAATTACAGTTTGTGCCCTACGATTCTATTTCTGTAATGGAAAATGGTGTAACATTACAAAATGCATGGGCGGGTGGTTTTAATAGCCCTCAATTTTCACAAATTGATTTGAATGGGGATGGCATTAAAGACCTATTCGCATTTGAGCGAAACTGGAATGGCATAATAAAAACTTTTATTAACAACGGTACCAATAATAAAGTTGATTTTATTTACTCAGGAATATACCAGCAAGGTTTTCCAAGTATGCATAATTGGACACTTTTGGCTGATTATAATTGTGATGGAAAAGAAGATATTTTCACAAGTGTACCTGCCGGGATAGCTGTTTATAGAAATGATTCTGACCATTCATCTGTGTTAAAATTCACATTGGTGTCATCTTTATTACAAACATTAACCTCCAGCGGTTTAAGTCATTTGTATGTAAGCCCTCCCGACTTGCCATCTTTAACAGATGTTGATGGTGATGGTGATTTGGATATACTTTCGTTTGATGTATTGGGTAGCTCTGTTTCTTATCACAAAAATGTATCCATGGAGAAATATGGTAATTGTGATAAACTTGAATTTGAGTTGGAAAGCGAGTGTTGGGGATATTTTTCCGAAAGCTCACAGGATAATGATATTACTTTATTTGATACATGTTCGAGTAATTCTTCCAGTAGTATCAGCAAAAGTAGGCATGCCGGATCAGCATTATTATCCATTGATATGCAGGGTAACGGACTTAAAGATTTATTACTTGGCGATATATCGTACAACAACATGGTACTATTAACAAATGGTGGCTCAATTTCGGAAGCCAGTATGATAAATGCTGATTATGGCTTTCCATCTAATACTACTCCTGTTGACCTTACTGTTTTTCCGGCTGCGTTTTATTTGGATGTAAATAATGATGGAAGACAAGATTTGCTAATAAGTCCTAATAACCCAAATACATCTGATAATTTTAATAATATTTGGCATTATGAAAACATTGGCACTGAGTTAGTACCAGTATTTGAATATAAAAGTAACGATTTTTTGCAAGGTCAGATGATTGATGTTGGAGAGGGTGCTAAACCAGTATTTTTCGATGCAAATGCTGATGGTCTTCTTGACATAGTAGTTGGTAATTTTGGATATTTTATTGAGTCTGGTAATTTTGATAGCAAACTTGCACTTTTAATTAATACCGGAACTTCGTCATCTCCTTCATTTGAAATAATTGATCGGGATTATGCTGGTCTTTCGGCATTAAATTTTAGTGGAGTTTACCCTGCTTTTGGTGATTTGGATTCTGATGGGAATCAGGATATGATCATCGGAGATAATGAAGGTAATGTACACTTATTTATAAATACAGCTGAAACCGGAATGCCAGCAGAATTTTTGTTGAGTAAACCAAACTACATGAATATAGATATTGGTGAAACTGCCATGCCGCAAATTATTGATGTAAACCGCGATGGTAAACCTGATTTATTAATTGGCGAAAGAAGTGGCAGAATTAACTATTTTGAAAATATAGGCACTCCAGAAGAAGCTTTTTTTAATAGTATTCCCACAAATGATTTTTTTGGAGATGTTGAAATATTGCCAGACTTATTAAGCGGTTATAGTTCACCTTTTTTAACATATGATTCAGTTGGGCAATTTTTGATGTATGTTGGTTCGGAAAATGGGTGGCTTTATCAATATAATAATATTGAAGATAATATTGGTGGAAGTTTTAATTTGGTTGATTCTTTATTTTTAGTCGGGTTAAATGTAACTATTGCTGGGGCAGATCTTAATAACAATGGCAATATTGAACTAATATTTGGAGAGTATGCCGGTGGGTTAAGTATATTACAAAAGGGTCAGCCCCAATGGATTGGTATTAATGAAATTCAAGATAGGATAATTGATACTAAGTTATTTCCTAACCCAACAAGCTCAGATGTTGTTTTGCAGATTACCGGGCTAAATAATTTAAGCGTATTGAATGTTGAAATTATAGATTTTTTGGGTCAGGTTATTTTAGCTCAAAAGTACGTTTATGACGGAAATGATATAGTTATTAATCTTGATGGTATATCTACTCAAGGAATATATTTTGTTCGTATAAAAACTGGTAGCTTTATTACTACAAAAAAACTATTAATTAATTAGAGTTTCCTTATAAGAATTGGTTTAATTACCGAAGTTTTGTTCATTAATCTAACATAATAAATTCCTGCCTTAAGATGTTCACCAATTGTTATGGTAGCTTCTTGTTCAGTGATTGCAACTTCTTCAACCACCACTCCATTAATTGAGAATATTTGAATAACTGCACTAGATGAAATCTTGGTATCAAGATGGTACTTAAGTTTCATTGTATTTGTAAATGGATTTGGGCCTACTGTTATTTGAGCAGTTTCTATTTCAATACCAATACTAGTAAACCAGCTCGAAAGTTCTACTTCGAGATTTGTAAGTACACCATTTTCAAGTATCACTCCTTCAATTATTTTTGAGTTGTATCCTTCATGCGAAAACTCAATATTATATGTGCCAGCAGTTGGTGTTCCAAATGCAAAACTTCCTGTAAAATCAGTTATGTCCATAATTTCAGTGGATGCAATTTTAATCATCACATTATTTATTGGTAGTCCGGTAATACTGTCAGTAACATTCCCTTCAAGATAACATCCCCTTGTGTATTCAACACCCAAAATATATAGTCCCTCTTCGATGTCAGAAGCCAGAATATTTCCTGAAGGAAGAAAAGGAAATGCACCCCAGCTACCGTGGTATCCTGGGCCAGGAAAATTCGGAGAAGTATCATAATTTCCAACTTCAATTAAATTAGTTGGGCGAGCTACATCATGAACAGTAACACCATCACTATAATATGATGTAATCAAATAATCGTTTAATACATGAACATTATGAGGGATTACGTTATTTCCAGGACTCGATTGAATTCGATCTGTTTCGATGATATTGTTAAAATCAGATACATCATATGCGCCAATGTAGGCACTTCCAACTTCATCACTAGTATATACATTTTTGCCATTATCAGAAACCCAAACGTTGTGTGTAAATTGGTTGGGTGTACTTTTGGTGGCCATAACTTGTGGGTTTGCCGGGTCGCTAACATCTACCGCTGCAAAAAAACCTTCATAAATTGCGCCTCCCCATAAGGTGTCACCTCGAGCCATTCCATCATGAAAATAATAATCATCAAATCTTCCTAATTCCTCAGGGTTCATTGGGTCGTTGGTTAAATCGCAAATTATGGCACCGCCTTCACCACTATCTGCACCAAAAATATATAGTTTACCAGTTTCGTCAATATATAGATTATGAACTGTTGTAAACGGATAATCAGAACCTGTAAAACTCGTGAAATTTGTAATTGTTCCCGGCAACGGACTTAAATCTACAATATAAATGCCATCTCCACCTTCGGTTGAAACATATGCATGATTACCCCATGTTTTAATATCACGCCAAATTGAATTTACTCCTGGTCCAAAAAATACTTCCACAGGTTCAGATGGAGTTGTTACATCCACAACAGAAAATCCGTTTTGTACACCAACCAGGGCATATTCGTTGCCATCCGTATCAACGTAACCCCAAATATCACTTAGGCTTTGATTGTAAGGTAGGAAACCCAAACTTTCCATATTTAGTTGAGCAAATGTGTTTAATATTAGGAATATAAATATAGCAGATAAAAGTTTTTTTTTCATGTTTAAGAATTAGAAATTGATAATTAATGTGGCAAAACTATTAATGCAGACATAGTATTATTACAAACTGCTGTATGTTAACATATATTTAACACAACATAACTTATGTGGCTTTTTCCTTGTTTCAGATATTATGAAGGATAATATACTAAGCATAGTATCATAATGTAGTAAGTTAATATTATGTAGTTTTACAGAAAATTAGTTGCTTTTGCAGCATAGATTGTGAAATAATTTGTAAAATAACTATGAACACTGGAGAAAAATTTAAACAGCATTACGAAAATGATTTTATGCCATGGTCGCATGAAGAACCCGATTTTAATCTTGTAGAAATAGTTGACAATTGGCCAATTAAAATATGTAAAACTCTTGAGCCCGGATGTGGAACTGGAACGGACTCTATTTGGCTTGCTCAACAAGGGTTTGATACAACGGCATTGGATGTGTCACCAATAGCCATTGAAAAGGGACAAGCAGCTGCCCTTAAACAAAAGGTAGAGGTGAATTTTATAGTAGGAGATTTTATGACTGATTTATTGAAACCCGAAGAATATGGTTTTGTTTTCGATAGGGGGTTCTTTCATAGTTTTGATACACATGATGAACGTATGGAAATAGCAAAACGAATATCAACTGTTCTTGAAAAAGACGGTCTTTGGCTTTCGTTAATTGGAAATGGAGATGGAATAAAAACAGAACCCGGACCTCCATTGCGGTCGGCTGAGGAATTAGTGTCTGCAATTGAGCCCTACTTTAAAATACTATCAATACATGCCAGCCATTTTGGAAATGACGAGGCTAAACCTGCCAAAATATGGGTGTGCTTAATGAGAAAGCGAGATTAGTTTACAATCAGTTTCTTACTTATTACTTTAAAACCACTTCTTTGGGTGCCGTTAAATACTGAGATTACTTTTTGCCCATGAATATTAATTATTTTACAACAATCTTTCGAGTTTGTTTCGAATTAATAGTTTGTATAACTACAAAGTAAACACCTTTTTTACTTGGTATTTCTACGGTTACTTGTTGTGATTCTATACCAAGATAATCATAATATTTAGTGCGCTGTCCTTGTATATTAAACACAACTATCGACATTATTTTTTCATCTGAATTTATATAAACCCTATCACTAGTTGGATTTGGATAGGCAATAAGCTCAACATCTTTAATATCCTCAATTGTAGTATAGTTACTTGTTGTTTCAACATGTTTAACAAGCACCGGAGTTTTATCAGCAGCATTATAAAATTCTTTGAATAAATCAATTTCGTCAGAAGAATGGCTGAACATTTCGGCAAGCCATTTATCATTTACTGTTTGGTAATAAATATTGGCAGTAATATTTAATAGTTCTGTATTTCCAAGAGTTGGTACATGAAAATGAAGAATATCAGCACCACTTCCTTCGGTTCCGTTGATTTTGTTAAAATCTACATCTGTAAAAGCATATCCAATAATGGGAACGGTATCATAAGTGTAAAAACTAGTTGTAAACCCAACTGGTGGGAATCTATTATCTTTAAGAGGGAAGTTTGCCCTTTCGAGTACAGTTGTAACATCATAATTAATATCGCCCATCACAAGTTCGTATATTTGTACTTGATCTTCAGCGTTTATAATATTATAATGTGGCTCATAAGTGGAATCTTCAAAAAGTAAGTTACCATTACTATCATATTCCCCGCTATGGAAAATAGTTTCACTAGTTGTTGAAACAATAAGTTCAACAAAAACTCTTCTACTTGGATAGCCACCAGGAAATTTATGGCCGGCCATATTTGTCATATCTAGTTCCATAAAAACAGAATCAACAGTTCTGTTAACAACCTCAATATTAGAAGATAATGATTGATTTTGTAGCATGCGGTAATTACGAGCAATGGTTGAATCAAATTGAACACCAGTTGCTGTTACCCCAAGTTCCTCGGCATTATCTTTAAGTATATTTAGCATAAAAATATTTGCTCCTGCAAACTGATGTTGTCCAAAGGGTACTCTACCATCTAACCAAGGAGGCATTGTGCTAATAACAACTGGTTCCTCAATTCGAGGTACATGGCAGCTTTGGCAAGATTGGTTGTTATCAGGAAAACTTGAATTTAGCCACTCATGATATATTGCTTGTTCAACAAATTGGTTACCTGTTAGGTTACCATTATTATCAACGGAGTTTGTAATTAATGTATGGCAGCTTGCGCAGAGTTCTGAATTTGTAATCTGGTCACCATGAGCTGGTGTATATCCAGTTTGATTTATCATTGGATTTCCAAAAGGGTTCGTATATGGCCCCCATATTGTTTTCTCGGTCCCTATTAAAAATGTACCTGAGTAATTACCAAGGGATTCTTCTGTAATTTGATGACATACAGTGCATTGTACGCCATCCATTGCAAGTGGATCATCAACCATATCAGCAATTGAATAAAGAGCTTGAGCATTGTGGTGAGCATTTTCGTTACCTACCGTAGCGTGGCAACGCGTACAAACATTTTCCAACACTTCTTTGTGCTCTGGGTTTACAATACCTTCGTGGCTAACTTTGGCTCGCCAAAAAGGATCACGAGCAGCGTTTGCCATCATTGTTGATCGCCAATCACTCATAATACTTATTGATTCACCCTGTGAGTTAACCATGGAATTATGGCATTGAATACATTCACCCGATCCTGCAAATAAATCATTATAGCCAGTTGGCAATTCATCAACAGCCATATTGCCTTGATAATAATATGACTCCTGAGTACTATGCCAGCCAGTAACATTATCGTTATTAGCAATAACATTGGTTGTGGATAAATTGAGTATTGTAATTACAATTAAAGTGAAAAAAATCTTATTCATAATTTAAGCGCTTAATATCTGGATTAGAAGGTCAAAAGTAATATATTATCTTGATAAATTAGGAATTTGAGTGATAAGTTAGTTATTATTCACTACCTTATAAAGTTTATCACCTCTTCTTACAACATCGGTAACTTTTATCGAGCAAGTTTCTCCTTTTATTACCTTATCTACAGGGTCAAGATCCAGCCTTACTTCATCAACAACAGCTTCGTAAACGCCTGTTGTTTCTCCAATAATTTTTATTTCATCTCCAACAACCAAATCATGACTTTCAATTTTTATTTCGGCCACACCAATTTTATTAAAGTAATTAGTAATTTTCCCTATGTACATTTTTCGTTGGGTGGCTTGGTTACCATAGTCTTCGGTCCACTCACCGAACTTGCTACCCATGTAATACCCATCCCAAAAGCCTCTATTGTAAACGGTTGAAAGTTTATTATTCCACTTATCAATGTTTTCTTGTGTGTACTTGCCTTCAAACCAGGCATCAACTGCTTCGCGATAAACCGATGCAATGGTTTTTACATATTCGGGTGAACGGCCTCGCCCTTCAAGTTTAAGTACCCTAACTCCTGCATCAAGTATATGGTCGAGTAATGCTACTGTGTTTAGGTCTTTTGGCGACATGATATACTCATTGTCTATTTCCAGTTGTTCACCAGTTTCTTTATCGGTAACGGTGTATTTACGTCTGCATTGTTGCAAACAAGCGCCACGATTGGCTGATGAGTTCAAATTGTCAAGACTTAAATAACACTTGCCTGAAACAGCCATGCACAATGCACCATGGGCAAACACTTCAATTTGAATAAGTTCTCCTGATGGTCCGCAAATATTTTGTTCGCGTATGGCAGTGGTAATTGCTTTTACTTGTTTAATTTCAAGCTCGCGAGCAGTAACCATTACTTCGGCAAATTGGGAGTAATATTTAACAGCCTCAATATTTGTGATATTGGTTTGAGTTGACATATGAATCTCCATACCAACCGAATGTGCATATTGAATTACTGATTGATCTGATGCAATTATTGCTGTGATATTATTTTGATTAGCAGCATCAACAATACCACGCATAGTTTCAAGCTCGCTATCATAAATTACGGTATTTAATGTGATATATGTACGAATGCTGTTCTCTTTACAGATATCTGATATTTTTACAAGATCATCTAAAGTGAAATTTTTTGATGATTTAGATCGCATATTTAAATTGCCAATTCCAAAATATACCGAGTTCGCACCCCCTTGTATAGCAGCCATCAGCGATTCGTATGAACCTACCGGAGCCATTATTTCCACATCACTTGGATTTTGTAACAATTTTGATTTTATCAATTTACTTTTATCAATTTTTAGATTGTTACCAAACAATTGATCATCAGTTTGAATTTTAGTAACTTTTTCTATTATTTTTGTCATGTATTAACCGTCGTTTTCGAGGGCAAAATTACATATTTTAGTGTTATTAAGATAGTTTCTAAACAAAGTATCTTATTATTGCATCCAGTTTCATGAAATATGATTGGTTTTGGTAGCCATATTATTTTGTATACAACTCTATTGATTATTTTATGTCATTATACATATAATAAAATTGTAGCATTTGAGAACTGTAACTACTAGTATAATAAAATTATACGTTATCTTCATTATTTTGTGCGGAAGCCTTATGGTTAATGCACAAACTGATAAAGGTGCCAGTGTTGTGGAAGGATATGTTATTGATGATGCAACTGGTGATATCCTCCCTTTTGTTAATGTTTATTTTCAAAATACAAGCATTGGTACTTCAACAGATCTTGATGGTAAATACAAGATTAAAGCACGAAATCATAATGACACTTTGATTTTTTCGATGATTGGCTTTCACGAAGTTAAGGCCTATGTTGTACCAGGAAAAAAGTATCGTCTTATTATCAGACTAAAAGAAGATTCGCAAACACTTAATGAGGTTGTAATTACACCGGATGAAAATCCTGCACATATTATTTTACGAAATATCCTTAAAAACAAGCGCAAAAATAATCCAGAAAAGTTTAGTGAATTTAATTGTCAAACATACACTGTTTTGAGTGCTAAGTTTAGCAACGTTACCAAAGATAATTTGAAATTTTTAATTCCAAAGGCATTTGTTAAACAGTTACCCATAACTATGGATTCTACGGGTCGCCCTGTTCTTCCATTTTATTTGTCCGAGAAAATATCCGACAACTATATTAATCGTGATGAACATATATCCCAAACCAAACAACTTTATAAAAATGTTAAAGCTATAGTTGGGCTCGACGATATGGATATTGAGGGCTATGATAATTCGCTTAGCGCTGAAATGAATTTTTACAAAAATTTTGTGGAATTATTGGGTCATACTTTTGTTAGTCCTTTAGCCACAAATGGCTTGGCATTTTACAAATATTACTTGCAGGATAGCACAGTTACAGACAAGCATACTTTCTATCATATCAAGTTTGTTGCCCGACACAAAAAGGATTTGGCTTTTACAGGGCATTTTATTGTTGTAAAAGATTTATGGGCAATAACATCCATCAAAGCTATACTTCCACGATCAGCTAATATTAATTATATTAATAGTTTTAAGATTGGATTCGACTACGACTTTGTAAATGATAGTACTCTGTTTTTCAAAAGCAACTCAATTTATGGTACGTTTCATTATTTAAAAATTAAAAATGAAGCTGAAAATGCAATGATTGAGCTAAATAAAAAAACATATTATTCAAATATTAGATTGGGTAGAAATGCACATCCACTTTCTGATACAATAACTGAAGGTACTGTCAATATCACTACAAAAGAAGCTGATTCATCTTTCGTTGCTTATCGTGAATTGGCTAGTCTTGAAAGTTTTGAAAATACTTCGAAAATAATCGATTCAACAAACAATATTTGGTGGGTAAAAGGAGCCGAAAAAATTACAAATATGTTTGTCACCGGATATTATAATCTTGGGAAAGTTGATTTTGGGCCATATCTGGGAACATTTAGCCGTAATAAAATTGAAGGAGTAAGGCTAAATTTGGGGTTACGCACATCCGAAACATTTAATCCATATTATAGCTTAGGTGGTGGTATTGGGTATGGTTTTAAAGACATGGAATGGAAGTATTCACTATATGGCCAGTACAAATTTAAAACAAAGCGCCGAACACTTGTTGGAGCTGGATTTGTTAAAAACCTATACCTTTTTGGAGTCTACAGTCATATAAAACTGATTAAGGAAAATATGCTTGCCACAGGTGAAGATAGTTTTATTGCTGCAGTGCTAAAGAGATATCACAGTGATAGGCGAGCTATGCTGTATAGGTATAATATATACTTTGAAAAAGAATGGCGTCGTGGTTTTATGACAAATATTGAATATGAATATGATGAGCTACGCGAAGGATTGTATGTTCCATTTATCCACGACGGGCAAAATGTGGACTATGTATACAATAATGCGGTAAGTTTAAGAGTACGCTTTTCGTGGAAAGAAAAGATAATGGATATCAATTTGAGAAGATATTATTTGAGAACTTTTTATCCGGTTATTAATGTTGTTGGTACTGGAGGCATATACTCAGTTGCTGGCAATGATGGGAAGTATTTTAAACTGCATATAACCTTAAAACATAAAGTGCCTGTGGGATTTATGAGGTTTAATTATGTATTTGAAACGGGATACATTTTTGGTAAAGTTCCATTTCCCTTACTCGAAATTATCAGAGGTAACGATACTTATGGTGATTCTAAATACAGGTTTAACCTGCTTAATAATGCCACGGCTGCTCTTGATAAATATGCAAGTGTTATGGCCGAACACCATTTTAATGGATTGATTACTAATAAAATACCACTGATTAGAGCTTTAAATGTTAGAACAGTTATATCTGCAAAGTACTTTTTAGGGACACTTAGTGATAAACACGAAGAGGTATTGGAATATCCTTGGGATATGGATGTTCCGGGTAATCATTATTTAGAACTGGGTGCAGGACTGGAAAATATTTTTCAGATATTCCGTATAGAATTCATATGGCGACCAGTACCAGAGGTTTATGCTGGTATGCCAAAATATGGTGTAAGGATAAGGGCAGATTTTAATATGTAGATTAATCTTATTGTACGATAAACTTTACTAAATTTTCTCTTTTATCTGAAGTAATATAAATAATATAGGTTCCGCTAATAAGTTCAGATACATTGATATTTAAAGTATTAGGTTCTGATACATTTTCAAGATACATAACCTGTTTGCCTTGCATACTGAATATTTTTACATCATTAATTTTATCAGATTTGTCGAGTAACTTTACCTCAATCTTATGTTTTGCAGGATTAGGTGATACTGTAGCTGATGGAATATTATATTCACTATTATTTATGTCAACTGTTAAGTTATATGTGGCAATTAACCCACTACCTCCACCTATCCAACCCTCATTGCTATTTAAAAAGAATAAACTCCGCAATGGAGTAAAACCAAACATTTGATGATTTACCCAAGTTTCGCCTCCATCAAATGTATGATATATTGCATATCCTGATCTAAACCAACCCTCGTTTTCACTAACAAAGTATATTTCTGAATAATATCCTGATGGAAACACATAGAACTCTTCCCAAGTGTTACCACCGTTTGTTGTTTTAAATAAAACACCTTCTTCAGTTGATACAAATCCTTCATTCTCATTTATAAAGAATACATGTACAGGTTGAAAGGTATTATCTTCTCCTAAAGTAGTAAATGTCCAACCATTTCCTCCTGTTTGGGTTCGTAATATTTGTTGTCCACTATAGTCTATTAACCATCCTTTATCTTCAGTAATAAAAAACATTGATGAAAAATTATATTCATCAACCAAGGTTTTGTTAACCCATGTTTCACCACCATCAATTGTTTTCACTAATATCCCAGTATTACCGCACATATATCCTGTATTATCATTCACAAATTGTATATCATTATAACCATTTTGATACCCAAGGTTAGGTACATCTAGCAATACCCATTCTTCTCCTTCATTTGTTGTTTTCATCATTTGTGATGATTTATTTAGCAAATAGCAATTTGAACCATGCATGTACATTCTGTAAAAGTCACCATTGGCAACTATTGTATCAGATTCCCACGAATAACCACCATCATATGTACTGATTAAATGGGTTCCTGAATAATTATTTACAATACCAAATCCCTCTAGTGAATTAAAAAATGCTATATCATAAAATGGAAATGACATATTGGAATTAAGATTTTCCCAATTGAATCCACCATCAATAGTTTTATGAATACTTCCTGAATACCCAACTGTAATGCCCTCATTATCACACCAACTCGAAAACCTATTAACAGATGCACTATTGTTAATATAGACTAAGGAATCCCATGTTTCACCACTATCAAAAGTTAATCGTGCTGTGGAGTGATTAATCAGTATACCACTAGTATCATTAAAAAAGTGAATATCATAGTTAGTATAAAAATGATAAATATTTCCCTTATCTATCCATGTATTTCCACCATCAGATGTTTTGTATAACCCTCCATTGTATCCGCAAATCCAACCTGTAACCGAATCAAGAAAAATGACTCTTTTGAATTCTTTAGAGTCTGTAGGTGTTGTTTCCTGCCATGTAAGTCCTCCGTCGCTTGTAACCATTGTAAACCCGAGATTTGAGTAAGACATTAGACCACCAACAGCACATCCATGAAGCTCATCAGTAAATTCTACACTATAAAAACACTTGTCACCATAAATATTGTTCATTATTTTAGTCCAGCTTTTGCCTCCATCCGTAGTTTTTAGTACAATTTTGTATGTGCCTACAACCCAACCAGTATCATGGTTTACAAAATATATATCAGTAAGATCACCCATAACAGATGGATGGGTTTGCTCTTCCCAAGTTTCCCCTTTATCTGTAGTATGGTAAATAGTACTCCATCCAGCAACCCAACCTTCATTATCATCAATAAAAAAAATGCTCCATAATGATTCTTCAGGATTACTGTGTTGTGTGATCCAAGTTTCACATCCATCATTAGTGTACATTATCAATCCATCAGTGCCAACTACCCAACCTTCCTGCTCTGATATAAAATGTGCATCAAGAAGGTTATTTATAGTTGGGTATGGGTGTATTAAAGTCCATTCATCCTGAGTAAACGCTGTATAACAAAGGGTAACTAATGAAATTAAAAAAATTGCTTTTTTCATAATAATTTGCTTTAAATTATTTTACAATAAACTTTACAAAATTTTCATTTTTATCTGAAGTTATATGTATAATATATGTTCCATTAATTAAACCTGAAACATTAATATTCAATGTGTTTTGTTTTGATAAGTTTTTAAAATCAAGAATTTGCTTGCCGTGTAAATCAAATATCTTTATATCATTAATAATATCAGATTTATCGTTAAGTTTAACTTCAATATTACCATGAGCAGGGTTTGGAAATACTGATGCTGTTGGAATATATTCTACCAGCTCATTTACATTAACTGTAAAATTAGTAGTGGCAACTAAACCACCAACTCCGCCTAGCCATCCCTTATTATTGAGAAAGAACATATTATCTATGGAGGTTGTGAAACTTTGCTGATTTATCCATGATGTTCCTCCATCAAATGTATGATACACTGAACTGCCAGCTCTAAGCCAGCCCTCTTCTTCATTAATAAAATATATTCCAGATCTAGCACCTGCTTGTATATAACTAAATTCCTCCCAATTTTCGCCACCATCCCATGTTTTAAACAGAATACCCTCTGTTGTAGCTACATATCCTAAACTTTCGTTTAGAAAAAAGATTGATATGGGTTGGTGTTCAATAGAATCACCAAGAAAAGAAAACTCCCAATCATCACCTCCATTTGTAGTTCGTAATATAACTCTAGCTAGTATATCAAACATCCATCCAGTATTTTCGTTGACAAAAAATACTGTGTTCAAATTAAAATTACCGTTTAAAGATTTATCAACCCATGTATGTCCTCCGTCAGAAGTTTTCAATAGTAAACCATCCGAATCACACATGTAACCCGTATTCTCATTTACAAACTGCAAATCTGCATAATGGTAGTTGATATCAGGTACATCTAATAATTCCCAATCATTGCCACCATTGTTTGTTTTTACTAGTTGTGAAGAATCATTAAGCAAATAAATAGATTGATCATCTATGTACATTTCGTAAAATGGCCCATTTTCCATCAAAGTATCAACAGTCCAATTATATCCACCATCAACAGTTTTGTATAAGCCGCTACTTGACCATTTATTTGTAATGGCAAAGCCTTCAAGCGAATTAATAAAACCTAATTGGATAATGGTATTTGTCATACCTTTATTTATACTTTCCCAAGTATTTCCACCATCCAATGATTTTACAATGCTACCACTATAGCCTACTGTTATTAGTTCGTCATAAGCCCAGCTAGTTATACTATATTGATATGATGTATTATCAATATATACTATTGAATCCCATGTTTCGCCCGCATCAAAAGTGAGCCTCATATACACACCTTCCAATAGTACCCCTTTATTGTCGTCAAAAAAATGAATATCATTAAAACTTTGGTAATACACACTACTTTTATCTACCCAGGTATTTCCACCATCAGTGGTTTTCATCAATTCACCATCAAACCCACATATCCACCCTGTTTGTGAATCCAAAAATATAATTTTACTAAACCCTGCATGATCACTTGGTGTTGTTTCTGTCCAAGTAAGTCCACCATCATTTGTATTCAGTATATATGCATGATCAAGATTATAAATGTAACCAACAGCACATCCGTTAAGTCCATCAGTAAAACTAACACTTTGTAAAGAAATAACCCATGCGTTTGCAGTGGAAATATTAGTCCAGGTATCACCTCCGTCGGTGGTTCTATGTACTAAGTTGTAATTACCCACTATCCAGCCAGTATCATTGTTGATAAAGAAAATATCATTAAGTATCCCTGAAACTGTTGGTAAAACTTGTGGTTCCCATGTATCTCCTGCATTTATGGTATGATAAATAGTATTGTATCCCAACACCCAGCCTTCATTTTCATCAATAAAAACTATTTTTCTGAATGACTCACTCTCAGTACTTAATTGAGTTTCCCATGTGTCCCCTCCATCATTGGTATACAATACTATATTATTCCCAACTACCCAACCTTCTTGTTCGGAGGTGAAATGCCCATCATGCAATCCTTCTAAAGTTGGGAATGGGTTTATTACTATCCACTCATCTTGTGCAAAAGCTGTAAAAAATATAATAACCAATGAAAATAATAGAACTACCTTTTTCATAATTGTACTTTTAATTTATTGTATTACAAACTTCACCAGGTTTTCGCCATTAGATGAACTAATATGTATAACGTATGCGCCACTTACCATTTTTGATACATTGAAACTAAATGTGTTATTTTCTAAAATATTCTCAAAATGATAAACTAGTTTACCCTGAAGGTTGAAAACTTTTATATCATTTATTTTATCAGATTTATCATGAAGTTTAACTTCAATTTCATCAGATGCAGGATTTGGGAATACTGTGGCAGATGGAATATTCTCTTCTAGTTCGTTTATATTAACAGTAAAATTAGTAGTAGCAACTAAACCATTGTTACCCCCAAGCCATCCTTGATTATTTAGAAAAAACATATCATTTATAGTGGCGTCTAAACCTTGTTGATTTATCCATGTTGTACCTCCATCAAATGTATGATAAATTACACCATAAACAGTATACCATCCCTCTAATTCGTTTATGAAATAACATTTCGAAGTATAACTACCTACTATAAAACTAAATTCTTCCCAGTTTATACCACCATCAAATGTTTTAAAAAGAATACCCTCTGTAGTAGTTGCATATCCTAAATTTTCATTTACAAAGAATATTGACTGTGGTTGATAATCAAAATAATCGCCAAGGAAAGTAAATTCCCAATCATCGCCCCCATTTGTGGTTCGTAAAACTACTCGGGCTTGAGTATCAAACATCCATCCGGTGTTTTCATTAATAAAAAATAAACTACTCAAATTGTAATTTCCATTTAATGATTTGTCGACCCAAGTATGCCCCCCATCCATGGTTTTTAATAATAATCCATTCGAATAACACATAAACCCTATGTTATTTGTTACAAACTGTATATCCGAATAATCTGACGATATATTGGGAACCTCTAGCAATTCCCAATCATCGCCCCCATTGTTTGTTTTCATTAATTGTGAAAAATCATTAAGCAAGTAAATAGATTCACCATCAACAAACATTCTATAAAAAGGACCGTTTTCTATAATAGTGTCAACTTTCCAGGTATAACCTCCATTATTAGTAATAAGTAACTCATGGGTATACCACTGACCCGAAATTGCGTAACCATCAAAAGAATTAATAAAGCCCAATTGATAAATGTCACTTGTAATACCCTTGTTTATATTTTCCCAGGTGCTTCCTCCGTCCAACGACATAACAATACTTCCGTTTGAACCAACAGTTACCAGCTTTTCATATGCCCAGCTACTTATACTATGTTGATACGAGGAGTAATCAATATTTACTATCGAATCCCATGTTTCGCCGGCATCAAAAGTGAGTCGCATATATTCATCATCAAGTAGGACTCCTTTCAGGCTATCAAAAAAATGAATATCATTAAAGCTTCTTTGGTAATAAAAAAAACTTTTGTCGATCCAAGTATTTCCACCATCCTCGGTTTTCATCAATTCGCCACTAATTCCACATACCCACCCAGTTACCGAGTCTACAAATGTAACTTTGTTAAATCGAGAATGATCACTAGGTGTTCGCACAGTCCAAGTATGCCCACCATCATTTGTTGTCATTATGAAGCCAAGATAAAAACTATACTGCGAACCGACAGCACATCCATTAAGTTCATCAGAAAAACTTACACTCTCTATTACAGTATTGCTCGGTGTTGAATTGAATAACTTTGTCCAAGTTTCACCTCCATCAATGGTTTTAAGTACTATATTAAAGCTACCAACTATCCAGCCAATATCATTATTAATAAAGAAAACATCATTAAACGATCCAATTACTTCCGGTAAAGTTTCCAGTTCCCATGTGTTACCTGCATTTATGGTATGATAAATATTTTTGTATCCCAGAACCCAGCCTTCATTTTCATCAACAAAAACTATTCTCCTAAGCGCCTCACCATCGGTACTCAGTTGGGTTTCCCACGTATCACCACCATCATTGGTAAACATAACTACATTATATCCAATTACCCAACCTTCTTGTTCAGATGTGAAATGAGCATCTTGAAAATCAGTTAATGTTGGGTATGGATTTATTAATTCCCACTCATCTTGTGCATTAGCTGTAAAAAATATAGTTATAAGTGATAATAAAAGAACTGCTTTTTTCATAATTTGTGTTTTCAAAAAATAAAACTCTAAAAATGTAGATTTATAGATAAAAACCCAAGTGGACCAAAACGGGTTCTAAAACCACTGCTTTTACTATCCTGAGAAGATGAGCTACTACTTGATGTATATTCTGATTTCCCTGAAGCATATTCGGCTGTGAATTTTACCTCAGTACCAATGGATAAATGTGGGGTTATGAAGAAATTAACTCCAATCAGAGGGTTTATACCGTAAGCAGATTCATGAGTTTTTGTCTCATTTGATGAAATATGTCCGGGAGGATAATTAGTTGCGTATTCTTGTTTAGTATAGTAACTAGCGTATGAAGTGGATACATCAAATCCATAATAAATATTTACTCTATTGAATGTTGAATGCCACTCATATCCAAGATACAACATTGTGCCAAATGTTTTAAAAGTGTATTTTTCCATTTGTCCACCATCATTTTCATTTGTATTACTACTATATTTTAAGTTTGTGCCCAATCGAAATGCTCCTTTGGCACCATGGAATTTAACACCCACAACTAATTCAGGCTGATAATAATAATCAGCATAAGTATATGGAAAATAATTGCCATCCGCATATACTAAATACAAAAAGTTATTTTCGGCAAAAATATTTGCCACAGCAATATTTACTTCAGTTTTTAGTGTGTTGAATTCGGTTTTTGTTCCATCTTGAGAAAAGGCTGACGCCGAGAAGATTGCTGATAGCATGAAACTGATTACAGTAACATAAATTAGATTTTTCATAATGTGTTTATTTAACTAGGTTTAAAATAATATTAGGTTTGCTTGGATTTGATTTAGAAAACCAAAGTTATGTAATTGTTACTTAACATCAGGAGGTTATGAAAATAAACATGGTATTTATACAGAGTCTAAATAATTACTAGGGTAAGATTAACCGTTTTTTGATAAAGATGGGTGCGCAGTATTATACCAACCTAAGTATAAAAAACTCAGGAAGAAATTGATCAAAAATGGTTTGAAGGGAAATCTAATACTATAATGTAAGGTGCTTTCTTTCAAAAATTAGCAACCATGTTACACCAACTGTTATGGCCGAATCGGCAATATTAAATATTGGGCGGAAGAATATAAAATGACCATCATATCCAAATAACCACGAGGGCATCCATGATGGGCCATCGGCAGCTACAAAATCAATAATTGGAAAGTAAAACATATCCACAACACGACCGTGTAATAATGTTGCATATCCTTGCCCTTCCGATGCAAATACACCAAGTGTGTGATAAGTGCTTTGAGTAAATATTACACCGTAAAAAACGCTATCAATAATATTACCCATGGCACCTGCAAAGATGAACGATATGCTGAGGATTAGCCCAGTACTTCGTTTGCGTTTTATAATAATTACGAGATAAACTAATATGGCAATAATAGCAAGTATTCGAAAAATACTTAAGGAAAGCTTACCGAATTCACCGCCAAATTGTAACCCAAAGGCCATACCATTATTCTCGGTAAAATATAGGTTGAACCAGCTTCCAACAACTGGAATTTCTTCGCCAAGGGTCATGCTTAGCTTTACCCAAAACTTTAATATCTGATCTGATACTAAAATGAATAGTATTAAAAATAATGATTTTTTCAATGGATGTTATTTTAGTATTTGCAAAAAAATGAGTTAATACAAATACTAATTAATAGCATCGGGTTTTGCCATCTTATTTTTAGCATCAATACTAAGTGTAGCATGTGGCACAGCTCTAAGCCTTTCTTTACTTATTAGCTTGCCTGTAACTCTGCATATGCCATAAGTTTTATTTTCAATACGAATGAGAGCATTCTCCAAATTGGTCATAAATCTTTTTTGGCGGGCTGCCAGTCGGCTATTTTCTTCTTTCGACAGAACCTGTTGACCTTCTTCTAGAACCTTAAATGTTGGGGAAGTATCATTAGTGCCATGTTCGCTATTGTTACTGTATGCTTCTGTAAGTAAGTTAAAATCTTCCTCTGCTTTTTTTAATTTAGCATGTATGATTTGTTTAAACTCGTCAAGTTCAGATTCATTATAACTTGTCTTTTTAATGTTATCAGTATCTTTCATATTCTCATCTTTTTTTGGTTGAACGCCTAAGGCTATTCTCCTAATCATTCTCTCTTTTAATTCAAACCTATTGTTTACCAATCAGTAATGTAACAGAAACCCCTTCTAGCAATTCAATTTCTTCTTTTTTGTCATCCTCTAATTTGTCAACGATTGTTAACGATGCCAAAGTTTCCGAGCAAATATACTCATTAAAGTTGATAAGTGCAATATCGGTTAATGAGTTATTCTCAACAACCAAACTAATTCTGTCGGTTACTTCAAACCCCTTATCTTTCCTTAGGTTTTGGACACGATTTACAAACTCACGTGCAATACCTTCTTCCTTAAGCTCAGGGGTAACATTAATGTCGAGAGCAACAGTTAGTTTGCCATCGCTAGCAACACTCCATCCTGGGATATCCTCAGCGCTTATTTCAACATCTTCAAGGGTAATATCGATGGTTTGATTGTCAATTGTAACCGGAAACTTACCTTCTGTTTCAAGTATTTTAATGCCGTTCTGATCAATTTTTTGGATGGCGCCTGCTAATTGTTTCATTAACTTGCCATACTTTGGCCCCAAAGTCTTAAAATTGGCTTTGATTTTTTTAACAAGAATACCTGAGTCATCAGTAATATATTCGGCAGTTTTAACATTAACTTCAGAAAGTATTAGTTCCTCAACAGCTTGTATTTGCTTTAATGTATGATCAGAAAAAACTGGTATCATTATTTTTGCCAACGGTTGTCTAACTCGGAGGAAGTTTTTTTTGCGCAACGATAATACCATTGATGATATTTTTTGCGCAAGATCCATGCGTTCTTCCAGTTCCTTATCAATTAACTCATCATTTGCAATTGGGAAATCAGTAAGATGAACCGATTCTTTCTTGATCTTTCCGCTTACACTATTCAAATCAATAAATAATCGATCAGCAAAAAACGGAGCAATTGGTGAAATTAATTGAGCAACAGTTTCCAGTACAGTGTAAAGAGTTTGGTATGCCTCTATTTTATCTTTGGCATAAGATCCTTTCCAGAATCTCCGTCGTGATAATCGCACATACCAATTACTGAGGTGTTCATTTACAAAATATTGTATGGCCCTGCCAGCTTTTGTTGGTTCATAATTGGAAAAATCATTATCAACATTCTTCACCAGTGTGTTAAGCTCCGATAGTATCCATCTATCGAGCTCAGTTCTTTCAGCTACAGGTATTTCATCTTCACTAAATGTAAAACCATCAATATTTGCATATAAAGCAAAAAATGAATAAGTATTATAAAGGGTGCCAAAAAACTTTCGTCTTACTTCGTCAATCCCCATAATATCAAATCGAAGATTATCCCATGGCTGCGAATTGGTTATCATGTACCAACGTGTTGCGTCAGGCCCGTATTTTTCAAGGGTTGTAAATGGATCCACAGCATTTCCCAAACGTTTCGACATTTTGTTGCCCTTTTTGTCGAGTACTAAACCGTTTGAAACAACATTTTTGTAGGCTACCGAATCGAATAGCATCGACGAAATTGCATGTAAAGTAAAAAACCATCCACGTGTTTGGTCTACTCCTTCTGCAATAAAATCAGCAGGGAAATTTCGTTCAAATACTTCCTTATTTTCGAATGGATAATGGAACTGCGCATATGGCATCGAACCCGAATCGAACCAAACATCAATTAGCCCCGGCTCACGCATCATCTTTTTACCACTATCCGAAACCAGAATTATTTCATCAACATATGGTCGGTGAAAATCAAAAGTTTCATAATTATCTTTACTCATGTTGCCAGGCTCAAAGTTGGCCATAGGACTTGTTTTCATAAATCCGGCAGCAACAGACTTTTCAATTTCTGATTTAAGCTCTTCGGCCGACCCAAGTGTTTTTTTCTCAAGTCTGTCTTCAGTTACCCAAATTGGTAGTGGTACACCCCAATATCTTGATCGTGATAAATTCCAGTCAACCAAATTTTCCAGCCAATTACCAAACCTGCCTTCTCCAGTTGATTTAGGCTTCCAGTTAATTGTTTTGTTAAGCTCAATCATTCTATCTTTAAGAGCGGTGGTTTTAATAAACCAATTGTCCAAAGGATAATAAAGTATGGGTTTGTCGGTACGCCAGCAATGCGGGTAACTATGCACATGTTTCTCAACCTTAAATGCCTTGTTGTCTTTTTTAAGACTAACAGCAAGGTCAATATCAAGAGTCACATCTTTTTTACCGAGCGATTCGTCGTAGGCATTTTTCACATATCTGCCAGCAAACTCTCCATATTTTGCAACATCAATATTGTCTCTAACAAAATCGCTGTCAAGGTCATCAATATTAAAAAAGCGACCTTTAAAATCTACCATTGGTCGGCGTTCTCCATTTTTATCGATTAGTACCAAAGGAACAATGCCCATTAATTTGGCAACTCTATCATCATCAGCACCAAAAGTAGGTGCAATATGAACGATACCAGTACCATCATCGGTGGTAACAAAATCACCCGGAATTACCTCAAATGCTTTGCCCAAAGGCTTAATCCATGGAAAAAGCTGCTCATAACTTACACCTGTTAACTCAAAACCTTTGCATTCGCCAACTACCTTAAATGGTATTTTTTTATCCCCAGATTTGTAATCTTCAAAAAGAAGGTCTTTATTTTTTTCATTAAAATATGAATTAAGCCTATCCTTGGCAAGGATAACTGTCATTAACGAACCTGTATATTGATTGAATGTTACAACCTTTACATAATCAATTTTGTCGCCAACAGCCAATGCGGTATTCGACGGCAATGTCCATGGTGTTGTAGTCCAGGCAATAATAAATAAATCACCCTCAACATCAGCGAAAATTTTATGAGGAGCTTCACTTTTAATTACTTTAAACTGAGCAACAGCGGTGGTATCAGTAACATCCTGGTAACAGCCTGGCTGATTAATTTCGTGGGTACTAAGTCCTGTTCCCGCGGCTGGTGAATATGGCTGAATGCTATAACCTTTATAAAGTAGTCCTTTTTCATCTAGCATTTTTAGCAAATGCCAAACCGATTCAATATATTTATTATCAAAAGTAATATATGGATTATCGAGGTCGACCCAATAGCCAATTTTCTTGGTAAGATCATCCCAAAGGTCCTTATATTTAAGTACTTCTGTTCGGCACTGATTGTTGTAATCCTCAACGCTAATTTTTCTGCCAATATCTTCTTTTGTTATGCCCAGTGTTTTTTCAACACTAATTTCCACTGGTAAACCATGGGTATCCCATCCGGCTTTACGCTCAACAAATTTCCCTTTAAGTGTTTGGTATCTGCAAAATATATCTTTAATGGCACGAGCCATAACATGGTGAATACCAGGTACTCCATTGGCTGACGGAGGTCCCTCGTAAAATATAAAGGGTTCTTTCCCTTTTCGGTTTTCCAAACTTTTCTCAAACACATTGTCCCGCTCCCAAACGGCTCTTACATCTTCGGCCAATTGAGGTAGGTTTAATTGTGCATATTCGTTATATTTTTTTTCCATTAAAGTAACTGTTGCGCATTTGCGATTGGAGTGAAAATAATCTATGTCCCATCGCTTTAAAATTAACTGGCAAAAATACGAAAAAAAGAAGGGTGATTGTCTGCTGTTTAAAAAATAGGATCTGATGTATGTTTTCTTTTATTATTTGGGCAGACTACGGGTCTTCCGCTTGTAGTTGTTTCATGCCGATGGCGGTTTTGTAAGTCGTGCGGTGGCTCCCTTCGTACGCCTCCACCAACTAATAAAACCAGCGTCGGCATTTCACCAAGCTATCGCTTCAACCCCTGCTGCAGTTTGTGTGTATTAAGGCATACCTAGTCATAACTGTGGCAATATGGTTTTGTAAAATCATGGCTATATGGACTAGCAAAAGCTTGACATTGTCCTTCTGGAGCTTTTGAGAAATGAAGAATCTCATTAACTTTATCCCTTCAACCTCTTATAAATAGTCTCTGTTTCCTTCTCAAAACCAGCTTTACCGAGTAAAGCAAACATGTTTTTCTTATAAGCTTCAACACCTGGCTGATCAAATGGATTAACACCCAAAATATACCCACTTATAGCACAACCCATTTCGTAAAAATAAATAAGCTGCCCCAAAGTGTTTTCACTTATATTAGGAAGTATAATACGTAAATTAGGAACTCCACCATCAACATGTGCAAGTGTAGTTCCTGTTTCGGCCATGTGGTTTACCTCGTGTAATGGTTTACCTGCAATGTAATTAAGTCCGTCCAAATTTTTATCATCAGTTGGTACTTTTAGTTCATTGTTGGGTTTTTCAATTGATATAACTGTCTCAAAAATATTGCGTAATCCATCTTGAATATATTGACCCATCGAATGTAAATCGGTGGTAAACCCTACTCCAGCCGGGAAAATTCCTTTAGTCTCTTTACCTTCACTTTCGCCATACAACTGTTTCCACCATTCGGTCATATAATATAGCTTTGGCTCATAATTTACAGTTATCTCTATGGTTTTTCCTGCATTGTACAATGCATTTCTAACAGCAGCATATGTTGAAACTGGATTGTCCTCAATTTTTGGTGATGACTCAATGTGAGTTTTCATTTTTATGGCACCATCAAGTAATTCTCTTATATTAAACCCTGCAACAGCAATTGGAAGTAAGCCAACAGGAGTGAGTACCGAATATCTTCCACCTACATCATCGGGCACAATAAATGATTCATATCCTTCTTCATCAGCTAACTGTTTTAATGCACCGCGTTCTTTATCGGTAATTGCAATTATTCGTGATTTGGCCTCGGCTTTACCATATTTGTTTTCAAGGTGGTTTTTAAGGATCCTAAATGAAACTGCAGGCTCAGTTGTAGTACCAGATTTGGAGATTATCGTAAGTGAGTAATCATTATTATCAAGTACGTTTTGTAACTCAACCATATAGTCTTCACTAATATTTTGACCGGCATACACAATTACAGGATTCCCTTTTTTTCTCTCCAAATGTGAAAATGAATTTCCCAAAGCTTCAATTACTGCTCTTGCTCCAAGGTACGAACCACCAATTCCAACCACCACAAAAATATCTGACTTATTTCTTATTTCCGAAGCTATTTTTTCAATCCTACTAATTAGTTTGTTATCAATCTTAGAAGGCAATTCAATCCATCCTAAAAAGTCGTTACCTAACCCCGATTTTGATTTCAATGAATTATAATGGTCGTTAATTTCCTTTTGAAATGCTAGTATATCTTGCTCCTTTATTACCCCAAGGGCGTTAGTGTAATCGATCTTTAAATCTATCATTGTGTTGAATTTTATTTTGGGCATTTATTAAAATGTGAAAGTATAATTTTTTCAAATGCAATTAAAAAAGGTTTCGAATTAATTTTAATTATCTGTAAAATATTTTTATTTGTGTAATCTTTTGCCACAAACCTGGCCGCCGTTTCACTTTGGCAGGCGGGTACCCAAATTATTCTCTTTGTTAATGGAATATTGAAAATAATAACACGAACTCATGAAAACCCTTTAGGTTTTCTTATTAGTGAATAATAATTTTGTGTTTTAAAAATTATATTCGTGCATTCGAGGCTTTTTATTAAGTATGAGTTTGCCATAACTGGAAATCTAATTAAACAACTATCTCCCAAAATTGAAGTATTTTTGCAAAAAACAACATAATGGATAACTCAAATATAAAACTAACTCCACTTTCGGAGCTGGGTGAATTCGGACTTATAGCAAAGCTAACATCTGATATTACAATAAAAAATAGCTCTACAAAACTTGGTATTGGCGATGATTGCGCAGTTATTAAGCCAAAAAAGGATATGCTTACCGTGGTATCTAAGGATTTATTGTTGGATGGCGTACACTTTGATGTAACCTATACGCCGCTAAAGCATCTGGGATATAAAGTTGCAACAGTTAATTTTTCTGACATAGCTGCCATGAATGGTAAACCAAAGCAACTATTAATTGGTATTGGTGTTGGTGCAAAATTTTCGGTGGAAGCCATTGAAGAGATTTATGTTGGTATAAAAAAAGCCTGCGAAGTTTATGGTGTTGATTTAGTTGGTGGCGATACAACTTCGAGTAATTCGGGTCTTGTTATTTCGGCAACAGTTATTGGTGAGGTTGAAAAGGATAAAATCGTTTATCGAAAAGGGGCCAAAGCAAATGATTTAATTTGTGTTTCGGGTGATTTGGGTGGTGCTTATATGGGATTACTCATCCTTGAAAGAGAGAAAAAGGCATTTCAGGGAGACCCTAATATTCAACCAGATTTAACACAACATGATTATATACTTCAGCGACAGCTTAAACCAGAAGCACGAACTGGTGTTGTTGATTTACTTGCTAAAAATGATATTCTCCCAACTTCGATGATTGATGTTAGTGATGGTTTGGCCTCGGATGTTAAGCATTTGTGTAAAGCTTCTAATACTGGCTGTGTAATTTCGGAAGAGAAAATTCCCATTGATCAAACTACATTTGATGTTGCTAAGGAAGAATTTAAAATTGTACCGTCAGTTGCAGCGTTAAACGGGGGTGAGGATTATGAATTACTTTTTACAGTAAAGCAAAGTGATTATGATAAAATTAGTAAGATTGATGGTATTTCGGTAATTGGATATATGACCGATGTATCGGAAGGAGAAAAGTTAATTACCAACGATAATATTTCCATCGATATTAAAGCTCAGGGATGGGATGCCCTTAAGGTTAAAAGTTAACAATATGCCTGTGAATCATTAGAAGGAAAGTAGAGTAATGATAATTGGAATTTTCATATGATTTGCTATGAAATTTGCTCAGTAAGGTATAACAAAAAATAACAATTATGATACGAATCACATTAGTTACTATTATTGCTATATTCACTTTTCACTCTTGTGATAATACATACACGAAACAAGAAACGCCATCAAAATACGTGTTGGTTATTCATGGAGGTGCCGGAACTATCCTAAAAGGAAACCTAAGTCCTGAAAAAGAGCAACAGTATCTTCATAAACTAGAAGAAGCTTTATTTGTTGGTGCAGAAGTGCTAAAAACAGGAGGAACCAGTTTAGATGCTGTTACCAAAACAATAATTGTATTGGAAAATTCGCCATTGTTCAACGCCGGGAAAGGTGCTGTATTCACAGCAGAAGGAGTTAACGAAATGGATGCTTCCATTATGGATGGCAAAACAGGTGGTGCTGGAGCTGTTGCAGGAGTAAGAAATGTAAAAAACCCAATACTGGCAGCAAGGGCTGTTATGGAGAAATCGAACCATGTGCTATTAACAGGTGCTGGTGCAGATGAGTTTGCTAAGAAACAAGGTCTTGATATGGTTGATAGCAGCTATTTTTTCACCCAAAGGCGTTATAAGAGTTTTGAAAAAGTAAAAGCCAAACAAAAAGTTGAGAATAAAAAACATGGTACCGTTGGTGCTGTTGCCCTTGATATATACGGAAATTTGGCTGCAGCTACTTCCACAGGTGGAATGACTTATAAAATGAAAGGACGTGTTGGCGATTCGCCAATAATTGGAGCTGGCACTTATGCTGATAATAATACATGTGCTGTGTCGGCAACTGGTCATGGTGAATATTTTATTAAAAATGTTGTTGCCTATGATATAAGCGCACTCATGAAGTATACTAATGTTTCGGTGAAGGAGGCTGCAAATTATGTAATACTAAGTAAGCTTAAAAAACTTGGTGCCGATGGTGGGGTGATTGCTTTGGATAGTTATGGAAATTTTACAATGACATTTAACACAGCGGGTATGTACAGGGGAGTTATTAATTCTGATGGGTTGAATGAGGTTAGTATTTATAGGGAATAGTATGTTTACTACCATTTGCAACATCAATTTTACTGCTTGTTATTATTATTGCTAAACACCTTCCTTAACCAAATAGGCAGTATAATTACTCCAATTATCAAATAAGGATAATAGGAAATAAGCCTCCAAAAAATTGCAAGCGGCGCATACCACGAATCGTTAGGTATAAACTCTCCTAAGAAATCAGAAAAAACAAACTCTGCAATTCCACTCCCTCCTGGTGTTGGGCTGACAAGCAATATAATCCACATACTAAGTTGTCGTCCGTAAATTAAAAAATGATCGGCAATACTATATTTGTCAGCAAAAAATGCAACAAGCATAAAATTAACTACCCAGTACCTACCTGTCCAAGCCAGTATGGTTGCAGTAAAACTTTTAAACCAATAAGAGGCTGGTTTATTTCTGATGGACTTTGAGGTTTGAATTAATTGATTAGCCGATTTACGAGCTCTCAACCTCCATCTAACCAATATGGGGAATAGGAAAATCCATGAAATAAGTGATTTAAACATGTGGGGATTAATGAACAGAGCATAAGCTAAAAACAATGTGTAGATAGTTATTGCAGTATATCCACCATAAAAAGCATAAATTATTTTATCAACTGAAACTGACTCTGGAGGAAATATTCCATTTCCATATACAAAATACACAATTGGTAGTGATACAATAAAAAATACTTCATCTAAAAAGATAGCTGTAAGGACAACCGCCGTACTTTTTCCAGCACTGAGCCCTTCTTTGTAAAGGAAAAATATTGCCGGCCCAGTACCACCAACCACTGATGGTGATATTGCGGAGCTAAATTCCCACAACATAATTACATTAAAGGCTTGTCGCCATCCAATTTCCTTATCGGTGAGGATAATTAAGCGGTAGATATAAGCCAAATCGCGTACAGCCATCATTAGCAACGCGACCATTATATAAAAGAAAGTATGCCATGTAAACGATAAAAACGAAAACGTATCAGCATCAAAGCTACGGTACATTAAATATGCACTTACGCTTAACCCAATAAAAATGGGCCAAATAATACGACTTGGTTTGAGGCTGTTTACTATTTTATCCAAAACTATATTCTTATATATGCTATTTAATTGCAAAGATAGGTCAAGAGCACTGGAAAACTTATATGTAGTACCATATTTTCGCGAAATACATGATCGAGGTGACAAAATGACGCATTATTTTATTGCATAATGACAAAAAGGCAGGTAATAATGTAATTAGTCACTTTGGAATGGAAGTTGAAAAAGGGACAATAGAATTCAATTAGACAAAAACTAAAAATAGGAGAAAATAACATGAATTTAGTAAGATTTAACCACCCCGGATTTACAAACTTTTTTGACCACCTTGAAAAGACTCATCATGGGTTAAATAACGGATACAAAGGCAATGTGCCTTCAGTAAATATTATAGAAAACGAAAAAACATTTGTACTTGAGGTTGTCGCGCCTGGTGTTAAAAAAGATGATTTTAAAATTGATTTAGATAACCAAACCTTAACAGTTTCGAGGGAAATTGAAGAAACAAAAGAAGACACAAAAGTAAATTATACACGTAAGGAGTTTGTTTATGGTAATTTCAGCAGATCGTTTACATTGCCTAAAAGCATTAAGTTTGATGGTATTGCTGCTGATTACAACGAAGGAATACTTAGTATTACACTTCCGAAAAAAGATGAAGAAGCTAAACTAACTCGTAAAATTACAATTGCTTAATTAATACCAAATTAATATCAAAACACCCGATAAATTCTTTATCTTTTTCCTTTTTACTTCACTTTAAAGTTTAACCGTAGCTATGGCTATGCTGAAACTTTAAAGATTGTAAAACAAAAAAATATTTTGAATTTATATCGGTCATTCTGATACCAACTTGGTATAACTATCTCAACTATTACTACTAAGTGGAGCCCTGCATGTTAACATGTGGGGTTTTTTGTTGTGCTAATTAATTTTCGGGATGCGCTTAATAAATTAATAGTTTTTTAGTTTAGCAGTTACTTGCGGCCCTGATTGAAATGGTAGCTTGTTGAAATGCTGATGTGATTTTTGCAAGCAAAAGGAGGCTGACAAAGGAAGACACGGGATTGCTTTGCAAAAATACAATCAGTATGAAACAACTATAAATGGAAAGCAGGAAATGCCGGCCTATAAAAAAGCATAAAAATTACAATAACAATCTTTTAAAATCGTTGAGTTTTTAAGGTACATTTGTAAACTGTTTAATTTAAACTTAACCTAATTATTATGAAAAAATTTATACTGGCTCTTAGTGCAATTTTGGTGCTGAGTAGTGTTAGTTTATGGGCGCAAACTTCTGATAAATTGGCCCTTGACTCGAAAGTTATATATGGGCAGCTGGAAAACGGCATGACCTATTATATTAGAGCAAATGCATTGCCAAAAGAGCGTGCTGATTTTTACATTGTGTTTAATGTTGGTGCGATACTTGAGAATGATAACCAAGATGGACTTGCTCACCTTACTGAGCATATGGCATTTAACGGAACAAAAAATTTTCCTAAAAAAGGGGTGCTTGATTTCCTTGAACGAAACGGAGTTGCCTTTGGCCATAATGTAAATGCCTTTACGGGTACCGATGTTACTGCTTATAACCTAAATGATGTTCCATTGGATGATCGTACGGTAATTGATTCGGCGTTATTAATTTTACATGATTGGTCGAATTATGTGGCTTTTGAAGCCGAAGAAATTGATGCGGAACGTAAGGTAGTTCATGAAGAATGGCGCACGCGTCGTAGTGCTGATTTTAGAATGATGAAAGCGCTAATGCCTACCATTTACAAAGGCTCAAAGTATGCCAAGCGTGATGTAATTGGTAGTTTGGATGTAATTGATAATTGTGATTACGAAACTTTGCGTTCGTTTTATAAAGAATGGTACCGCCCCGATTTAGAAGCGATAATTATTGTTGGTGACTTTGATGCCAAAGAGATGGAAGAAAAGGTTATTACCATGTTTTCATCGGTTCCAAAAGCTGTTAACCCAACCGAGCGTCCTGTTTTTGAAATTCCGAATAACAGAGAGCCTTTAATTGGGATAGTTACCGACCCTGAAGCACAGCGAAATATGATAAGAGTTTATTATAAGCACGACATTGTTGAGCCTGCTGATAAAAACATTGATTATATGCGTGAACTGCTTGTGAGGGAGTTATACAATACAATGATTAACAATCGTTTAAATGAATTGGTTCAGAAGGAAAATCCTCCATTTATTATGGGCTACTCAATGTATGGTGGAATGCAACGTTCGAAAGATGCGTTTATGCTAATTGCTTTGGCTAAAGACAACGAAATTCCGTTGGCATTAACAAATGTACTTCGCGAAAACGAAAGAGTTCGTCAGCATGGGTTTACTCAAAGTGAATTTGACAGAACAAAAAAAGAAATACTCCGTGGTTACGAAAAAGCATATAAGGAAAAGGACAAGCAAAAAAATAACAAGTATGTTTGGGAATATTTCTCAAACTTCCTTACAAACGAGCCAACCCCAGGTATTGAGTTTGAATATGATTTTGCAAAAGAAACCTTACCTCAAATTTCGTTGACCGAGATAAATAGTTTACCAGCAAAATGGATTACTGATGAAAATATTGTTGTTTCCATTAGCGGAGTAGAAAAAGAAGGGGTAACTCTACCAACTGAAGAAGAGATACTAGACATTATTGAAAATACAAAGGGGATTGAACTAGAAGCATATGTTGATGCTGTTTCTGATAAACCACTAGTTGCCGAAATTCCCACAGGGTCAAAAATAATTGGTACCGAAACAAATGATGAACTTGGTACCAAAACATGGATACTGGAAAATGGAGCCGAGGTTATACTAAAGAAAACCGACTTTAAAGAAGATGAGATACTATTTGAGGCATTTAGTTTTGGAGGCAGCTCGATGGTTGATGTGGAAAGTCTTCCTTCGGCTGATTTTACAACAACCATAGTTTCACAAAGTGGTGTGGGTGAATTTGATAATATATCATTACAAAAAATGATGGCTGGTAAAGTTCTACGACTTAATCCATATATTAATAACACAACTCAAGGTTTAAAGGGTTCAACTTCACCACAGGATTTAGAAACATTTATGCAGTTATTATACTTGTATATTGAGCAACCTCGTTTTGATGAAGAGGCTAGTGGTGCATACATGAGCCGTATTATTGCATGGCTTCAAAATACTAGTACCGATCCAAGAACCATTGCAAATGACTCCATTCAGTTTTTAATGGCTGATAGAAACCCACGACGAACACCTATGAATGTTGACAAACTAAACAAAGTTGATTTTGAAAAAGTTGTTGAAATATATAACAATAGGTTTAGCGATGGTGCTGATTTTAGATTTTATTTTGTTGGTAATATTGATGAGGCAAAATTAAAGCCATTGGTGGAGACATATATTGGAGGACTTACAACCAGCTCAAAAAATGAAACATGGAAGGATAATAATGTTCGTCCACCTGCAGCTAATGCTGAAAATGAGTTTAAAGTTTCCATGGAAATCCCAAAAGCTACGGTATTTGTAAATTACAATGATGACTTTGATTATACTGCCGAAAACTTGGTGTATTTGAAAGCGATAAAGTACATGCTAAGCTTAAGATATACCGAAACCATTAGGGAAGAAGAAGGTGGTACTTACGGTGTTGGCGTTTGGACATCAACAACTAAATATCCTTATGAAGGTTTTAAACTTAACATGAAGTTTGATTGTGACCCTGAGCGTGCTGAGTACTTAATGTCTATTATTTATGCTGAAGTTGAAAATCTTCAAAAAACAGGACCTACTGAAGTTGATGTTCATAAAACTATTGAGTATTTCTTAAAAACTCGCGAAGAAAAACTAAAGGAAAATAGCTTTTGGTTAGGCTCACTGGTTTCCATTGATAAAAATGGACTAAATACTATTTCGGCTGCTAACTATGAGGAAATTGTAAAGGGAATGACTCCTGAGAAAATTCAAAAGTTCAGCGAAAAAATATTTAAGAATAGTAAAAATGTTGAGGTTGTAATGTTGCCTTTGGATAAATAAACTATCCAAACATTTATACTAACCCGTGATAGGATTTTGTATTTAGTAGATAGCATATTTTGCACCTAATTGATGAATAATTTCTTTGCATAGCTGTAGCTACGGAACTAAATTATGAAGAAGAGTATGTGAAAAAGATATATCTAATATTACAATATTCTATGATGGGTTAGTATAATATCCGCTGAATGGAATTTTATCAATTATAATAAGATAAAATATTTCAGCGGATTTTTTATTAACGAAACCCAAAAAACCAGATTTTACTGCTAAGCAAACATTAGTAAGCTAATGGCCATTACTCCCATCCCAGCAATTAGTCCGTAAATTGATAGATGATGCTCACCGTATTCTTCGGCAGCAGGTAGTAATTCATCAAGTGAAATAAATACCATAATACCAGCAACGCCAGCAAATAGTACTCCAAATACCACAGGAGTTAAGAATGGCATGAGTAATAAAAAACCAATTATTGCTCCAACTGGTTCGGCAAGTCCAGAACCCAAGGATAGCCAAAATGCTTTTTTACGGCTACCGGTGGCATAAAAAATTGGTATTGAAACAGCAATACCTTCAGGAATATTATGAATTGCAATGGCAACAGCAATGGCTATTCCCAAATGTGGGTCGGTCAGTGCGGCAGTGAATGTTGCCAATCCTTCAGGGAAATTATGAATTGCGATTGCTAATGCGGTAAACAATCCCATGCGCATGAGTTTGTCTGAATCTTTTGGCTTGTCTTTATCCATATCCTCAACCTTACGCATTTCGTGAGGGTTTTCGACGGATGGAATTAACTTATCAATTATTGCAATAAATAATATACCACCAAAAAAAGCCAACGTTGTAACCCAATAACCTTGTGTTGCACCCAGCTCGGAGGTGATTTCGATTCGCGCTTTTACAAATATTTCCACAAAGGATACATAAATCATCACACCAGCTGAAAAGCCTAATGCTGCCGATAAAAATCCAGTATTGGTTTTTTTCGCAAAAAATGCAATAGCACTACCAATTCCTGTTGATAATCCAGCAAAAAGAGTTAATCCAAATGCAAATGCTATGGTACCTGTATCCATGGTTTAATTATTATCAATTGATTTACGCTTTTGCTCTTCTTTGTATTCTTTATATGCACGCCTCATTTTTACTTTTTCCATTTCCCTATCAATTACCAAATGTGTAATTATCAATGCCTGTTCATCAATTCCGGGTATATTTAAAGCGTCATTAAATTTGGTTTCCGAAACATCGTGGCGATAAATTAAATTGCATAGTTTTTCAAAATCAGTTATTAACAGGTTTGAAATGAATGTATGAAGTCTAATTTCCAGCTCATTTCTGCTCAATGATTCGTAGTCACTTTTAAGTGGTTCGTTGTATTTATAGATTTCTTCGTTCAAATAAATTTTTTCTGCAAAACTAAAGTATTTAAGTCTAGATTCAATTTTGCCCTTGTTAATGTATTAATTTTTTTTAAATTTGTTGTTCGTTGTGCTGTAAATTCAGCCACTATAACAAACCTAGTAATCCTGAAAAACTATGAAAACAGAACAGCTTATTTTTAAATCCATAGATGGTAATTTTGAGGAAGAAACAAGAAACTTTAGTTTCAATCCTGAGCTAATTTTGATATTTGGAAGCCCGTTAATGTTAAATAATAGTGGTATTGTAGAGAATTTTAGAAATGAATATCCTGATGCGATTATTACAGGATGTTCAACCGCTGGTGAAATTGGTGATATAAATGTTTATGATAATTCGTTGGTGGCAACTGCCGTGAAATTTAACAATACTAAAATTGTATATAATTCAATTCATATTGATGCTGTTGCAGATAGTAGAAAAGCTGGTAAAGAGCTTATTGAGAAGTTTGACTTTAATGCGCTGCAACATATTTTTGTTCTTTCGGATGGACTAAATGTAAATGGCTCTGAGCTTGTTGCCGGAATAAGAGAAGCACTTCCTCGCAAGGTAAATGTAACAGGCGGGTTGGCTGGTGATGGGGCTGATTTTAATAATACCTATGTAATAGGAAATAATAAATTGGCTCAAAGTAAAATAGTAACTGCCCTTGGGTTTTATGGTGATAAAATTAAAGTAAGTTATGGCTCACTTGGTGGTTGGGATAGTTTCGGAATTGAAAGACAAGTAACCAAGTCGGAGGCAAATGTTCTATACGAAATTGATAATATGCCCGCCCTCGAATTATATGAATCTTTTTTAGGCGATAAGGCTAAAGATCTACCAGCTTCTGGATTACTTTTCCCACTTAGTCTACGTACAAGTTATGATGAAGAACCAGTTGTTAGAACCATTCTTGCAATAGATAAGGAAGCACAAAGCCTTACTTTCGCTGGCGATTTGCCCGAAGGCTCATCTGTTAAATTTATGAAAGCCAATGTTGATAGATTAATTAATGGAGCCGAAGATGCGGCAAATATAAGTCTTGTCCCACTCAAAGGTGCTGATGTTGAATTGGCAATTTTAATAAGTTGTGTTGGGCGAAAACTTGTTTTAAAACAGATGGTTGAGGAGGAAGTTGAAGCCGTTAAAGATGTGTTTGGCGGTCCGGTTACTATCGCAGGCTTTTATTCATATGGCGAAATAGCACCATTTTTAAAGGATGCAGTTTGTGAGCTTCACAACCAAACAATGACAATAACTACTTTTACAGAGATAGAATAAATAGCAGTAAGAAAATCGATCAACTAAACCAACCAATATTGTAAGTTAACTACCCATTGTTAGTAATATGCATCGATTATTAAAAAGACAGATTAAAAAATATCTTCCTACAGAATATGTTAATAATAATGATATTGACACATTTCTGAGTTCAATTGATGATGCGTATAAGGACTTTGATGAGAGTTATATACAGTTGGAAAGAACGCTTGAACTCAGTGCTAAAGAATCATTTAGAGAACTGTCATATTTCAAAGATGCACTTAACAGCTCGGCAATTGTTACCATAAGTGATTACAATAGCAATGTACGCTTTGTTAATGATCAATTTATAGATATAACAGGGTTTTCAAGAAAAGATGTTATTGGAAAAAGTCATCGGATTCTTAATTCTACCGATCATACCAGAGATTTCTTTTTTAAGATTTGGAAACAAATTTCCAGTGGATATATCTGGAAAGGGGAGATGAAGAACCTTAAAAAGGATGGAACCGAATATTGGGCAAGAGTAACTATAGTACCTCTTAAAAATAAACATGGTGATCCCATTAAGTATCTCACCATTATGAATGATATTTCTAAGGAAAAGGAAGCTGAAGAAGCAAAACTTGAAATTCAGAAAAAACTAGAAGAGCATCAACGATTTATTAATACAGTTACAAATTCGTCTCCCAATATAATTTTTGTTTACGACCCAATTAATAAAAGAGATATCTACTCAAACCGCAGTGTTTTTGTTGATTTAGGATATACTGTAGAGCAAATTGAGGATTTTGGTGAAGGGATTTTTACAAAAATACTTCATGAAGACGACAAGGAAAATCTTGCAAATTTTTTGTTTGAGCTTAGCGCAAGTGTTGAAGATATTACCTTAGAGCTTGAATACCGTCTTAAGGATGCAAAGGGAAATTGGCAATGGTTTCTCGATAATAGTACAATTTTTAGGCGTTCTGCAGATGGTAAACCAATCGAACTTATTGGAACATCGTTAAATATTACATCAAGAAAACTTGCAGAAGAAGAACTTGTTACTGCCAAACGAATAGCTGAAAATGCAGCTAAGATAAAATCTGATTTTCTCTCTAACATGAGTCATGAAATAAGAACACCCATGAATGCAATTATGGGTCTTACCGAAATTTTAATGGACGCTGGTTTTGAAGGTCAGGATTTAGAAAATCTAAAAATAATTAGGCTTTCATCTGAAAATTTGATTGTCATAATTAATGATATTCTCGATTTTTCGAAAATTGATGCTGGCAAAGTTAACATTCAGTCCATACCCTTTTTAGTTGACGAACAACTAAACCTTATACGGAAATCTGTAGAAAACAAGGTAATATCTAACAAAGTACGTTTAGTAATTGCCGCCGAAAATAATGTGCCCAAAGGTTTGATTGGCGACCCTTACAGGTTAAATCAGGTACTTCTTAACCTATTGAGTAATGCTGTTAAATTTACACATAAAGGTAAAGTTGAGCTCAATATTTCAGTAGCTGATGTTATTTCGGAAGACAGACTCACTTTGTGTTTTAAAGTTATAGATACGGGAATTGGAATCCCTGACGATAAACTCGACACAATTTTTGAGAGTTTTACCCAAGCCAACTTATTTACTACCCGCAATTATGGAGGAACGGGTTTGGGCTTAGCTATTTCGTTAAAGCTGGTTGATTTAATGGGAGGAACAATTAATGTTGAAAGCAAAGAGGGTATTGGCTCGGTATTCACACTTAATATTCCATTCACTATTGCCGACAAGATTATTAAAACTAAAAAAGCTAAATCCAAAAAATTTAGCAAGTCCCTTAAAGAAATTAAGATTCTTGTTGTTGAAGATCAGCGAATAAATCAAATGGTAATAAAGCAGATTCTTAATAAATGGAATAACCCTCACGAAATAGTTTCCAATGGGCAAGAAGCTATTGAAATATTAGGTAAAGAAGACTTTGATTTAGTATGTATGGATTTACAAATGCCCGTATGCGATGGCTTCGAAGCAACCCGAAAAATTCGTAGTAAAGAGGTAAACGTACGTAATCATAATATCCCAATTATTGCTCTTTCGGCTGATGCTTTACCCGAAACTCGAGAAAAAGTTCTGGATGCTGGAATGAACGACTACATTACCAAACCGCCTGATTTAGAGGAGCTATACAAAAAAATTATTCAATTTTTCTAATATGTTTTATTGATTGGTTTTCATTTTTTTTTAATAGTGGCACAGTTGTTGGTTTTTAACAGATGAACTAACACATACTATCATGAGAACAAGAAAAACCGAAAAGTCAGACCTTGAAGGGAAGAAACTTATTTTCTTTCAATTAGGAGTAGTTATCGCATTATTGACAGTACTTTATGCCTTCGAATTTAGAACCTACGAAAAGTATGTGATTGATGATTTAGATCGGGAAGGAATAGAAATTCCAACAGATTTTGTCATTCGAACAAAACATAAAAAGCCTCCTGAAGTTAAAAAGCCAATTATTTCCATCGTAATTGATTTTACAAATGAAGTTGATGATGGAGATATTGAAATTGATGTAAATGATGAGCCAGATAGTCCTGTTGAAAAATGGGAACCTATTATGTATGATGAACCGGAGATAGATGAACCTGATTTTACTTACTTTCCAAGCATAAAGCCTGTGTTTCCTGGTGGTTATGCTGCTATGATGAAGTTTTTACATAATCACATGACTTACCCCAAATTAGCTAGAGGAGCTAGTATTTCTGGAAAAGTATATGTGGAGTTTATAGTTGAAAAAGATGGCTCAATTACAAATATAATTTTGCTTAGAGGTATTGGTGGAGGATGTGACGAGGAGGCTATTCGTGTCGTAAAAATGATGCCAAAATGGGATAGTGGCTTACAAAATGGCCGACCAGTTAGGGTAAAATTTACACTGCCGGTTAAGTTTTCACTTATATAATTGAATAAAAAATTAGGTAACGAAAATGGCTTCATTAAAAGATTTCGCCTAATTTTGCGTTCTGTTAAAATACATTAAAGAACTCTCATGTGAAAATTATCATTTTTTGCATGAGAGTTCCTTTTGGCAAATTTAGGATATAAATTATAATCAAATGAAAATCAAGATAATAGTAATTCTACTAATAGTACTCTCAGGTCTACAAACCACAGCGCAAATGTTGAATAGCATGGTTGTAGATCCAAATACAAAAACCAAAATGCTCATTGGTTATTGTGATAGAAATGGTCTTGAAAAAGATGTGTACGGTATCTACTTTAAAAGTCAGTATGATGTTTATAAGCCAAATGAGGCATATATTTCAAAACTTTCTGAAAAGGTAGGAGATATTGAAATTACTATTGTATTAGGCACATGGTGTTCTGATAGCCAACGAGAGGTGCCAAGGTTCTACAAAGTATTAAACGATGCAGGTTATAACGATAAGCGCATTAAGGTAATTGCTGTTGATAAAACAAAGGCGGCAATTGTGGTGGATATTAAGGACCTGAATATAGAAAAGGTACCTACCTTTATTATTTACAGAGATGATGTGGAAATTGGACGTATAGTTGAAACGCCAAAAAAATCACTAGAAAAAGATCTTTGGAAAATAGTTAGATAAGAGGTGTCATAGCTATTTTTGTTTTTACTTGTTATTATGAATTTATAATTTCCATTCATTAATCTCCCAACATAATTGTAATATATTATGATTACATTTTCTAAAATTTCAGATACAACAACTTTTGTTAATCAACAAAGAGGTGATGGGAAAACCATTGGTTTTGTCCCTACGATGGGGGCTTTACACAAAGGGCATTTAGATTTAATGAACCGTGCAAAACAAGAAAATGACATTCTGATTGTTAGCATCTTTGTAAATCCAATTCAATTTAATAACCCCGAAGACCTTGAAAAATATCCTAGAGATTTAGTGGCTGACATTGAATTGTTGGAAAAAACAGGGTGTGATATTCTATTTGTACCTTCAGTTACGGAAATGTACCCTCAGGAGGTTATTAAGAAATATGATTTTGGGTTACTTGAAACTGTAATGGAAGGAGCATCACGACCTGGGCATTTTAATGGGGTTGCTATCGTAGTTAGTAAGTTGTTTGCTATTACACTTCCACATAAAGCATATTTTGGAGAGAAAGATTTTCAGCAACTTGCAATCATCAAAAAACTTGTTGAAATTGAGCAAATTTCTGTGGAAATTGTTCCATGTACAACTGTTAGAGAAATTGATGGATTAGCAATGAGTTCACGAAACAAGCGTCTTACTGATGAAGAGAGAACTGTTGCACCATATATTTATCAAACGTTAAAATTTGCAAAAAACAATAGTAGTCTAACTTCTCCTAAATTACTTAGACAACAAGTTATTGATAGGTTTAATAACATGCATGAGTTTGATTTAGAGTATTTTGAGCTTGCAGATGACGGAAATCTACAACCAATTGAAACATGGAATAGTGCATCTGGAATCATGGGTTTTATTGTTGTAATGCTCGGTAAAGTCAGATTAATAGATAATATCAGAATTATTTAATAATTTTGCATTTTTAGTTTACGCTGATATATCACTAAGATAATGAACATAGAAGTACTAAAATCTAAAATTCACAAGGCCAAAGTTACTATGGCAGACTTAAATTATATTGGGAGTATTGCCATTGATGAAAATTTAATGGATGCAACCAATTTAATTGAAAACGAAAAGGTTAGCGTGTTTAACATCACAAATGGTGAGCGATTGTCAACTTATGTTCTTAAAGGTGAACGTGGTTCTGGCATAATATCATTAAACGGTGCTGCCGCTCGAAAAGTAGCTATAAATGATTATGTAATTATAGTTTCGTATGCTAGTATGGACTTTGAAGAAGCAAAAACTTTTAAGCCACATATTGTATTTCCTGATGATAATAACCGAATAAAATAGCGATTTGGCACTTATTCAGAAAAAAAAGATTTTCACAATTATTCAATACCTATTTTTTTTGGCCCTTGGTGTTGGCTTGCTTTGGCTGAGTTTTCGAAAACTCGACATGCAAGAAGTTTGGAATGATATTTTAATTGCGAACTATTATTGGCTGATTGCTTCACTTGTAGTTGCCATTGCATCTCATATTGTTCGTGCATTAAGATGGAATCTTCTTATTAATTCGCTTAATTACAAAACAAAACTATCCACTACTTTTTTCGCAGTTATGGTTGGGTATATGGCAAACACAGCTGTTCCTCGAATGGGTGAATTTGTTAGATGTGGAGTGCTTTCTAAAAAAGAGAAAATACCTTTTAATGTATTATTTGGTACCGTAATCTCAGAGCGAATTTTTGATATGATTACCCTTTTAGTGGTAATATTTCTTGTTATTGTATTTCAAATTGAGTCTCTTGGTGAGTTTTTAAATCAAATCTTCGGGCCGCTTTTCTTAAATTTATTTTCCAATTTACAAAGCATATTAATTTTTAGCGGAATTGCTATTTTAGCCATTGTTGTTCTAGTATTTCTAATTATAAAGCTTAAAGCACTAATTAAAAAATTACCATTTTATCAAAAGCTTAATGAATTTATATCAGGGTTGTTAGATGGTGTGAAGACGATTATGAAATTGCGTCAAAAATGGCTTTTTTTATTTTATACTTTTATCATTTGGTTGTTTTATGCAGTAATGGTTTATCTGCCTGTTTTTATGCTTGAAGAAACAAGTCACCTTACTTTTTTAAATGCATTAACAATACTTGCAATTGGTAGTCTTGGTATTGTAGCACCTGTACCTGGAGGTATTGGAGCATATCACTTTATTGTTAAAGCTGTATTGCACGAACTTTTTAATATAAGTGCTAATGTTGCCGGGTCATTTGCCGCAATTACTCATGCCGGACAAACTCTTCTTAATGTGATTATTGGAAGTTTGTCGTACTTTTACCTTGGATTTTTAGCCAAAAAAGAAAAACCATTAAATGAATAGTGCATCACAAATAAGTCAGAAAATACTTACTCAATCTACGCTAGTCATGAGTCTAACTAGCTGGAAACAAGATAATAGAAAAATTGTTTTTACGAATGGGGTTTTTGATTTAGTACATTTGGGTCATATTGATTATCTTGGCAAAGCAAAAGATAATGGCGATATATTAATTGTTGGAGTTAACTCTGACACATCTGCAAAGCGTTTAGGTAAAGGATCTAATCGGCCAATTACCAACGAAAAATCGCGCTCAACAATCATTGCTGCTCTTCAATTTGTTGATGCTGTAATATTATTTGATGAGGATACTCCTCTGGAACTTATAAAAATTATTCAACCTGATGTACTTGTAAAAGGCAGTGATTATAAGCCGGAAGATATCGTTGGATATGATATTGTGATGGCAAAAGGGGGATCCATAAAAACCATCGAGTTTTTGTCTGGATACTCAACAACTGCTATTGAGCAACGTATTAAAGGATAATGTAGTTTATAGCCAATGAGTTTTACTTGATGTTTTTTCCTCCAAAAGCGTAGCCAATGGTAAACTCCATTACCAAACCACTTCCATATAGAATATCCAAAACTCTAATATCATCATCAGTTGGAGTACCTGTGCCTGGAATAATTTCGTAATTACTGTTTTTGAGCAGAATTGCATATCCCAGAATTGCACTAAACATAAAACCATTGTTATTTATGTATTCTATGCCTCCTCCAATTTGGGCATAAGGCGATGAGCTAACGGTATATTTGAAAAGATTTCCGTCAAATTCGTAATCTACTTGAGTATTACCAGACCCCAAGCCATACAGAAAACCTGCTGATACGAAAGGAGAAAAGTTTTTATGGGAGAAAAGGTAACTAAACCTGCCACCAAATTTAATACCAGTTGATGCCAAGCCTACCCCTGCCTCAATTCCTAATTGCTTGCCTAAGTAATGATGATAGCTAATTCCGATACCGGTCAAACTATTCCATCCAATATTACCTGTTATTGCATCTCTTCTAATTTCTCTTATTGCAAGAGTCTTTTGTCCTAAATTAACAGTTGATGAATACACTTGTGAGCTAAGCTGTTGAATCCCAATAATAAATGTTATAATGAATACGAAGGCAATTTGTTTTTTCATTTTTTTCTATCTAATTCATTCAATTTATCCTAACAGTTTGTTCACCAGTTCCATTTGAATTTGAGCAACTTTTTTGCTGGATACATCGCCATTTATACTAACAAGTAAATACGCGGTATGCGACAGGCGATAATCGCAATATATATTCTTACCCGAAGTACGATAAACTTTTTTAAAATGCTCATGTAAAGGTAAGTTTAGCGTAGTACAAACTTGTTGTGCTCTTGTGAGCGAGTGGTTAAATATATCTTCATTAAACAATTCCAACTCTGGGTATAGGTCGCTGGCATAATGTTTTAATTGTGTATCGATAATGGCTCTTAAAAACTCTGAAAGAAAGTGTACACTATTTATTTCATCTATTTTAGCTAGCATGTTCATGGCTTAAGTTTTTTAGTTGTGTAAATAGTTTTTCTTCCTCGCTATTTAAATTAATCGGAATAGTGATATTTGTTTTTACATAGAGGTCACCGTATCGTTTAGTATTACCATAATTTGGCATTCCTTTTCCTTTTAATCTGAGTATTTTACCTCCTTGTGTTCCTTTTGGGATGGTCATATGAACACTACCGTTAAGTGTAGGTATTTCTACCTTTCCACCTAGCACGGCTGTGAATAAGTCCAAAGGAAGATCAGTATATAAGCTATCGCCTTTACGTTTAAAATTAGGATTGGGTTTAACAATAATGGTAATAATTAAATCACCATCAGGACCTCCTCCCGTACCCTTTCCACCCTTGCCGGCAAGTTTAATTTTTTGTTTGTCTCGAGTGCCGGGCTTGGTTTTAATACGTAATTTTTGGCCGTTTACATTTATTATTCGAGTTCCGCCATGGTATGCTTCAGCAAGAGTCATATCCATTTCAGCCATGTAATTTGAGCCTTTTCTAGCAGCTGATCTTCGTTGGCCTGATTGAGTGTAGCCCCCGCCAAAAATATTATTGAAAAAATCTGAAAACATTTCCGGATCACCCTCGAAAGATTGATGACTACCTTGATGACCTTGTGCTCCCTGATTTGAATAATATTGCGAATAATCAAAACCACCACTACCACCTGCTTGCTGTTGATTTTTCCAGTTAGCTCCTAATTGATCATATTTTTTCCTGTTTTCGTCGTGACTCAGTACTTCGTAAGCTTCAGAAACTTCCTTAAACTTCTCTTCCAAAGCCTTGTCGCCTTTTGTTTTGTCGGGATGGTATTTTTTGGCAAGATTACGATAAGCCTTTTTGATTTCGGCCTTGGTTGCCGATTTTGTAATACCAAGAACAGTATAATAATCTTTATAGTCCATTAATTTCGGGTTAAGAGACTATAAAAATAGGAAAATATTGGGTTCTAACTGTGCAGGTTATCTTATTTGGTAAGATATTGTATTAATCTGCTGAAATTATAATAACTTAATACTTATTTATAATTTTCAGCAGATTCTATTTTACAGATTACTTATTACGCATCTTTGATTTTTGCTTAAGATACAAATAAGCCTGTTGGATTTCATTATCAGTCATTTCAGGATCTTCTTTTTTTACCATTGCTTTAAATTCTGAGTAACTCATATCTGCAATCATTTCAAGCATTTCTTCTTCTTCCTCTTTTGAGTTGTAATATTCTTCTTCAAATTCTTCAGCAGTAATATCTGGAAATAATTCGTCAGAATTCACACTTTCGAGTTTAATATCTTCAGGTACTTGAAATTTTTCAGCAGGAATTGTAACATCAATTTTAACGCTAGTAGCCGTTTCTGAGCTGTTTCTGTTTTGAATTTTTAGCACAAGACCTTTCCAAATCCAAAGCTTATCATTTCCGTTAACCCATAAGTTACATTCTTTACCAATTATGGTTTCTTTGCCAGTTTTTTCAAAACCAGTTTTTGTTAGAATATTCTCACCAGTTTTTTGCCAGTCGCGATTTGGGTCTGCCGAAAATAGTAAAAATGGATTCTCCATTTCAACAGCTTCTTTTTCAATAAAATCAATAGTAGTAGTGTATGGTCCGATTGTAATAATACCTGTGTTTTCTTTTATTTTATTGCCCTTTTTTTCAACAATATACTCGGCCATTTTATAACCTGCACCATATACATAGTAACTTTTTTCACCTTCAATTTTTCCTTCTAATTTGTATTCAACTATCGCAGTTTCGAATGGGTATTTTCGGTAATCATCAGGATTTGCATTATCACGCCTAGACTTATAATCATCTTGAAATGCTTCATATTTTCCAAGTCCAAAAATTGTAGCTTCAGCACCTTTGTCCATACCTTCTTCTGCTTTTTCTAATCCAGGCTGAGCTTTTTCAAGTCCTTTCTCAGCATGTTCCATCCCTGCATTTTCACCTTTTTCAGCTTGTTCCATTCCGGCATCTTCGCCTGATTTTAATCCTTTTTCGGCTTGCTCTTCACCTTTTTTCTCAGCTTCTTTTTTGTATTTATTCTTGTATTTATTTTTTATACTGTTCCCAATGCCAAACTGGGCATTTATGTTTCCCATTATAAATACTGATAATATTAATGTTAATAATACTGCTTTCTTTTTCATCTTTTTTATTTGAGTAATTAATTTAGTTTGTGCTTTTCATCATGTAAATGCAATAAAAAATTGCATCTAAAAATACTTATTTTATTGTTTTTAGAGAAGGTAATTATAATATGTTTAGTGTTTTAATTTTGTCTAAAGCTAATTGTGCTTTAAGTGCTTCTATGTTTTCAAATTTGTGCTCGTCTCGCATGCGTTCAACAAATGAAATCGTAATTTCTTTCCCATAAATAATTTTATTGAAATCAAATATATTCACTTCAATTGTAAGATCACCATTGTCAATTGTTGGCCTGAAACCAATGTTACTCATGCCTTTATAATCATGACCGAGGCAATGTACTCTACAGGCATAAACTCCCACAGCAGCAATAAGCTTGTACTCATCTGCAACCTTAATATTGGCTGTCGGAAAACCTAAATTGTGTCCAACAGACTGGCCTCTAACAACTTTACCCGTTATTGAATATTCATGACCCAGCAGTTTATTTGCCATTGAGATATTGCCTTGAGTGAGCAACTTCCTAATTTTTGTTGAACTAACTGTGATACCGTCAATAACTATAGCCTCAACCTTTTTTACAATAAAACCATACTGCTTGCTTAAGGTAGTAAGGATATCAACACTCCCTTCGCGTTTGTTGCCAAAATGATTGTCATATCCAATAATAAATACCTTTGGATTAATATATTTAACAATTAAATCAACAATAAAAACCTCTGGCGGTGTCTTTGCAAATTCTTTTGTAAAATTAATAATAATCAATTTATCAATACCAGCTCTTTTTATACATTCAATCTTTTTATTTTCAGTTTTAATGAATTTTAAATCGCTATCTTCCTTACTAAGTACAATTTGGGGATGAGGTGAAAAAGTTATTACAACAGTTTCTCCCTCAATTATTTTGGCTTGTTCGATCATCTGTTTAAAAATAGCCTGATGACCCAAGTGAACACCATCAAACGACCCAATTGTAACAACGGTGTTTTTAGCAGAATTAAAATCTTTTATGCAATTATATATTTTCACTTATGGATGTTAAGTTTTATTTAAGGATTAAATCGAGGGTTAAGGATTCAAATTATTATTGTGCAAAATGTTAGATTAACTTATTTTGAATTAAATATTGAGCTATCTGAACGGCATTGGTTGCTGCTCCTTTACGAATATTATCTGATACAATCCATAAATTTAAGCTATTAGCTTGTGAATTATCTCTCCTTATTCGTCCCACCATTACATCATCCTTTCCGGTAGAAAATATTGGCATTGGATACATATTTGCTTCAGGAAAATCAAATACGATTACTCCGGGCATTGTTCCAAGTAGTCGTTTTACCTCTTCAATAACAAAATCATTCTTAAACTCAATGTTTACAGCTTCTGAATGACTTGAAATAACCGGAACCCTCACAGCAGTTGCTGTTATTTTTATATTGGAGTTTAGAATTTTATTTGTTTCATTTACAAGTTTAACCTCTTCTGTTGTATATCCATCATCGTTAAAATCACCCGCATGCGGTATTACATTTAGGTCGATTTTATGATGATATGCCATGGTGCCAGATTTTCCAGCTCTTTCATCCATCAACTGGTTTACGGCTTTTACTCCACTTCCCGAAACAGCCTGATAGGTTGAAATGACCAATCTTTTAATATTGTATTTTTTGTGTAACGGTGACAGTGCCATTACCAATTGTATGGTTGAACAGTTTGGATTTGCAATAATATTATCATTGGAAACCAGAGTGTTTCCGTTTATTTCGGGAACAATGAGTGGAATTGTTTTATCCATTCTCCATGCAGATGAGTTATCTATAACCTTAGTACCAATCTCAGCAAACTTAGGTGCCCACAATAGTGATGTTGCTGCTCCTGCAGAGAAAATAGCGATATCAGGTTTTTTGTGGATGGCATCTTCAACAGAAATAACCTCATATTCTTTACCATTAAAATTGATTATTGTACCAACAGATTTTGATGAAGCTACCGGGAAAAATCCTGTAATATTTTGCTGTTTTTTTTCGAGTATCTTCAATATTTCTCTGCCAACTAATCCAGTGGCACCAATAACAGCTATTTTCATTTGGTTATTTTTTTAAGTTAGAATCATGAAATTAATGTCTGTTTTAACAAAGCTAACGGTTTTATGTTCCCAACTTTTTTATTAAATTTACACTTTATTCAAAAAACCTAATCATCAGCCTGCAAAAATACTAAAATGAAGCAAACCTTTATATTATTGCTAATACTCCTTTCAAATTTAGTTTATTCGCAAACATCTGATGATTTTGAAGATGGCAACTTTACTGAAAATCCTCAATGGACTGGTAACCAATCTCTCTTTAAAGTTAATTCATTATTTCAGCTTCAGCTTAATGATACCGAAGAAAATCAGGCTTACCTTGGGACTGCAAATGCAATGTTGGATAATACCGAGTGGAGGTGTTGGATAAAATTAGCATTTAGTCCTTCGGCAAATAATTATGCACGTTATTATTTGGTTAGCGATCAACAAGATTTATTAAGTCCGTTAAACGGATATTTTTTACAATTTGGCGAATCGGGTAGTAACGATGCCGTTGAGTTATTTAGGCAGGATGGTGATGAGTTTATTTCTGTCTGTAGGGGAGCTGAAGGCGTAATTTCGACTTCATTTGAAATAAGAGTTAAAGTTACACGCGATGGCGGTGGCAGTTGGAAATTGTATGTCGATCAGTCTGGCGGGGAGGATTTCGTTTTTGAGGCCGAGGGGGTTGACAATATCTATACTCAAACATCACGTATTGGATTTCTATGCAAATATACATCCAGTAATAGTACAAAAATGTATTTTGATGATGTTTATGCCGGGCCGTTTATAATTGATAACGAGCCACCAATTTTAATAAGCATTGCCGCAGATACAGATAGCACAGCTATTTTGCAATTTAACGAATTACTAAACGAAGGAAGTGTTGGATTAGTTAATAATTATCTGGTTGATGATGGAATTGGAAATCCAGCATTTGCCTTTCGTGACGAAATGGATGCTTCGATGGTGAAACTTAAGTTTGACAACAAGTTTGAATTGGGTAAAAATTATTTAATGTCGGTAGCTGGAGTTAAGGATCTTGCCGAAAATTTAATGAACCCTCTGCAAATGGAGTTTAATTACTATAAAACACAGCCATTTGATGTTGTTATAAACGAAATAATGTCCGACCCAACTCCTCCGGTTGCATTGCCTGACTATGAATATTTGGAGTTATATAACAAAACTCAATCTAATATTGATTTGGATCGTTGGACTTTAACTATCGGCACAACCAACAAGATGTTTAGCTCAGTTATTTTACCAGCACAAAGTTATTTAATTGTAGCCAAAGAAGCTGCTCAAGAGCAGTTAGGTGAGTTTGGACAATTTTACGGATTTAGCACTTTTACTTTAACAAATTCGGGGCAAACATTGGTCCTTAGTAGCAATGATAATCTGATTATTTCCAAAGTATCTTATACTGATTCCTGGTATAATAATCCTGAAAAGGAAGAGGGCGGCTGGTCACTTGAACAAAAAAATTCGGCTAATGTTTGTTCCGGGAGTGAAAACTGGACAGCTTCTGTTGATGGTAAAGGGGGTACACCAGGAGCCGTTAATTCGGTTGTAAATAATTTATTGTTAGTACCTGCCGTGTCCAGATTAGAAGTTGTAAACAAAAACACGCTGCAGCTTTATTTTAATCAAAGCATGGATGAGGTTTCGTTAAATAATCCTAATGCATACATAGTAGATGGAAGTATTGGAAATCCCGAATATATTTTCACTTTTGACGACAAGCCAAATAAAGTTGAGCTTTATTTTACAAATGAATTTGCGAAAGGGATTGTTTATGAGCTACTTTTAAAAAAGAATCTGTCAAATTGTATGCAATTAAATATGGAATCCGATACAACCATATATTTTGGTTTGCCAGATGATGTATTGGTAAATGATGTTATTATAAATGAAATTCTTTTTAACCCATGGACAAATGGCGTTGATTATGTTGAGCTTTTCAACCGTTCGAATAGTATCATAGATTTGTCAACTCTTAAGATAGGCTCCATAAAGGAAAGTCCACCAAACCCATCGGATACGACTAGTTATAATATCGTTAATTATCAATATTTATTGATGCCATATGAATTTGTTGCCCTAACCATTTCTCCCGACATTGTTAAAAACCAATACTTTACTAGTAGCCCCAATGCCTTGGTTAAAGTTGACCCGTTTCCAGCTTACAATAATGATGATGGAAGAGTTTTACTTACCTCTTTCGAGGATGTGGTTATAGATTCGTTAAATTATACCGAAGAAATGCAATTTCCTCTTCTGGTTTATTACGATGGTGTTGCATTGGAACGAATTAATCCTGATGTATCTTCGAGTGATATTAATAATTGGCATTCGGCTGCCGAGAGTGTGGGCTTTGGTACACCAGGGTACAAAAATTCGCAATATGTTTCAAATATAAGTACTAACGATGAAGTTGTAATTGAACCCGAAATATTTTCGCCTGATAATGATGGGGTTGACGATGTAATTAATATTAAATATAAGTTTGATACACCTGGTTATGTGATGTCGATAACTGTTTTTAATGCAGGTGGATATCCCATAAGGAAACTCACAAATAATGATTATTTGGGTACTGAAGGCAGTGTTTCGTGGGATGGTATTCAGGATGATAATTCCAAAGCGCCTGTGGGTATTTATATATTTTTCATTACTGTATATGATATTGATGGCAATGTGAAGAAGTATAAGAAAACAGGTGTTCTGGCAACTAAATTGTAATTATTAATCTTTAAAAGTATTAATCATGAAAATACTAAAACTATATACCGGTAAAGATGGGGAGACTCATTTTATGGATACCGAGATTGAACTTAAGGATGGTGGTCCCATTGGAAAATTATCAGAGCTTATTAGTGCAACGGGTGTTATTTTTAGGGAAACTCCTGCCGACTACGATTATGACTATCATAATGCACCTGCATGCCAGTTTATCGTAATGCTCGATGCTGGCTTGGAAATAACTGTAGCCTCGGGAGAAAAAAGAGTAGTTAAAGCTGGCGATGTAATCTTGGTTGAGGATACAAAAGGTCATGGACATATTAGCAGGGCATTAAAAAATAAGCCAAGAAAGTCTATTTTTATAATACTTGATTAGCTCTCAGCAAGGGTTGAAATTATGAAATTTGCATCTTGTATTAATCCGTAAAAGCCTTTCTTAACAGCATTAATTTGTACCTTGCACATCTTAATGAAAAAAGCAGTATTTGGTATTTTTATTTTTATGATGATTGTTGGAAATTTATTTTCACAACAAAGTGTTATTGATAGACTTAAGATCAATGTTCCACATCAACAAAAAGACACCCTTAAGATTAAATATCTTAAAAATATTTCCAATAAATTTCTACCTAGTCAAACTGATTCAGCATTATTTTATGCTCAGGAAATGCTTGCTTTCGCAGAAGAAAAGCAGTTGCTCTACTATATTTCTGATGCCTACGATTTGATTAGTAATATTTATGAGCAAAAAGGCGAATTGGAAAACAGTGTAGTAAGTATTGATTCGGCAAAGCATTATGCAAATTTAATAGATGATCCTGTTGGGATTATGTATTTTGCCACCAACAAGGGAAGTATTTACATGAAAATGGGGCGCTATTTTGAGGCTTTACAGAGCTTTGAAGAAGTAAAAAATATTGGTGAAGAAATAAACAAACCAAGTAGGGTTGCTGCAGCTTTAAATAACATAGGGGCTGTTTATCATTACTTAGGAGACGATGAAACTTCGCTGGATTATTTTATTCAGTCTTATGATCTTCGTGTTGAAAATAACCTTACAAAAAAGCTTGCTTATTCACTAAATAACATTGGTGCTGTATATTCAAAATACGGGAATTTTACCGAGGCACTTGAATATCATATGAAAGCTTTGCAAATAGCCATCTCCGAAAAAGATGAACATAATTACTTGGTGGCGCTTATAAATATTGGTCTCGACTATGATTTTCTTAATAATTTCAAAAGCTCTTTGGATTATTATGATAAAGCATTAAAAGAAGCAGAAAACCAGGGTGATGTTACTTCGCAGGCACATGTTATGGAGCGGATGAGTTCAGTATTTGCCGAGGAAGGTAATATTGAAAAAGCCAAACCATTACTTAAAAAAGCACTAGCAATTTCGCTGGCAAGTGGAAACAAGTATGACATTGCTTCCTTTTCTAATTCGTTGGGCATAATTTATTTAAAAGAACAAGATTACAATGCTGCACTACCAATGTTTGTTAAGGCATTACAAGTTGCAAAACAAATAAATGCCAGTAAAATTGAAGCAGATGTTTATAGCTCGCTTGCTACATATTATTATTCTACCAATAACTCTAAGGAGGCTTTTTTTTATCAAAAGTTATTTGATGTAAAAAGAGATTCGTTGTACAAAGCAGAAACAGATTTGAAGATTGCAAATCTTAAAAACCGATTCGAGTTATCACAAAAGTTAAAGGAACTTAAATTGAAAGATCTTGAGCTAACAACTGAAAAAATAATAAGTAGCGAAAGATTATCAATTATTTACATTGTTGGAATTACAGTAATTATACTTTTGATTTTGCTGCTCTACATACTGTTTTTATATCGAAAAATTTGGAATCAAAAACAACTCATCAGCCATAGCGAGAAAAAAGTTAAAGAGCTACTTGAAAAGGAAAAAGAACTTGGTAAAATAAAAACTCAACTTATTTCAACTGTTAGTCACGAGTTTAGAACACCAATGGCCATAATATCGTCAAACGTACAATTGATTAGAGATTTTAATGATAGTATGGATGAAGCAATGAGGAATAAAACGGTATCGTATATAAGCAATGGTGTTAATAATATGATTGCCATGATGAAAAATTTTGAAATACTTGATAAAACTACAATTCTCGAATTCAAACCAAGTAAAATTAATCTTTCGCAACTATGCCGTAGCTTATCCGATGAACTTCAGTCACTTCCCAAATATGGAGGCAGGATATTATTTACAGACAGGTTTAGCCAAGATGCTGTAATTATGGATGCTTCGTTAATCACACATATTGTTCGAAATTTACTAATAAATGCACTTAAATTCTCGGGTGAGAAAAAAGTAGAATTTCTTATGGAGGATGTTGATGACATGAATGTTGCAATATCTATTTCGGATAAGGGAATTGGAATGTCAAAGTTTGATATTGAGAAAATTTTTGAAGATTTTCACCGTGGATCAAATGCTGTAAATATTAAGGGGACAGGTGTGGGCATGTCGGTGGTAAAACGATGTATTAACCTTCATGGAGGCAGTATTGAAGTTGATAGCAAATTAAATGAAGGAACTATAATTAAAGTAACTTTGCTTTACGAAAAAGTATAGAATTATTCAAGCATACCAAATTAATGAAAAAAGTACTAATAATTGAAGATGATACTGCTTTGGCCGGAACAATACAGAACTTTCTAAAACTTAAAGGTTTTGAAGTTTTTTATGCAAACAATGGAGCAGTAGGAATACAATTGGCATTTTCGGCTTTGCCCGATGCTATAATTTGCGATATTAACATACCAGTTGTTGATGGTTATCAGGTATATAAAATTCTCAGTGAAACAACGTCAACATATTCAATTCCGTTTATTTTCCTCACTGCCAAAACATCATTAGTTGATATTCGAGCAGGAATGCAACTTGGTGTTGATGATTATATTACAAAACCTTTTGACTTTAACGATTTATATAATGCTTTGGTTACAAGGATTGCAAAACGTGAAAAAATTGTAAGAACAAGTGAGGATAAATTTAACAGCCTATTGAACAATAGCCCATTTCCTGCCTTTGTTTGTCAGGAAGAAAAATTTATAGTGGTAAACCGTAAAATGGCAGATCTTTTTGGTCATAGCCAGGTTGAGATGCTTAACAAATGCCTTCTTGATTTTACAGAAGAAAAAGATAAACTTCGTCTAAAAGCAAAAATGGATGATTGCATTTCAAATCATGAAAAAGAATTTAATATTGAGATTTTTGTACGAAACAAATTTCAAAAAAAGATTGCCTTGAAACTTATTGGTGGTTACTCTTACTTTAAAGGTGTTGATTGTGTTGTTGGCAGCATAATTAATCTTAGTAGTGATAACTATTCATTAAAAGACATTGCTTTGAGCACCTCAGACCTTGAAGAATTAGGCAAGGCCATTGAAGTATTTTCATCCGATTATAATATTATTTCTAGGGATTTAGTAGAGAAACTGTCAGGTATTTTTGAAGAAGAAGAAAGAGAACAACAACAAATTAGGATTGAGCTATCGGTAAGAGAAAAAGAGGTGTTAAACGAAATTTGTCTTGGCAAATCCACTAACGAAATTGCTGAATCACTTTTTATCAGCGATCGTACTGTTGAAAAGCATAGAGCAGCAATAGTACAAAAAACCAGTTCTAAAAATATGATTGAAGCAGTAATTTTTGCCATAAAAAATAAACTGGTAGAGATTTAGTTCCAGTATTCAATACTACTTATGTACGTAAAAACCCCCATTAACTACTCATTAAATTTAAAATGTAGTAGTTCTCCCCATTGTTATTAATTGAGGAGTGAGATAATTTTGCCTTTCAAATTCATAATTTTAATAAACCATAAAAAGATGAAAAGGCATAATTTATTTATTCTCATAATGTTCGTAGGTATTTCCGCTTTCTTTACAAACACATTGTTTGCACAGGTTGCTATAAATGATGATGGTGACATACCAGAAACTTCTGCAATGCTTGATGTTAGTTCAACATCTAAAGGATTCCTTATTCCAAGGATGACAAGCAGTCAGCGTGGCGATATATTATCTCCTGCAACAGGGCTCATGATTTATCAAACCGATGGTATCTCAGGTTTTTATTATTACGATAGCGGTTGGGCTTTGGTAGGAGCAGAGGCCTTAGGTATTGACGACTTAAGTGATGGTGTTGAAAACATAGCAAGTGTTTATTTAGGACGTTCGTCAGGAGAAAATGGTGGTGGTTTAAGATATAATACTAGTGTTGGAGGATATTCAATGTATGCTGTAACTACCGGACAAAACAATAGTGCCATTGGTTGGGAGGCTTTACAGGATAATATAACATCCGATTTCAATTCTGCATTTGGAGCACAAAGTTTGCATAATACAACAGGAGAAAAAAACACAGCAGTTGGTGCTTATTCATTTGAAGCAAATATTACTGGCGTTAATAATACCTCACTTGGATGTCAGTCAGGATATACATCAACCGGATCTAACAATATTTTCCTTGGCTATCAGTCAGGATATAATGAAACAGGTGACAATAAACTTTATATTGAAAATTCAAATTCAGCAACTCCTTTAATTTATGGGGAATTTAACAATAACCTTGTTCGTATAAATGGTGATTTAGATGTTACAGGTACATTGTCAGGTATGGCAATAAATAATCTAAGTGATGCCATAAGTGATGGAAGTAGTGTTTTTCTGGGAAATGCTGCTGGAGATTCTGACGATGGAGCTAATAGTAATGTAGGGGTTGGAATATCTACATTGTATTTAAATGTAAATGGAGTTGATAATGTGGCAGTTGGGTCAACGGCATTAGGTAATTCAAACGGTTCTGATAATACTGCAATAGGAAGTGAAGCATTGTACACAAACGATGATGGAAATGGAAATACTGGTGTTGGTAAAGATGCTCTTAGAACTTTATCAACTGGTGATTACAATACCGCTGTTGGTTATAAGGCACTTTACAGACCAGCAAGTGCAAATTACAATTCAGCTTTTGGAGCATTTTCGTTAAATGATGTAACCAGCGGAACTGAAAATTCAGGCTTTGGTTATGAAACCTTAGATAATAACGAAGGTGGTTCAAAAAACTCATCCTTTGGTCATCAGTCGCTTGCTACAAATGTTAGTGGTAATGAAAATACTGCTATGGGGTATCAGGCACTTAATGACAATACAGGATCAAATAATACTGCAATTGGCTCATCAGCTTTAGTTGCAAATACAAGCGGTACAAATAATGTTGCTGTTGGCTATCAGGCTCTTAACACATCAACTTCTAGCAGTGGTTTGGTGGCAATTGGGTATCAGGCATTATACACTAACAATAGCGGAGGAAACTATAATACAGCTATTGGATATGAGGCACTTAAAAGTAATGCAGGAGGTGATAGAAATACCGCAGTTGGTTATCAATCTATGAGTGCTGTTAATTCTGGTATTCAAAATACAGCAGTTGGTTATACCGCAATGCCATCTCTTACCAATGGTCAATATAATACAGCAATTGGAAATCTTTCTTTAAATAATGCCATAGTATCTGACAAAAATGTAGCGATGGGTTATGGAGCTTTAAGATATAGTACTGCATCAAATAATACGGGAGTTGGTTACCAGGCAGGACCTTCTATTAGTTATCCTTCAATTGCAAATACTACTGCAATTGGTTATCTTACTATAACCACAGCAAATAATCAAGTACGTATTGGAAATACAAGTGTTAATTCAATTGGTGGTGATGCCAACTGGACTAATACTTCAGATAAACGTTTTAAGATTAATGTTAAAGAAGATATACTTGGTTTGGACTTTATTATGGCTCTTCGTCCTGTTACTTACAATTTGGATGTTAATAAAAAGAATGAATTTCTTGGAATAGATAAAAAAGATATCGACCAAAAATCTGTTGCTGAAAAATCAAAAATACGCCAAAGCGGTTTTATTGCTCAAGAAGTAGAACAAACAGCGTTAGAAGTTGGTTACGATTTTAGTGGTGTTGATGCCCCTAAAAATGAAAATGACTATTATGGACTTCGCTATGCTGAATTTGTTGTGCCATTAGTAAAAGCAGTACAAGAGCAACAACAAATGATTGAGCAACAACAACAAATAATTGAAGACTTAATAATAAAAATTGAAGAACTAGAAAATAAATAAACTGAAGGTAGGAAATTTGGTTTCTAAATAGCCTCTGATATTTTTCAGAGGTTTTTTTGTTCAATTAAGCTTCTAAAAGTATAAAAATCACCCGTTCGGGTGAGAGAAAT